>DATKFU010000093.1:0-3839 GCA_035511215.1 Bryobacteraceae bacterium | reverse complement strand
GCCGCCGAGGTACGTGCGACGACGCCACGCGGCGTCTGTTTACCCGTCTGGAGAACCGCCTCATGAAGATGATCGCTCAAATTCGGCACCGTAAGCTGACGACGAAATAGGCAGCGATTGGCCAGTTAACAGGCAATATCGCTAGCGTCCCGGTTCAAGAGATGGTCCGCGCGAATTTGTTGAGATCAATCGCTGTCACGCGCTCAGGATGTTGGTGTAGCCGCTACGGGACGACGCGGTTCCTATCGCAACACCCATACCGGAGAGCTCCAAGCCATGTTGCCGTCTTCCTGCTCGACGCGCACGTAGTAGCGGTTTTCACCAGGCGCAGGGTGGGAATCCACATACGTGAAATTTGCCGTACGCTGTCCGGTGGGCGTGGCCTCATAGGCATAAGTCTCATTGTGGATCACATCGATGCGGCGGATAGGGCCGGTGCCGATGACATTCACCTTCAGCGTATAATCGCGCGTCGCCGGAATCTCATCGCCCCCCAGATACTCGCGTCCGCCTGCCTCCACCCGAAAATCGAGCACGATGTTATCCGTTGCGCCGTACGAATGGCGCTTGCGCATGGCATCCACCAGATCGTCGCGGCCTGCGCCCGTACTGACGATGCACGAGTATGAGATGTGTGTCGAGCAGTGGTCCGAAGCCGCTTCCATGCCCATGCGATAGCCCTTGGCCAGGGCGTTCCAGATGAAGCCCGCCGGGCGGTAGCCGCTACGCTGGGCATACAGCTTCTCAGCCGTCGCGCCCTTCGGCCCGCCCTCATGTTCGTAGACGACGCGGTGTCCCTGATAGACCTCCACCAGCGGTTCGAGCGTGCCATCGTGATCCTGCCAGTCTGTGCCTTGATCGGTCGCCGTGGTGTGACGGAAGGCGATGCCGTTGTACTGACGCAGATAGGGCAGCACGGCTTCGGCCGATCGCACGGGTCCGCCGCCCGCGTCCGGCCCTGTCTGTTCCGCCGGATCGATAGGCAGGATGGGCACGCCGCGATGCGTGAAGACGATGTTACGGTGCCCGTTCGGATACACCACGCTGCGCTCATAGGCGTACAGAGTAGTAAGCCGCCCGGGATTCAGGAACAGATCGGTGGATTTCTGTGTCTTCCACCAGTTGTAAGAAGTGGCTCCGCCCTGGTGATCGGTGACCGTGGAAAAGTCCAGCGAGGCCGCGTCCAGCGCGTAACGATAGAAGTCCCACAGAGAGCCGTCGCCCACGCCATCGGTAGAGAGCGAAGTATGCCGGTGAAGGTCGCCGCGCAGGATGCGGTACTCCGCTCCCTGCGACCGTATGCGATAGCCGCGCACGGTCTGCAGATCCTCGGCTTCTTTGGGATGCGTGGAGCTGGACAATTCGGGCCACT
Source organism: Bryobacteraceae bacterium (assembly GCA_035511215.1). Lineage (GTDB taxonomy): Bacteria > Acidobacteriota > Terriglobia > Bryobacterales > Bryobacteraceae > Bog-159. The sequence continues at coordinate 2,467 of DATKFU010000093.1, read as the reverse complement.
CCACGAAGGGCCTGAAGCGGATTTCTCCAGCGCCACGCTCTTGCGGAACGATGGCCGCAAACACGTTCTGCCGGCCCGGCCGCGCCACGTTGAAGTCACGCGCGTCGGCAGCCCAGGCGGCCCATAATCCGCCGTCCAGAGTCGCTGCCACGGCGACGCGCGAGTCATTGGCGCCGGACGATTGAGGAATCGCCTGGTTACGATGCCAGCCGCCGCCATCCAGCGTGAACAACGCGTTCTCCCAAATCCCGTTGGCGCCCCACACCTCAATGACGCTGTTCGACTTGGTCAATTGCAGCGCTGCCACCGCCAGTTTGCCGTCGGCGGTGACGGCGATTTGCGGATTCTGGAGGAAGCGCGGTAGATACAGCGGAAAGGCCGCCTCCAGCGGCACGTCGGGCTCTTCCAATACGTCACCTGTGAGCCGCACAAACCGCAGCTTGCGCGACTGGTAAAGCGGATTGCCCGCCGTCTTAACCAGATAGCCGTAATCCTTGCCCCAGTTAGCTTCCGCCTCGTCGAATGCGATCCAGAGCCGGCTCTGCTTGTCGCAGGCCAGCGATGCGTGCGCTTCAAACCGGGGCGACCGCGTGATGGCGCGCACCGGACCAGGCTGGCCGTCGACGAATGCGCGCACCAGCACGTCATAATTGCCACGATCGTATGTGTCCCAGCCAACCCAGACGGTGCCGTTTTCCGCGGCGGCCAGCGCTGGTTCCCAATCGTTGGCCTGCGATTCACTAACCTTCGTCTCGGCCCCCCAGGCTCCCTCCCGCCAGGTCTTCAGAAAAATGTCGGACTGCCCGTTGCGGAAGCCCTGCCATGCCAGCCAGAGATTCCCGCGCGCATCGGCCACCAGGCGCTGATTAAAGTCGGAACCCTCCGCCGTTGTCAGCCGCTCAATGGCGCTCCATGACGTCCCACTCTTGTGACGCTCGTAAAGGTCCCAATTGGCATCGACCTGCGCGGACCAGAGCACGTGCAGTTGTCCCCGGCCATCGTAGGCGGCGCATGGACGAAGAATATCGGCGGTCTCGCGCACTTCGATCACTTCCGGCGGCGACCACTGCGCGCCCCGCCACTCGCGCGTGACGAGCCGGTCGCGGTTGCCCAGGAATTCCTGCCAGACGACGGCCACATGGCCGGCGCCATCCGCCGCAATGGACGGAAAATCGGCTTCGCCGCCGGTGCTCAATCCGAATGGGCGGGCCACCTCTTCCACCTCGATATTGCCCTTATCGAACGAAAGCTGGCGGCGGGCATCCAGATCGGCGAGCGAGAAGGTGAAGTCGCCCGCGCCGAAAACGTGGAAGCGGGCTGCCCCGGCGCCGCTCACGGTGGCGTAGATGCCGTTCGGGAAGACCGCGCGCGGTCCCGGCAGAACGGGACTGAGGTCCACCTGCTGGACGTTGGGCGTCCAGGCGCGTGTCGAAAACGAGAACTCGGACGCGCCGCTGTCCGACGTGGTTACCTGGTCTTCGTTCGAGAAATGATAGCCAGCCAATGCCAGCACGCGAGCGTCCGCGGAAGCCGGCTCCATCCAGCCTCTCCAGTTGCGGGCGGCTGTATCGGTGATGCCGTAGCGAACCAGCACCTGGCGCGCCGAGGCGTTCCAGGTTTCCTGCGCCGCGGGCGTGGGAGACTGGGCCGAAAGGCGCAGGAAGGAACGCGTCGCCAGCGCGGCGATGGCGAGTAAAAGGATAAGCGAACTGATGGCGGTTCTGCGCATAGGCCAGGTCATTCTTAGTGCACTGAATCGATGGATTTAATAATGGAGGATAGCCGCTCAGAAGGAATCGTGTAAACACCCACGCTGTGGTGGTTGTTGCATCGATCCGCGCAACCTTTTGTAACAGCGTTTCCCAAGGAAGGAAGCGTAAACCAACCGGCGTGCATGGCTGCGTAGTCCGCCACCCGCTGATGGCCCGGCGACTGCCTTAATTGCCTTTATCGTCCGGACACACTGTCTGGTTGCTGTCCTCAGTCTGGGCGTCCCGTTTCCGCCTACCAGCGCGCCGTGATCCCAGAAACGTCGGCGGGCCCGCACTTCACCGTGAGTTTCGGCAAGCGCGCGCACAGCCAGGTAGCCTGGCCGCTTTAGATCCATTCAGTTGTGTTAAGCATGTTCGGCGTTGAAGAGCGCGATCTGGTCGCTCGCGGACTTGATCAGGCGCGCTTGGCGATTCCGCGACAGTACTGGTGCGTCAGCGCTTCTCCGCTAAAACTGATAGTCTGGTGGCTTAATACCCTTCACCCGCAAGTAGACTTCTCCCTGTGCTCGGTGATGCGCCGTGTGGGTGAAGTACCCAAACAGCCATTCGAAACCGGAACCAGTCAGATTGCGCGCCGCCGGGCCAACCACGGTATCCAATCGCTCGGGTGTCATTGCGGCCACCGCCTTATTGCAGAACTCGAATGACTCCTTGAGGAACGACATCGCAGTATCTTTTGAGACGTCCACTTTCTC
>DATKFU010000092.1:0-8075 GCA_035511215.1 Bryobacteraceae bacterium | reverse complement strand
GGGGGGGCGCTGGACGTGCTTGGCTATCCGGCCGATCACCCCGCCAGCCAGGAAGCCCGCTACCAGTTCGACCGGCTCATGATCGACGACGGCAGGCGATTCCTGTTCCAGCCCTGCTTCTCGCCGATTTGGGACACCGGTTTCGCCGGCTTTGCCGTGGGTGGAGCATGTGGGGTAGACGATCGTTTTTCGTCGTCTGCCGTGGCCCCAGCCCTCCGCCGTGCGGCCGACTGGATTCTATCCAAGGAAGTCCGCGTCAAAGGCGACTGGTCGGTGAAGCGTCCCTCGACGGAGCCCTCCGGCTGGGGTTTCTTCTTCCGCAACGATCACTATCCGGATATCGACGATACCGCCATGATTCTGCTGGCGCTCAGCCGGGCGAGTGCCTCGGATCCTGCGGCCCAGCAGGCCTGCCATCGGCGCGCGCTCAACTGGATTCTGGATATGCAGGGCCGCGACGGCGGCTGGGCCGCCTTCGATGTAGACAACAACTGGACGTTCCTCAACGCCGTCCCGTTCGCCGACCACAACGCCATGCTCGATCCGGCCTGCCCCGATATCACGGGACGCGTGCTGGAGGCTTTGGGCGCACATGGGCTGGGAAGCGCGCATGCCGGGGTGAAGCGCGGCGTCGATTTTCTGTTGCGCAACCAGCAGCCCGATGGAAGCTGGTACGGCCGCTGGGGTGTCGCCTATATCTATGGCACATGCTTCGCGCTGCGCGGATTGCGCGCCGCGCGGTACGACGATCGCGAGGCCTCCATCCTGCGCGCCGGCGAATGGCTGCGCTCCATCCAGAACGCCGACGGCGGCTGGGGCGAGAGTTGCGCCAGCTACGACCAGGGCTCTTTCGTGCCCGAGGAAAGCACGCCATCCCAAACGGCGTGGGCCTTGCTAGGCCTGATCGCCGGCGGCGACACCAACAGCCTCAGCGTGCACCATGGCATCGAATACCTGCTGGATACGCAGCGGCCGGACGGCGGCTGGGACGAAGAACTGGCTACTGGCACCGGCTTCCCCCGCGTCTTCTACCTGAACTACCACTACTACAGCTTATATTTCCCGTTGATCGCCCTATCCGAATTTATACGTGGGGCAGGCTCGCAGCCTGCAGCGACCTCGCAGGTCGCTTCCTGGACTAATTTATGAGATTTCCCCTATCCATGACCGCTGGCATGGCCGGATACATCCTCAAAAACAGGATGCGTCCCCGCCCGGAATGGCAGAAAGACGTAGCCTCCGCACCGGACCTGGCCAATCCGTTCCGCATTATCCACGGTGTGCCCGCAGACCGCGCCAATCGCCAGCCGCATCCTATGCTCCGCAAGCGCTTCCCGCTGGTGATGATGCTCGAGCCGCTGCACGCCTGCAACCTCACCTGCACCGGTTGCGGCCGCATCCGCGAGTACGAGTCCACCATTACCCAGCGTGTGCCCCTCGAAGAATGCCTGGCGGCGGTGGATGAATGCGGCGCCCCCATGGTCTCCATCTGCGGCGGCGAGCCCATGATGTATCCGCAAATTGGCGAGCTGACGGCCGGCATCCTCGCCCGAAACAAAAACATTTACCTTTGTACCAACGGCATGTTTATCGTGAAGCGCCTCCACGAATTCACGCCCGACAAGCGTTTCTTCTTTAATGTGCACCTCGACGGGCTGGAGAAAACCCACGACATCTGCGTGGAGCGCGAAGGCGTTTTTCGGGAAGCCATCGAGGGCATCAAGGCGGCCAAGGCGGCCGGTTTCATGGTGTGCACCAACACCACGGTGTACAAGGAAACCGACATGAAAGAGATCGAGGCGCTCTTTGAGTACCTCGAACAATTCGGCCTGGACGGCCATCAAATGGCTCCGGCCTACGGATATTCCGCCGTCGACGACCGCGAGATTTTCATGACGCGGGACGATATTCGCGAGAAGTTCCAGGACATCGACCGTCTGGCCCAGCGCTTCTATATCAAGCAGACGCCGCTTTATCTCGACTATCTGAAGGGCGCCCGCGAACTTCCGTGTACCGCCTGGGGCACGCCGACCTACAACATTAAAGGCTGGAAAGGGCCGTGCTACCTGATCACCGACGGCCACTACAAGACCTTCGAGGGCCTCATGACCCAGACGCCCTGGGAAAACTACGGTCCGGGCAACGACCCGCGCTGCGAGCACTGCATGATGCACTGCGGCTTCGAGCCCTCCGCGGCGCTGGGCCTTACGGCGAGCTTGGCCGACAGCTTCAAGATGCTAACCTGGGCCCTAAAATAATGTTCATTCTGCCTGCTTGCTACTGTTGCAGGTGGCTTGTGGGGCGGGCGTCCACGCCTGCGGCGGGTCTCCAGACCCCCCCTTTTTCTGGTTAGATGAAGCCCACGCTGGTAACCGGCGCTTCGGGCTTCTTAGGCTGGCACGTAGCCCGGCTCCTGGTAGAGCGCGGGCATAGGGTAAGAGCGCTGGTTCGCCCGTCGAGCAGCATTCGCGAGCTGGAAGTCGAATCCGTACCGGGCGATCTCCGCGACGCCGCATCCATCGCGCGCGCCGTGGCAGGGTGTGGTCTGGTCTTCCACGTAGCGGCCGATTACAGGCTCTGGGCGGCCGACCAGAGCGAACTATATAGCTCGAACGTAGATGGTACCCGCAACGTGCTGCAAGCGTCCCGCGATGCGGGCGTCGACCGCGTGGTCTACACCAGCACTGTGGGCTGCATCGGACTGCCGCATGCGGGCGAAGGCAACGAAGATTGCCCTGTTTCCCTCGATGCCATGACGGGCGCCTACAAACGCTCTAAGTTTCTGGCCGAGCTTACCGCATTGGAATTCGCGGCTTCCGGTCTGCCGGTCGTAATTGTGAATCCTACGGCGCCTGTCGGAGATCACGATATTAAGCCGACGCCGACCGGCAAGATCGTTCTGGATTTCTTAAAAGGAGACATGCCTGCCTTTATCGACACCGGCTTGAACCTGGTGGATGCGCGCGATGTCGCGCTCGGGCAGCTGCTGGCCTGCGAGCGGGGCCGCGCCGGAGAGCGCTATATACTGGGATCGGAAAACCTGACGCTGGCGCAGATTTTGGAAAAGCTGGCCGTGATCGCGGGCCGCCCGGCGCCCACCGTGCGCTTGCCCTACGCCGTGGCCTATGCGGCCGGGGTGGTAACCACGGCGTGGGCGCGGGTCACCGGGAAGCCGCCGCGGGCGCCGCTCGACGCGGTCCGCATGGCGCGTAAGAAAATGTTCGTTTCGCACGCGAAGGCCGCGCGTGAGTTGGGGTTTCGGCCGGCTCCCGTGGAAGGCGCGCTTCGGCGGGCGGTGGAATGGTTTCGGGCCAACGGATATTGTTAGTGGCCGCCGAGCCCCGCGAGTTCGACGGGCTGCTGCGGTTTTGTTCGGGTGTGCGCAAGCTGCAGTGGCCGGTCTATTGGGCCAGGTCCGGCGAATCCGGCGGACGGCGGCTGTGGATGGTGGCGAACGGCGCGGGCGCGGCGCATGCCGGCCGGGCTGCTGAGATAGCCTGCCAGGCGTGTGGGCCGGAAGCGGTCGTCAGTATGGGATTCTGTGGAGCGCTCGATCCGGCGCTGCAAATCGGCGATGTTTTCGCGGCTACGGCGGTGGATGCCGCAGGCCGCCGGTTTGACGTGTGCCTACCGCGCAGCGATGCTCCCCACTCGACCGGCGTGCTCGCCTCCATCGCGCACGTCGCCCAGACTGCCTCCGAAAAGGCCCTGCTGCGGGCCGCCGGCGCTTCCGCCGTGGAAATGGAGGCCGGCGGGGTAGCCCAGGTCGCCGCTCAGCACGATATCCCCCTGTTTTGTGTCCGCTCGGTGACCGATACCGCCACCCAAACCTTTGTCGTGGATTTCAATAAAGCTCTGCGCTCCGACGGGCATTTCGGTACAATAAGCCTTTTAACGTCTGCGTTAGGGAATCCCGGAAAGGCGTTCCCGGAATTGTTCCGGTTACGCAATTTCTGCCGCATAGCTTCGCGTACCTTAGGAGAATTCGTTGCCGGTTGCCGATTCTGACTGGAGTATCCCGCCCACCATGCACGCGGCTGTATACAAGGGCCAGAGTATCGTTTCCGTCGAACAGGTGCCCATCCCGGAAATCGGGGCGGGCGAAATCTTAGTGCGCGTGGAGGCTTGCGGGATCTGCCACACCGACCTGAAGAAAATCGAATACAACCTTCTGGCCCCTCCACGCATCTATGGACATGAGACGGCTGGAGTTGTTGTGCGCGCCGGGCGGCGGCTTTCGGGCGATGTCCGCGGGTTTGCGCCTGGTGATCGCGTAGTGGTGTTTCACCACATTCCGTGCAAGAACTGCTTCTATTGCCAGCGGAAACTGTATGCGCAGTGCCCTGTATACAAGAAAGTTGGGGTTACTGCCGGATTTGAACCGGCTGGCGGCGGATTCTCGCAGTATGTGCGGGTTATGGACTGGATCGTCGAAAGGGGCGTGGAAAGAATTCCGGATGGTGTATCCTTCGAACGCGCCAGCTTCGTTGAGCCGGTGAACACCTGTTTGAAAGCCGTAGTCCAGTGCGCCCCCCAACCGGATGAAACCGCCGTGGTGATCGGTCAGGGGCCTATCGGCCTGTTGTTCACCATGCTGCTCCGGCGATCCGGCGCAACAATTGTAACGACCGACACCATAGCCGCACGCCGCGAGCTTTCCCGCCGCTGCGGCGCGCTGGAAGCCTGGGACCCGCGCGAGACCGACGTGCAAGCGGAGGTCCGCCGGCTGACGGGCCAACGCGGAGCGGACTTGGTCGTCGTCGCGGCTTCCGTGCCCGGTATTGTGGAGCAAGCGGTCCGCTTTTCACGTCCGGGCGCGCGTATTCTTTTGTTTGCCCAAACATCCGAAACCGAGCGCGTAGAGGTTTCTGGCGCGGCGATTTGCGTGGGCGAGCGCAGTTTGTTCGGGTGCTACAGCGCTTCCGTCGATTTGCAGAAAGAATCCGCGGAACTGGTCTTCAGCGGGGCATTGCCCGTGGAAGAACTCATCTCCCACCGGGTGCCCCTTGTTAAAATCCGTTCAGGAATCGATTTAGCATTGCATCCCGGTCCTGAATCGTTGAAAATTATCGTTCAGCCACAGAGGTGGACACAGTGAAAACGCACATGATGGCTGCCGTGCTGTATGGCAAGGAACACTTGCAGGTAGAGCCGGTGTCCGTTCCCAAAATTGACGATGGCGACATCCTGGTTCAAGTTCGCGTTGCGCTGACATGCGGCACCGACGTCAAGGTTTTCCGCCGCGGCTATCACGCACGCATGATCGTGCCTCCCGCCGTGTTCGGGCACGAGCTGGCGGGCGACGTGGTTGCGGTAGGGCGGGATGTCAAGAGCTTCAAAGTAGGCGAGCGCGTGGTGGCGGCCAATTCGGCTCCTTGCGAGGACTGTTTTTTCTGCCGCCGCGGCCTGCAAAACCTGTGTGAGGACCTGCTTTTCAATAACGGCGCCTACGCCGAATACATCCGCATTCCCGCGCGCATCGTCGAGCGCAACACCTACCGGATTCCGGAGGGCGTCAGTTATCACGACGCGGCCCTGATCGAGCCCCTGGCTTGCGTGCTCAAGGGCTTCGAGGAGACCGCGCCGCGTCCCGGCGACACCATCGCCATTTTAGGCCTGGGACCCATCGGGCTCATGTTCGTCCGGTTGGCGCACCTGTATGGATGCCGCGTGATCGCCATCGGCCGGCGCAGAACGCAGCTCGACCGCGCCGAAGCCATGGGTGCGCACGAACTGGTGCGCGCCGACCAGCATGCCAACACCGTAGAGGCCGTGCGCAATCTCACCGGCGGCCGCGGAGCCGACATCGCCGTGGAAGCCGTGGGCAAACCTGAAACCTGGCATTGGGTGCTCGATATGGTGCGGCGCGGCGGCACCCTCAACTTCTTCGGCGGCTGCCCCAACGATAGCCGGGTAATGTTCGACACCAACCTGCTGCACTACTCCGAAATCACGTGCAAAGCCAGCTTCCATCACACGCCAGCGTACATCCGCAAGGCGCTAGACCTGGTCACCCGCGGCGACATCGCTGCCCGCGACTTCGTCAACAGCGAGGAGCCCCTGGCCAACCTGCTGGAAGTGATGCGCCACCTGATGAGCCACAACGGCCATCTGAAGACGGCCATAATCCCGTGAGTGGGGCAGGCACCCTGCCTGCGGCGGCCTCGCAGGCCGCCCGTCTTGTGCCGCGTGACTTTGTGCGTTCGCCGCAGGCGCTTGAGACTTTGTTCTCAACCGCCGAAGCCGAAGCCTACACCCGCTGGCTGGCCACGCATCACTACGAAAACTTCCAGGTCGTCAGCTTCCTCCTCCCCAAGCGCCTGCATCAAGACTTCTACAACGTCTACGCCTATTGCCGGTGGGCCGACGATCTGGGCGACGAAATGGGCTCGCCAGCCGAAAGCCTGCGCCTGCTAGCCTGGTGGCGCCGGCAATTGGAAGCCATGTACGCGGGCGAAGCGTCTCACCCCGTGTTCGTCGCCTTGCGCGGGACCGTGGCGCGCCATGCAATCCCGCAGGCCCCGTTTGCCGATTTGATCCGGGCTTTTGAACAGGATCAGACGGTCACCCGCTACCCGTCCTGGGAAGATGTGTACGCCTACTGCCGCTATTCCGCGAACCCTGTCGGCCGCCTGGTGCTCTACCTCTGCGGCTATTCCGACCCGGAGCGCCAGCGGCTGTCCGACGCCACCTGCACCGCGCTGCAACTCGCCAACTTCTGGCAGGACGTGGCCGTGGATCTGGAAAAGGACCGCGTCTATATCCCGCTCGAAGTGCTCGCGCGCCACGGCTACCCGCTCCAGGATCTGTACGCGCGGCGCATGACGCCGGCCTTCCGCGAGGTCATGCGCGAGATCGTAGCGCGGGCCCGCGAACTGTTCGTTGCAGGCTTGCCGCTCCCTTCCATGGTGGACCGTAGGCTGGCGCTCGACCTCGACTTGTTCAGCCGCGGCGGGCTGCGCGTGCTCGACAAGATTGCGGAGCAGGATTACGACGTACTCTCGCGGCGGCCCGCCATCTCCAAGGCCGAGCGCGTCCGCTTGCTGTTAGGCGCCGTTTTGCGCACGGCGCTGCGCGCCGCTTTTTCGCGGGCGGCCTGATGACGCTGCAGGAATCCTACGCCCATTGCCGCCGTGTGGCCCGCACCCGCGCGCGAAACTTCTACTATTCGTTCGTGCTGCTTTCCCGCGAACAACGCAACGCCATGTGCGCCGTGTACGCCTTCATGCGCTATTGCGACGATTTGAGCGACGAACCCGGCGCGAGTCGGGCAGCCATCGAACAATGGCGCGTGTCGCTCGACCAGGCGCTGGCGGGTCGTTGCGACACACATCCGGTGCTGCCTGCATTCCACGATACCGTGACCCGCTACCGGATTCCGCCGCGCTATTTTCACGAGATGGTCGATGGCGTGGCCTCCGATCTGGAACCGCGCCGCTTCGAGAACTTCGATCGGCTGTATCGCTATTGTTACCAGGTGGCTTCCACCGCCGGGTTGACCACCATTCATATCCTCGGCTTCGAATCGCCCGATGCGCTGCCGCTGGCCGAGAAGTGCGGCATCGCGTTCCAGTTGACCAACATCCTGCGCGATATCCGTGAGGACGCCGGGCGCGCCCGCATCTACCTGCCCACCGCGGATCTGGCCCGCTTTCGCGTCACCGAGGACGATATCCGCGCCGGCCTGCGCACGCCCGAATTCATCGATTTGATGGACTTCGAGGCCGGCCGCGCGCGCCAATACTACAAGGAATCCCAGCCGCTGTTGGCGTTGGTCGACCGTCGCAGCCGGGCCTCTCTGGCCGCGCTTATCTCCATCTATTCCCGCCTGCTGGATCGCATCGAGCGCAGCAACTACGACGTGTTCACGCGCCGCATCTCGTTGCCGGCTTGGGAAAAGTCCTGGATCGCAATCAGGGCGCTAAGTGGGGCAGGCCTCCAGGCCTGCGCGGGTCCTCCATCCTCCAGGCACGACCCGCTCTTCGGCTGCTAGCCAGTCACATATCCTGCAACTATTTCTTCCCCGTGCTTTCAGCCACTTGAGAGAATTGCGCCCGAATCCCCCAAATCCCCCC
>DATKFU010000091.1:0-6656 GCA_035511215.1 Bryobacteraceae bacterium | reverse complement strand
GCGGAGGGCGTCGAAACCGAGAACGAGTTGGCGGTTCTTGAAGCGCTCGGCTGCGATCAGGTCCAAGGTTACCTGCTGGGCAGGCCCGTACCCGCGGATCAATGGGAGAATTATTGGCGAGCGGGCAGCGGCATAAGCCCGTCTATTTAGTATCCAGGTTCGACTTCAAGTCTTCCGGCGTCAGTTCGCACTTCGCCCCGGCGGCGGGAATCTCCACCTTGGCGGTCCACAAGATGGCGTTCACCACCAATCGCCGCTGATCCTCCAGCCCCCAATTGTGGTGATAGTGCCCACCGGTAAATCCGAAGCCGCGGCCGCCATCCGCGCGTTCGACTGCCCAGGCAACGGTTTCCTGCTGCGGCGCGTCCTTGGGCAGCATGGCGGTCAGGATGGGCACCATCCGCTTATCGTCCTTGCGGAACACGATGCGGTAATACCACTCGTCGGTGCTGCGAAAGCCATCCCAGCCGCGGGAGATAGGGTGGGCCGGCGCGGTCTGGGTCAGTTCCACGTCGTTGACCGGGTTTTGCGAGTACGGCCGCCGGTAAAATCCGCCGATCCAGTCCAGCAACTCCATGCCGCCGTGGTCGCCGGGCACTTCCACCGCGTAGTGCAGGCAGGCCAGGCCGACGCCCCCCTTCATCAATTTGCCGAGCTTCGCGAGACGGTCATCGGCCAACAACGGGTGGTTTTCGCCGCCATCCATGTACAGCACGATAGAGCTGGCGCCTTCGAGGAAAGAGTCGTCCGCGGGCCAGCCGCCTTTCGCGACGATCGCCTCGACGCCAGGATTCTGGCGGAGACACCTGGCCAGCAGCATCGAGCCCGCGTTGAACTCGTGTTCTCCGGGACCGTGGCTGGGCATGCCCGCTACCAGCACGATCTTCGCCGGCGGTGCGGCCAGCGCACCCCCGCAGGTCGCTAACAGAACCGCTATCGTCATTGCGGCCGGCTTTACCAAGCGTGCGGCTTTGCTCACTTATGCTCCTTCTCGAGCCAGGCGCGCACCCCACTCTTCTTCTTCGCCGGTTTCACCTCGGGCTGGGCGGGCTTGGCTACGTTATCGATGGCTGCCAGCGCGATGGGCGCCATGAGCCGGTACCCCTTGGAATTGGGATGGAGACCATCATCCGCCAGATCGGCCTGCAGGAATCCGGCCTTGTCCACCAGGGCCGAATAATAATCCACGTACAGGAAATGCCGCTGCTCGCAGAAGTTCTTCAGCCAGCCGTTCAACTCCAGAATCTTTGCGGGGGCGAGCCGCGCGGTCCGGGCGTACTGTGGATTCACGTCCTTGTGGTAATCGCTTACGGGCAGCACGGATGCGAATATCGGCCCGATATGGTGGGCCTCGGCCAGGTCTGCGATCATCGACAAGTTATTTTCGATGGCGCTCACGGCTATGCCCCGTCCCAGGTCGTTGATGCCGCCCAGCACCAGCAACAGCCGCGGCTTCAAGTTAATCACATCGGCCTGCATGCGGCCCAGCATCTCGCCGGTGATCTGGCCGGAGATGCCGCGGTTGACGAAATCGCGCTCGCTGCCGTAATACTCGTTGAGCCGCCAGCCGTCGGTAATCGAATCCCCCAGAAATACGACGCGCGGCTTCTGCGCGGAGGGCGGGCCGAGCTTTCCATCGGCTTCCGCATACCGCTTCAGATTGTCGCGGTCCGGATTATGCAACTGCGCTTGCTGCAAATCCAGCAGGGCGCGGAAATGCGCGTCCAGGCGATCCACCGCGTCGCGCAGCTCGCCGAATTGGCGCCGCCCTTCTTCGGGAAACGGATAAGGCCTCGGTACGGTCTCGGAGATTGCCAGATAAGCGCGCGCAACGCTCACAAAGGCGAATGTATTCGCGGCGTTTTGCGGAGCGGTTTCCAGGTTGCCCAGCGCCTGCCGCGCATCTTCCAGCGCGGGCGCACCGGCGCGCGCCAACCCGGGCACGGCCAAGCCGGTCGATTCGATCAATTGCACAGTGCGCCGCTCCAGCTTCAGCACTTCCTCATTCGGAAGCAATGCGCCGCCGCTCTGGGCCCACGCCATCGCCGCAGCCGCCCCAATACAGGCGAGCCATCTCATGTTTTTTCTTCCTTCTCCAGTTGTAAGGTAATTGTGCCGATCGTGAATTGCAGGCGTACGCGGATCTGTACGGGCAGCTTGCGCGCGTCGTCCGTCAACCAAATGTATAGATGCCCATAGCGGCGGTACAGCACGTCGTTAAACAGGAACGCCTCATAGCGGATCGTCTTGAACGCTCCGGCGGGCGTTTTGATATCCTCGCGCTGCTGCGCCTCCACACGCGCCATCACGCTCTTCTTGCCGTCGCTGACCGCCACCTGGGTGGTCTGTCCAGGCTGCAGGTTCAGCGTGCGCAACGAGTACAGGCCGCCCAACACATCGTGTACGCACGCCGGAATGTCGATCTCCTGCGCGCGCACCACCGCCTTCTTGTCCAAATCCTTCTCCAGATATTCGGCCTTGCGCGACTCGCGGTTGAAAGTCACGCTGGTTTCCTTGTGCCGAGTGCCTTCTTCCGCCTTCAGGTGTGAGCCTGAGGAACACAAGTCCGATTCCAGATTCGAAATGTAATCGTTGTTGACCTTGAACAGCTTGGAAACCAAGCCAGTGGACTCCAGGTGCAGGTCGGCCTGCCAACCCGGATTGCCTGAGTTGGAGCGACGCGGTGTGGCGCTCCACGCCAGGTGCGCCTTTCCCGCCGTGACCAGCCGCCACTCCACCGTGTAATCGAGCGTCTCCCGCGCCGGGAGCACGCCGGGCGCCGCCACAACCACCGGACCTACGAATAGCAGAAGCAGCATCCGGACTGCTGTCATTAACGCCAGTGTAACGCGCTTCGTATACTAAGATTTTGGACCTGCTCCTACAACTTACGGGCAACGGACTCTATTGCGCGGCTGGCGATTTCTATATCGATCCGTGGCGCCCGGTGGACCGCGCCGTCATCACCCACGCGCATTCCGATCACGCATGCGCGGGTTCGCGCGCGTATATCGCAGCCCGGCCTGGCGAGGCTCTGTTGCGGGCGCGCGTTGGCGGTGAGGCGGCCATCCAGGCGCTGGATTATGGCGAACCGTTGGCGCTGAACGGCGTGCGGGTTTCGCTGCATCCCGCCGGCCATATTCTCGGTTCCGCACAGGTGCGCATCGAATGCGGCGGCGAAGTGTGGGTGGTTTCGGGCGATTACAAGCTGGAGCCCGATCCCACTTGTGCGGCATTCGAACCGGTCGCCTGCGATACTTTTGTCACCGAATCCACTTTCGGACTGCCGATTTATCGCTGGCCGCCCGAGGCTGAAGTGTTCGCCGAAATCCGGAACTGGTGGGCGGCCAACCGTCAGGCCGGCAAAGCCAGCGTGTTGTTTGCCTATAGTCTGGGCAAAGCGCAGCGCGTTCTGGCAGGCATCCACGCCGGGCTCGAATATGCGGATGGTCCGATCTACACGCACGGTGCGGTCGAGAACTTCTGCCGGCTGTACCGCGAGGCCGGCATCGCGCTCGCCCCCACCGTCCACGCCAGTGCCGCGCCTGCCGCCACAGATTGGAGCCACGCCCTGATCCTGGCGCCGCCCTCGGCAAACGGAACACAGTGGATGCGCCGGTTCGGCCCGCTTTCGACCGGCTTCGTCTCCGGTTGGATGCGCATTCGCGGAGCGCGCCGGAGGCGCTCACTCGACCGCGGCTTCGTGCTCTCCGATCACGCCGATTGGCCAGGCTTGATGTCTGCAATTCACAAATCCGGCGCATCCCGCGTGTGGGTTACGCACGGATATCGGGCGCCCGTGGTGGAATGGCTCAGGCAACAGGGGACCGATGCCCTGGCCATCGAGACCCGCTTTGAAGGCGAACAGGACGAAACCGGCGCCGAGTCTGCCGATCCCAGCGAGGCTGGGCCGTGAAGGCCTTCGCCGAGCTGTACGCCGCCCTCGATGCGACCACCAAGACCAACGAGAAGGTCGCGGCCATTACGCGCTACTTCTCGAGCGTGCCGCCGGCCGACGCAGCCTGGGCTACTACATTCCTGATCGGCCGCCGTCCGAAGCGGCTATTGGAATCGCGTAAGCTGGCGCAGTGGGCCATGGAGGAGTCCGGCATCCCGGAGTGGCTGTTCGGCGAGTGCTACCAAGCCGTCGGCGACTTCGCAGAGACCATCGCGTTGCTGCTGCCGCCCGCGCAGTCTTCGAGCAACCTGCCGCTCAGCTATTGGATCGAAGAGCGCCTGCTGCCGTTGCGCGACACAGAGGACGAAGCCAGGCGAGCGTCGCTAGTATCCGCATGGCGCGAGATGGACGAACGCCAGCGCTTCGCATGGAACAAGATCATCACCGGGGAGTTTCGCGTGGGCGTATCGCAAAGCCTGGTGGTGCGCGCGGTGGCGGCGGTAAGCGGCCTGGACGCCGCGGTTGTCTCGCATCGCCTGATGGGCGACTGGCAGCCCACGGCCGCGTTCTGGATGCAATTGGTGGCCCCCGCCGCGGGCGAAGCAGACGTCAGCCGCCCGTATCCTTTCTTCCTGGCCTACCCGCTGGAAGGCTCGATCAAGGAACTTGGCGGCGTTGGCGAATGGCAGGTGGAATGGAAATGGGACGGCATCCGGGCCCAATTGATCCGGCGCAACGGGCGCACGTTCGTATGGTCGCGCGGCGAAGAGTTGATGACGGACCGCTTCCCGGAGCTGGAAATGCTGGGCGCGCAATTGCCGGAAGGCACGGTGGTGGATGG
This sequence comes from Bryobacteraceae bacterium, assembly GCA_035511215.1. Taxonomy (GTDB): domain Bacteria; phylum Acidobacteriota; class Terriglobia; order Bryobacterales; family Bryobacteraceae; genus Bog-159. The sequence continues at coordinate 1,917 of DATKFU010000091.1, read as the reverse complement.
TGAGGTGGTGGCCTGGAAGAACGGCGAGCCGCTGCCCTTCGCTCAGATGCAGCGCCGCATCGGCCGCAAGGCGCTGGGAGCGCGCATCCTGAGCGAAGTGCCGGTAGTCATCGTGGCATACGATCTGCTGGAGTTGAATGGCGAAGATATCCGCGAGCGTCCGCTCGAATACCGCCGCGCAGGACTGGAAGAAATTGCGCCGCCCGATTCCGCCCTGATTGTCTCGCCCGTGGTGCTGGCGGACACCTGGGAGGAACTGACCGCGCGCCGTCAGGAAGCCCGCGCACGCAAGGTGGAAGGCTTCATGCTGAAGCGCCTCGGCTCGCCTTATCGCGTGGGCCGACGCCGCGGCGACTGGTGGAAGTGGAAGATACAGCCGTACTCCGTGGATGCGGTGTTGATCTACGCGCAACCCGGCCACGGCCGCCGCGCCAGCCTCTTCACCGATTACACTTTCGGCGTGTGGGACGGCGACGAATTGGTACCGTTTGCCAAAGCCTACTCAGGGCTCACGGACGAAGAGATTCGCCAAGTTGACGCTTTCGTGCGTGCCAATACGGTCGAAAAGTTCGGGCCGGTGCGCGCCGTGAAGCCGGAGCTGGTTTTCGAGCTGGCGTTCGAGGGCATCCAGCGCTCGCCGCGGCACCGGTCGGGCATTGCAGTGCGCTTTCCGCGCATGGCCCGCTGGCGCACGGATAAGAAAGCGGTGGACGCCGACACGCTGGATACGATCAGGGCGCTGCTGCCGCGCCCTGTCGACGCCACCCCACCCTAGTTGTCGTAAGGCTTGCCCTGCGCGAGCGTCTGGGCCATGGATTCCAGGTTCTTCTTGTTCACGGGATCGGGAGCCTGTACCAGCGCCTTCTGGGCGTACTCGGCCGCTTTCTTATAGTCACCGATCGCCATGTAGCCGCGCGCCAGCCCAACGTTCACCGGCCACGCATCACCGTTCCGCTCGGCATTCAGCTTGAAGACTTCCAGGGCCTCCTGGTTCTTCTTTGCATTGAGCAGTTGGCGGCCGTACTGATGGATCTGCTGGCTCGTCGCGGCGGGTAGGTGCACCGCGGCCTGCATGATCGTCGCGGCCTCCGCGTCGCGGCCCATTTTCGATAGCACCAGAGCTTTGGTACTCAGCGTGTCGAAATTGGTCTGTCCCAGGGCGGGCGAGCTAAGCGCCAGCTCCGCCCAGCTTAAGGCGTCCTCCAGGTGTACCCCGGCCTGGACACAGTACTGCGCGGCAGCGTCGTACGCCTTCGGGTCGAAGCCGGCACCGCCCGTAAGTTCCCGCCGCAGCCTGGTGACATAGATCTCGCTGATGTTGTCTACCTTGATATTGAACGGTATAGCGAGCTCTTCCCATTGCAACTCAGCCGTAGCTTCCGCCGGCCGGCGACTGGTGAACTCATAAGTCAGCCACTCGCGGTATTCATGTTTGGCTGGCTTGACCTTTACACGCAACGCGTCCTGGCTGTCGTCATAGAAGAAGCTGCCCCAGGCCGACGAGTTCTTTGAGAAGACTACCGTCCATTCGTCCTGTCCCGGAATAAAATGCAATCCGTACTGGCCGGCGGCGAGCGGCTCGCCCTGGATAGCAATGGGATCGGAGACCGTGAAAACGGTGTTCTCGTTCGCGCCGCCGCGCCACGGGCTGAGCTTACCGCCGTGGACACCCAGGTCCGTCATACCATAGGGGACCAGCTTCCCCCAGATCTGGCCCCGCCGGTCGTTGGAGCCGCTGGGTCCATGTACCGCTGGGCTGGAATAGTCGATGGTGACCTTCACCGGTCCGATGAACTGAGTCACCGATGCCTTCTGGTTATCGCCGCTCGGTGGGAGCGTCAACGCCGGATACTGCGCAAACAGCGATCCGGACAGGGAAATCGCGAGAGAAAACTGAAGCAGAGTGCGCATAGGACA
>DATKFU010000090.1:0-5546 GCA_035511215.1 Bryobacteraceae bacterium | reverse complement strand
GCGCACTCGTATATGCGAGACTCATTAGCTAGCGCTTGCGTGCCATCGAACGGCGTCACGCCGGCGCGGATCGAGTTGCCGCCAACGTTCTCAGATACAGCCGCCGGATCGACCGGAAGAATTCGCCGGATGCAGTAGGGTTTGAGTGCCTCGCAATTACATGCTGCGACGAAATGCGAAACGGAAGGTTGTTTGCGCTTAAGTAAAGCAGAATAACGCTAATCCGGGGATGCCCAGTTCCTGAATTCATCGGCATATACCACCGAACTGGTATGGCTTGCGACAACGCCGGCATCGGTGCCGGCTGGTCGAAGTTTGCGACCGTTCGAATCGGGGGATAGGGTCCGTGCCAGACACCTGGGGCGTCAGGCGTTTGTTCCCGAGCCTGGTCTTTTTCCTCCAGAGCCTGCAGGCGCTGATCGAAGTCGGTGGTGGCGAGGCTCGCTCGAAAGAAGTCGAGCATGCCGATCGTCTGTTGGCCGTCCGCACAGGTGATCTCGCCGTGGGCGATGGCTTGCAGCACGGCGTCGGCTGCCAGCGGCAAATCGGCCAGGGTCCTTACAGCGGGCAACTGGAAGTTCACCAGGTTGGTTTTACAGGTGGCAATACCCGCTCCATGGACAGGTGGAGAGCCGTGCGATCCCCTTTTGATCGCCAGTTCGATACATCTGTTGGCGGGAGGTTCGGCATTCTGCTCGAACAGTCTTTCGACCGCTACCGTGGCCGAGTTGCGGCTGCCGGGCGGGCGGCCTCGGCCGGTGGTGTTGCCGGGCTGAAAAGGGCGACCTCGTCGGTCAGCGTGCAAGCGGCGGAGAGTAATTATTCGGCCATTGGCGCTCTAGTTGCTATCCTAGCCGCGACCCCGCATGGGTTAGGGAGAAGACAATATGAGGCGCCTTTGGTGGTTGCTGCCGTGGCTGGCGGCGGCAACTTTGTGGGGTCAGACGCCGGACCCGAGTCAGCCGCCGGTTGCGACCTCGGTCCCGGCAACAGATCACGAGAAAGACAAGGACCGTGCACAGAGCGATGGCGGGGACCAGGTTTCCGGGACTTCGAAGGATCGCATCTTCTACACCCTGCCGAACTTTCTGACCTTGGAGAACGCGGGTCATGTCCCGCCTCTGACACCGGCCGAAAAGTTCAAAGTGGTCGCCCGAAGCTCATTCGATCCCGTGGAATTCGTCTGGTATGGCGCGCTGGCGGGCATGGGCCAGGCTGAAAACAGCGAACCCGCCTTTGGGCAAGGGGCCGATGGGTATGCCAAGCGATACGGCATGCAGTTCGCAGACGGCACAATCGAAAACTTTATGAGTAAAGCTATCTTGCCGTCGCTGCTGCATCAGGACCCGCGTTACTTCCAGTTGGGCAAAGGGGGGTTCTGGCACCGGGTCCGCTACGCTGCGAGCCGTATCGTCATTACACGTTCCGATTCAGGGCAACCCCAATTCAACTACTCCGAAGTCTTCGGCGCCGCCGCAGCGGCCGGCATTTCCACCTTCACCTATCACCCTCGAGACGAACGAAACTTGCGGAGCGCGGCGGATGTCTGGGTTACCCAAATGAGCTTCGACGCGTTGGGCTTCGTGGTAATCGAATTCTGGCCCGACATTCGGCGCAAGTTGCACAAGCCGAAACCGGGACAGGCCACTTCGTAGACAAAGGTGTCGAGACGAGTCTCGACACGGCACGCACGAGTGCGTGCGCCACTAGCATTGCGCTGCTCGCAGCCGCGCTTTGAGAAAGCTGCCGGTGTGCGACTGCTTGCACGCGGCGACATCCTCGGGCGTGCCGGCCACCATGATCTCGCCGCCGGCGTGGCCGCCTTCCGGTCCAAGGTCGATGACGTGGTCCGCCGTCTTGATTACATCGAGATGGTGCTCGATCACCAGCACGGTATGGCCGGCATCCACCAGGCGGTTCAAACATTCGAGCAGACGCTGCACGTCTGCCAGGTGCAGGCCGGTAGTGGGCTCGTCGAGGATGTAGACCGTGTGCTTAGACCGCTGCAGCTTACTCAACTCGGCGGCGATCTTAATGCGCTGCGCCTCGCCTCCGGAAAGTGTGGTGGCCGATTGCCCGAGTGTCAGGTAGCCCAGCCCCAGGTCGTTCAGCACCTCGATCTTCTTGCTGATGGCGGGCTCGGCGGCGAAGAAGGCCACGCCCTCCTCCACAGGCATGTTGAGCACATCGGTGATGGTTTTGCCGCGCAGCGTCACCTCCAGCGTTTCGGCGCCAAAGCGGGCGCCTTTGCAGACGCCGCAGGTAACCTCCACGTCCGGCATGAAGTAGAGCTGGGTAGCAATCACGCCCTCGCCCTGGCACTCTTCGCAGCGCCCACCCTTAACATTGAAGCTGAATCGTCCGGCCTTGTAGCCCCGCGCGACGGAGAGCGGAGCGCGCGTGAACAGCTCCCGGATGGTGTCATAGAAACCGATGTAGGTCGCCGGGTTCGACCGGCTGTTGCGGCCGATCGGCGATTGGTCGATGTTGACCACCTTATGAACATGTTCCGCGCCTTCCAGGCCGGCGTGGCTGCCGGGCAAGGTTCGGGTGTCCACGAGGCGCTTCCAAAGTGCCTTGTACAACACCTCGTTCACGAGCGTGCTCTTACCCGAACCCGATGCGCCCGTGACCGCCACCAGCATCCCGAGCGGGAATGTGACGTTCACCGATTTCAGGTTATTCTCGCATGCCCCGCGAACGGTCAGGGTCTGGCCATTGCCTTTGCGGCGCTGCAGGGGCATCGCAATCGACCGCTTGCCCGAGAAAAACTGCCCGGTAGGCGACTCCGCGCACGCCATGATGTCGCGGAGCGTCCCTTGCGCCACTACCTTTCCGCCGTGCACGCCGGGCCCCGGGCCCATTTCCACAATGTGGTCCGCGGCGCGGATGGTATCCTCGTCGTGCTCCACCACGATGACGGTGTTGCCGATATCGCGGAGGCTTTCGAGCGTTGCGATCATCTTCACATTGTCTTTGGGATGCAGGCCAATGCTGGGCTCGTCGAGCACATACAACATGCCCATCAGCCCGGAACCGATCTGGGTCGAGAGGCGAATCCGCTGCGACTCGCCTCCGGATAGTGTCCCAGAGCGGCGATTGAGGTTCAGATAGTCGAGACCGATGCCCAACAGCAGTTCCACGCGCCCGCGGATCTCGGCCAGCACCTGGCGGCCGGCATCGGCGCCCCGGCCGGACGGTTTGATGGCGCCCAGGAAGGCGTGCAGTTCGTCGAAGTGCAGGCCACCGACATCGTGGATGGTCTTGCCCGCGATGGTGAACAGTAACCGGGTGGCCCGCAGCCGGGCGCCTTTGCAGTCGGGACAAGTGCGCTCCACCATCACTTTGTCGAGCCATTGCTCCATGCCCGAGTTAGCTTCGCCGCGCTGGCGGTAGCGGCGGTAATGCCGTTCGATGCGGCGGGCAATGCCGCCAAAACCAACATCCTTTCCCTCAAAGTCGTCTCGTTTGACCTTGGCGTCGGGCGGCACGGTGGTGCGCAGCTTCTTGCCATCCAGACCGTAAAGGATGACGTGGCGCGCGGCTTCGGTAAGCTTCTCCCACGGCTCATCGAGCGAGAACCGGATGGTCTTCGACAGGCTGTACATCATGCGGCCATCCCAGGTGTCCGGATTGTACTTGAAGGCCTCGCGCACGAAGCATCCGCCGCGCAGGCTGCGCTTGGGATCGGGTACCAGCAGCTCCGGGTGCGTGACCTTGTGGACCCCAAGGCCTCCGCAGGTCCGGCAGGCGCTCTCCGGATTGTTGAACATGAAATACTCCGGCTCAATCCCGCCATAAACGAATTGATGCGTGGGGCTGCACAGACCCTTGTAGAAACGGTCGGCCTCGGCTTTACCGGCGCCCTTCAGCACGTGCACCTGCATCAGTCCATCACCCACCAGCAAGGTGGCCGCGATGGCGGCCTTGATGGCCTTCTCGTGCCCTGGGCCAACGATGCAGCGGTCCACCACCGCGTCCATGTTCTTTATGGCCGATTCGTCCAAGGCAACTCCGGCGGAGATGTCTACCCGCGTGCCGTCGATGACGAGCTCCCGACAGCCCTTCTTGCGGACCTCCGTGAGGACGAAGTCCAGCTCTTCGCCGTAGACTGGAAACACCGGCGCGCGCAGCTCGACGTGGGCGCCATCGGGCAGCGACAGAATGGCTTCCATAATCTGATTCGCGCGGCGGCTTTGGACGCGTTCGCCCGTGCGCGGGCAATGCGCCTCCGCAACGGTGGCGAAGAGCAGGTTCAGATAGCTGGCGATATCGGTCATGGTTCCCACGGTCGAGCGCGGGTTGCTGCCGATGGTTTTCTGCTCGATGGAGATCACCGGAGACAGTCCGAAGACGAAATCGACGTCGGGTTTGGCCACCTGGGCCACGAACCGCTTGGCGTAGCTCGATAGGGACTCCATGTAGCGCCGCTGTCCCTCGGCGTAGATGGTGTCGAATGCGAGGCTGGATTTACCGGAGCCCGATAGCCCCGTGACAACGATCAGGCTGTCGCGCGGCAGCTCGACCGATACGTTCTTCAGGTTGTGCACGCGCGCCCCCTGTACCGCGATGGTGGTGCGCGGCGCCGGGGCGGCTGCCGCCGGTTTGGCCCTAGCGGGCATCGGCGGCCTTCGCGGCGTGGAAGAACGCCAACTCTTCCACAGTGACATTGCTTCTTTTGGTGAGGCGGACGGGCGCGGATACCTTGCCGACGAGCCCCTGATCGGCCAGGTACTCACAGGCGCCGGTTACGCCTTCGATGCCGTAGTTTTTCCGGAAGTGGTCTTCGATTTCCGTGGCCGAGCGCGCCTCACCCACGTCGCGCAGGTGATCGAGGACGGCCGCGAAAAGCGATGGCGCGCGCTTCGCCAGGTAGGCGTCGACAGCCGACAGGGCAGCCTGCACGTTCTTCACGGTCTTCCTGGTGTTCAGTAGATCGGTGTAGACGATTTGGAAAAACGGCGCATTTAACTTCATTGCCTGCGGGAGTACCTCGCGATCCGCCACCAGGTGCGCGCCGATCACTTCGATTTTCGCGAGCCCGGTGGCCGCGTAGAGAATCCAGAGGGCCGTATAGTCGAGGTCCGCACGCGTGAGAAACCATTTGTGCGCCTTGTAGACGGCCGGCAGCGCACTGCTGGCCGCCGCCAGCAACTGCAATTGCGAGTCGCGCTCGCCAATCACGTGGAGTTGGGAACACAGATCGGCGATGGTTGGGTCGTGGGTATAAAGCAGGCGTCCTTTGGCCAGAAACGAGTGTTGGAACGAATTCCGAATGGCGCCTTCCGCGGTCTTGCGAAACTCCGCCCGCGGGAGGAGCATGGCGTGTACGTTGATTCCGTCCGCATAGAGGGACAGCGAGGCACAAGGGGACTTCCCATCGTCAACAGTGACCAGCACCAGGTCGATATCGGATTTCGCCCAGACGGTGTCGTGCGACAGACTGCCGCAGAGGATAGCCGCGAGCACGGTGCGATCCTGCTTTAGTTGCCCGACTAGCGTGTCCAGGGCAATGCGGAACTCTTGCCTGACTTCGCCGGGCGCCG
>DATKFU010000089.1:0-10832 GCA_035511215.1 Bryobacteraceae bacterium | reverse complement strand
CGACGGACAGGTCTGTGGTGCCGTCGCCATTGAAATCGCCGGTGGCTACCGCGGCCGGTTGGTTCATCCCCATCAGTTTCGGCGCCGCAAACGTGCCGTTCCCCTTGCCCGCCGCGAGCGCCAGCGTTCCCGAGATAAAGTTGACCACAGCCAGGTCCAGCTTCCCATCGCCGTTGAAATCCAGGACGGCCAGCCCTCTCGAGCCTGAAGTGCTGCCGACATCTACCGCGGCAGGCGTTCCGAAATTGCCGCCGCCAGTGCCCAGCAGAATCGTAACATTCGGCGCATTCTGGTTGGCCAGCGCCAGGTCCGGAATCCCGTCGCCGTTAAAATCGGCGACCGCGATCCAGTACCCGTTGTTTGCGGCATTAAAGACGTCCTTCGGCTTGGAGAACGTGCCATCGCCGTTTCCTAACAGAATGGACAGCACCGAATTCACTCCCGCCTGGTTCACTACGACCAGGTCCAGCTTTCCATCGCCATTCAGGTCGGCAGCCGTGACGAAGAATGGATCTGCGTTGGCGAACACCTTGATAGGCGCGGCAAAGGTGCCGTCGCCATTGCCCGGCAACTCATAAACATAGTTGTTGTTCCCAATGGCCACCGCCAGGTCGAGTTTGCCATCGCCATTGAAGTCGCCGGACGTAATCGCGGTCGCGTTCCCAACGTTTTTCAGGTACGTCACAGGCGCCTGGAATGTCCCGTCGCCATTGCCGATCAGCACGGATACGGCCCCTTCGCTGCCCACCGCCAGATCCGGATTTCCATCGCCGTTGAAATCGCCGGTTACTATGGATACGGGGTTTAGGCCCACGGGGATGGCTTCGACCTGTCGAAACCTGCCGTTGCCTTCGCCCAGCAGGATGTAAACCACGGCCTCGCCGAATCCTACTGCCGCCTGATCCAGGTGGCCGTCGCCGTTGAAGTCAGCCACCGCAATTGCGTTCGGCCCCGGCGGCCCGGTTAGCAATTGGTCCCGGCCGGCCCGGAAGGAAATCGCGCCCTGCGCCTGCAGGGCAAGTGTAACGATAAGAAGAATCCGAATGTTGTTATGTCCCATGCGATTCAGCATCGCAGGCTGCACGCGTAATAGGTGCAAAAGGAATGTAAACAAGCGAGTGTGGGCGCTACGCGACCGGCAGGCCGGCCTGCTGCCACGCTTTCCATCCGCCGTCGAGCGAAATGGCACTGGTATAGCCCATCTTTTGGAGGTTGTCGGCGGCCAGCGCGGAGCGGTATCCGCCGCCGCAGTAAAGCACCAGGCGCGTGTGCTTGTCCGGCACCTGGGTCTCGATATCGCGCTCGATGATTCCTTTGCCCAGGTGAACCGCGCCGGCGGCGTGCCCTGCGGCCCATTCATGGTCTTCGCGCACATCCACGAGCACGTGCGGTTCGGCCGCCGCCTCCATCTTCCGGTAGCCTTCGATATCGATCTGCTTCACGCGCGATTTCGCGTCATTGACCAGCGCCAGGAATTCCGTATTGTGAGCCCCGCTATGAGACATGTTACTCGACCCTCCTGATTTGCGCGCCCACCCGAGCGAGCTTCGCCTCGATTTTCTCATAGCCGCGGTCTATGTGGTACACGCGGTCGATAACTGTCTCGCCGCGCGCTGCCAGCGCCGCCAGGACCAGCGATGCGCTGGCGCGCAGGTCCGAAGCGATGACGCCCGCGCCGGTTAGCTCGGATGGCCCGGCCACGATGGCCTGGCGGCCTTCCAGCCGGATATTGGAGCCCATGCGCGCCAGCTCCTGCGCGTGCATGAAACGGTTTTCGAAGATAGTCTCGACCACGATGGCGATGCCCTGCGCCTGCGTCATCAGGGCCATGTACTGCGCCTGCAGATCGGTCGCGAATCCGGGATATTCTTCGGTGGTCACATCCACGGATCTGAGCCGCTTCGGCGCGCAGATCTGCACGGAGGCGGCATCGGTTTGGGTGACTTCGGCGCCCGCCTGCAGCAGCTTGGCCACCAGCGCGCCCACGTGTTCGGGCACGCAATCGGTAATCTTCAAATCGCCGCCGGTAATGGCTCCGGCGATCAGGAACGTTCCCGCCTCAATGCGGTCGCTGATGATGGTGTGGTCCGCGCCGTGCAGTTTTTCGACGCCGCTGATATGAATGGTGGAAGTGCCGGCGCCTTCGATTTGCGCGCCCATCTTCGATAGCAGCGCGCACAGGTCGGCGACCTCGGGCTCGCGCGCGGCGTTGCGCAGCATGGTCTCGCCGCGCGCCAGTACGGCCGCCATGATCAGATCTTCGGTGCCGGTCACGGTGATGCGGTCGAAGTGGATGGTGGCGCCGCGCAGCCCATCCGGCGCCTCCGCCTCGATGTAGCCGTGGGACTGCTGGATGCGCGCGCCCAATTGCTCCAGACCGTTCAGGTGCAGGTTGATGGGACGCGCGCCGATGGCGCAGCCGCCCGGCAGCGAGACGCGCGCGCGGCCCGTGCGCGCCACCAGCGGCCCCAGCACCAGGCTGGAGGCGCGCATGGTCTTCACCAGCTCATACGGCGCTTCGGACGAAACGATGCGCGGCGTGTGCAGGCGGATCGTCTCGCCGTCTACTTCCGCCTGGCTGCCGATATCCACCAGCAGCCGCTGCATGGTACGGATGTCGCGCACGCGGGGGATGCGGCGGAGAGTGACTGGCTCGTCGGTGAGCAGTGCCGCCGCCAGAGCCGGCAGTGCCGAGTTCTTCGATCCGCCAATGGGGATCTCGCCCTGCAAACGAGGGCCGCCTTTGATTACGAATTTATCCATAGTTTCCGCTCGACAGGGTCAGATTGCCTTTGAAACGCGCCCGTTGGCCGCTCTGAGCCGCTGCTCGGCGGCTTCGCGATTTACTCCTGCTTTTGCCATCACTATTGCCGTCGCCACCCGGTCGCCGGCTGCCCCGAGCAGGGCTTGGGCTGCTTCGTAAGTGATACCCGCCGCAATTGCCACGATGCGGGCTGCCCGGTTCCGCAGCTTAGTGTTCTTGGGCTGCACGTTCACCATCAGGTTGCCGTAAACATATCCTAGCCGGATGAATGTCGCTGTACTGAGCATGTTCAGCACCAGCTTCGTGGCGGTGCCCGCTTTCATGCGCGTGGAGCCGGCCACGATCTCCGGGCCGGTCAGCGGCGTAATGGCAATATGCACGGCGCGTGCCAACTCTGAATCGGGCGTACAGGCGATGCCCGCCGTGACTGCGCCCATGCGCCGGGCCTCGGCGATCGCGCCCAGCACATAGGGCGTACGGCCGCTGGCGGCGATCCCCACCAGCACATCGCGCGCGGTGAACCCGTGTTCGCAAAGATCGCGCGCGCCGATCGCCGGATCGTCCTCGGTGGTTTCCGTAGCGTGGGCCAGCGCCGGCTCGCCGCCTGCCATGATGCCCTGCACCAACTCGGGGTCGGCGCTGAAAGTCGGCGGACATTCGGCGGCATCCAGTACGCCCAGCCGCCCGCTGGTGCCTGCGCCGATATAGAACAAACGCCCGCCCTGCTGGATGGCGGCGACAATGGCGTCGACCGCGCGCGCGATGGCCGGGAGCTCGCGCGCTACCGCATCGGCCACCTGGCGATCTTCGGCGTTGATTATTTCGAGCATGCGCGCGGTGGGTAGCGCGTCGATTCCTTCGGACGCAGGGTTGACCTGTTCGGTCAGCAGGCTCTCCAGCGGCTTCTCGGGCATCTTCTCAGGTATCGGCTCAAGCATCAAGCATCGGCTTAAGCCACGCCGGCCTTCCGCATCACGGCGCGCGATGTTTCGAGACCCAGCCGGGCGCCTTCCTCGGGCGGCATGTCTTTCAGGCCTCGGCCGAAGACTTCGACGCTGAGAGCGTCCTGGTAGCCGATCTGCTGCAGCGCGCGCAGGAATCCCACCAGGTTGACGACACCCTCGCCGGGCATCAGCCGCTCGTTGTCGCGGATCTGGTCGGGCGGCAGGTTGGGCGCGTCGCTGAAGTGTACGTGGACAATGCCGTCCTTGCCCGCTTTGATAATGTCGTCCGTGGTCGCGCCGGAGTGGTGCCAATGCCACACGTCTAAAAGCAGACCCACATTCGAGCCGCACTCGCGCGCGAACGCCAGCATCTCGGGCATGCGCCAGATAAACTCGTAAGGCTCCATCTTACGCAGGTGCAGCGGGCCTAGAAATTCCAGCCCGAGACGGACGTGCGAGCGCGCCAGCACGCCGGCGCAGTCGCGGAAGCGCTGCAGGTATAGCGCGCGCAATTCGGCTTTGGGCGTTTTGCTGGAAGGCATGATCCAGGTGATCATGCGCGGGCAGCCTATGGCCGCGGAAAAGGACGCCGCGTCACCCAGCTTTTCCAGGTCTTTGCGGAAGGCGTCGTCGTCCTTGCGAAATTCAACCGGCAGGTTCACGGCGGCGGGCCTGATCTTTAATTCTTCTAACAGGGAGTTGGTGGCCGGCAGGCCGGCTTTCATGGCGGCGGCCAGGTCTACGTCCACGCCCGGATAGCCCACCTTGGCGGCCAGACGGGCGAACTCGGGCCACCGCACCCGGCCGGCGACCACGGTGGAGTTCAGAGAGAGGTACACGCTTCATTGTGGGGGGAATTCGGTTGCGTTGGCAAGCCGGTCGCGCTCTGCACGCGTTGCCAAGGGGCCTAACAGATCGACGCCGAGACCGGCGAAATCCTTCACCTTACGCGTAACCATAGTGCTCTGCGTTCCTCGGCGTGGCTCTCATTGACAGCGTTCTGTGGTACAAAAGTTTCACGATTATCTATGCCGATTTTGAGGCGGCGTTCATGTTTACTCCGGAAGAATTGCGGCAAGCCAAAATCTTTGCCTGTCTTGACGAGGCCGAATGCGCTCGATTGTCGCATACTATCGCCGACGTGCGGCTCGAGCCGGGAGAATGGCTCTTTCGGGAGGGCGCACCCGCCTGGTTCTACGTGCTGTTGGCAGGCCGTCTGCGGATGGTTCTAGATGTTCACGGAAGGCAGACCGAGTTTCCGCAGTACGAACTCAAGCCGGGCGAGTTCCTGGGTGAAGTGCCCCTTCTGATGGGCACTCCGACCTTCGGCTCATTGCGAGCCCTAACCTCGTGCCGCATCGCGCGCCTGGATAAGCAGCAGTTTCATCACTTGATTCGAGAATCAAAAGAGGCCCGCACCCTTATTCTGGAGACACTGGGTGAACGGCTTTTGCTGATCCAGCAACGTTCCCTGTCCTTACCAACATCGCGGGTGCTCATCTTCGGCCGCAACAGGGATGCGGACTGCCATGACATCCGCGCCTTCCTTTCAGCGAACCGTATTCCGTATGAGTGGGTTGATCGTGATTTCTATCCGGAACGGGTGCCTACCGGCGTCTCCGACGACCCTGATTGCCCGGCCGTAAGTGTTGACGGACAACTCTTCATTGAGCCGCCGACGACGAGGCAGGTTGCGGATGCCTTGCAACTGCAGACCAAGCCCAATCGCGACAGCTATGACGTGGTGGTTGTGGGGGCTGGACCGGCCGGTATGGCCGCCGGCGTTTATGGGAGTTCTGAAGGATTAAGGGTCCTGATTGTCGAGCGCTGTGCTGCAGGCGGGCAAGCAGGTACATCATCCCGTATCGAAAATTATCTGGGCTTTCCTGAGGGGATTTCAGGGGAAGACCTGACCGGGCGCGGGTTCAAGCAGGCGACCCAATTCGGCGCGGAAGTTGCGCTGACGCGCTCGGTTGAAAAGCTTACTCCCTCGAGTGAAGGCTATTTGTGCGAGTTGGACGGAGGCCAGCCGGTTTCAGCCCGGGCTGTGGTGTTGGCCACAGGTGTGGACTGGCGTCGGCTGCAGGCGAAGGGTGAAGATCGCCTGTTGGGACGCGGCATATTTTATGGAGCGGCCCGGCAGGAGGCGGCAAATGTGATCGGGAAGAAGGTCTTTATCGTAGGAGGCGGCAATTCAGCAGGACAAGCTGCCATCTTTTTGTCGAGCTATGCGGCTGAGGTAAAGATATTGGTACGGGGCGAAGAGCTGAAACTCAGCATGTCGCAATACCTGATTGATCAGATTGCAGCGAAGGCCAACATCAAGGTGCTTCCTCATGCCCAGGTTATTTCTGCTGAAGGCGAAAATGTTTTGGAACGAATTGAGGTATGTGTAAACGCACCGATTGAAATGGAGAATATTTACTGCTACGAAGCCGATGCCTTGTTTGTGATGATCGGCGCCGATGCTAGCACGTTCTGGCTACCAGGCGATTTGGAGCGTGACCCACGCGGCTATATTTGCACCGGGCGCGACCTCGCCACCTGGAAACTCGATCGCCACCCGTTTCCCTTGGAGACCAGCCTGCCGGGCGTGTTCGCGGCTGGTGACGTGCGCCACAACTCCATAAAACGAGTATCGAGTGGAGTGGGCGAGGGCAGCATGGCCATCGCCTTCATCCACCAGTACCTGGCTTTGTAGTTGAATCGCAGGGACCGAAAGGCCTCCACCCCACAGATGCGGATTCCAGTCTGACCGTGGTTAGCTTTCCTGCTTGAAACCGCCTGACGTGATCGCGAAGTCTGCGATATCGCTGGCGGTGGAGTGAGCGATATCAGGACAGATAGCCGGCAAGAGCTCGACTCCGTGACAGGCGCCCATCATTTGGCGGCAACGCGCCGAGACGCCGCTTGCCATGAGAAGCCGATAAAAGGCGATGCCCTCATCACGCAACGGGTCGCACTCGTTTACGCTGACGACCGTCGGCGGCAGGCCCTCGACATCCTGGCGTGTGGCGAAGCGGGGCCACGCCAGCGGATTGCGGGCGTTGAAGGCCTCAATGCCATAGGCCATGGTGGCGCGGTTGTCCCCGAAGTTGAGCACGATCCCCTCATTCTCGATGGAAGACGGGTACTCCGCCAGAGGCCACTCACCAGCGATGTAGGGGACCAGGGAGTAAAGGCCCTGAACCAGGCCGACTTCCCCGTCCTGCTTCAGCTTCATGCCTACGGCGAGGGTCAGGTTGCCGCCGCCGCTTTCTCCGGCTACGATGACGCGCCTCGGATCGATGTTGAGGGCGCCTGCGTTGGCGTGCACCCACTTGAGGCCCGAGATGCAATCGTTCAGGCCCGCGGGAAAGGGAGCGATTTCCGGCACTTCGGAAGGGTGTACCGAGTTACGGAATTCAACCATGGCCACCGCGACACCTTTGGCGGCGATCATGCGGGCCCAGGTCCTGTAGTTGCCCTCAAAGCATGAACTCATCTCCATGCGGCCGCCGTGAATGTAGTACACGCATGGCAAAATCTCACTGTTATCCGGCCGGACATATCGGATCTTGATGATGATGTTTCCGTCGGGCGAGGACGCGAGGGTCTCGACGCGCACGCTCAAGCCGGCGGACGGAGCGATCTCCTCACTGTCCATCGAGTCGAACAGGGCCGTTTGGCGCGCCAGTGCGGCCAGCACCGCCGGAGAGTTTTCCTGTGCGAGTAATTCTTCGCGGCTCGAAACGTTCGGTTTTTCTACTGGCGTCGGCATCGCGGCGAAAAATTTCCTGATGCGGGGATCAAGACGGGGATCGGTTTCAGTCTTCGAAGGCGTGCTGGCTTTTGCCTGTGCGATTGTCTTTGCGGCGCCCTCTCCGGAAAGCTGCGGCACATTCAGCGTGGATTGGTTAGACATTTCGGTTCCTTTCTGATTCCGGCCCTACGGTTTGACCGCGAGACCAAACGTGTCATCCAGCCAGTCAAAAATGCGTGCGTTCGCGAGGCGATCAGCGCCGCACTGGCAATGCGCACCGGCACCCTCCGCGGTGGTGAAACGTATCATGGTCTTCGGGCAGGTGAGGTGTTCAAAAAGCACGTCCGGCTGGCCCTTCAGGTACATATCCTCTTCGGCATCGAGTACCAGCGTAGGACAGGAGATCTGCTCCGCGATGCCGTCGCTAAGGGTGAACCGGAGTATTTTCGCAACGGTAGCGTGAGGCGTGGGCTCACCCATCACGAACCCTGCCTGATCTACAGCCCATTTTGCGGCGGGAGACTTATTGCTGGCCTCCAAAATCCTGCGGTCGAGTTCGGGAGCGTCTTTCTGCTGGACGGCAGCGATGTAACTTTCCCGTTGATCGGGCGGGACGGCCGCCAGCTGAGTGACGCCGAAATCGTAGATTCCGTCGTTGGCGACAAGGGCCGAGATTCGCTTCTCGAAAGCTGCGGCACGTGGTGCGAGATAGCCCCCAAAGCTGACGCCCATAAGCGCGATCTTTACCGGATCAACGCCAGGCAGCGTGAGCGCGAAGTCGACTACCGGGGTGACGACCTTCTCCCAATCCGGACGAAAAGGCAGGCGCTCGCGATGAATCGGCCCGTACTGGCCTGGGCCATCGAAGGCCAGGACATTCCAGCCGCGCTCGACACCAGCCCGTGCCCCTTCACCGTGCATTTCTTCTGCCGACCCATCGAAGCCCGTGTGGAGAATAAGCAGCGGACGTTTGGTGTTGGATTCGTCAACACGATGGAAGTAGCCGGGCAGTGTCGTGTTCTCATAAGGAATCTCGACCGGAAGAATAGGCGGGTCAAAGAGGCTGGCGCTGAGTTTATACGCGCGGATTGACTTCTTGTAGGCGCTGTAAATTCGCGGGTCTTCGTGGTTGCCGTGCAGGAAGAATTCGGAGGTGCGGAAGTAATTTGCCGCGCGCAGGTAGCCGTCGCGTGCGCTTACGCGATGACCGGCTGCCAGTTGCGCATCAGCTTCAGCGGAAATCCGCTCGGCGGTGGCATTCCACTCGTTATACCAGGCTTCATCGTCGCCGGATCTTATGCGATTGAGGCTGGCCATGACTTCGCCGAACTCGCTGGAGCCGTAGCTGGCTGCGCCGAAGGCGCGTTTGGCCTCGAACCAGTACTCTATGTTGTCGGGGAAGAAGGGATATTTCTCTGGTGCGGAGGCAGTCGCTGTAGCGTTGCTCCCCGCTGACGATGCGGTTAAGGTTTGTGACATTGGACTGTTTCCTTTCGTTGAGTCTTTGAAGTGAACAACCGTTCTTTAACTAGAGCGCAGGATCAACAAGCGCGCCATAGGTGATGGACCGCGATATGCCGCGCACATCCGGTACCGGATAGGGGCGCCCAGTCATCGCGTTCCCCGCGTCCTGCTGCTGGATCATACCGACGACAACGATGTCGTAGGTGGGGTCGACCCAAAACCATGTCCCGTGCACGCCGCCCCAGAAAAAGCTGCCCGCGCCGATGGCGCCGCCATTGAAACCGGCGTGCGATGGCTCGAGCACAATGCCAACGTTCATGCCATAGCCAACACACGCGAACGGCTGAGTGAAATGCACCGGCACACCCGGCGGCAGCAGGTTGGTCGTCATCAGCTTGACGGAGGTTGGCGACAGTATCCGGACGCCGTCGAGCGTGCCGCGATTCGCCAGCATCTGCGCGAAACGGATGTAGTCCTGCACCGTGGAGTAAAGCCCGGCGATCGACAGCAGGTATTCGGGCCTCACACCGGGGGGAGTTCCGGCGACGGCTGCAAATGGCGACTGGTCCAGCGCAAGGACCAGCTTGAGGTCCCTATCCAGCATATAACGCGGCGGGATGCGGTCACGTTGGTCCGGCGCCACGTCGAAGCCGGTATCCTTCATGCCCAGTGGGGCGAAAATTCGCCGTTCGAGGAGGGTGTCAAGCTGCTCACCGGCGATGCGCCGGAGAATCGCGCCCTGCACCTCCTGTTGAAGACCATAACGGAATTCCGTACCGGGCTGCGCTTCCAAAGGGAGCTTGGCCAGCTTGGGAATGATGTCGTCGTTCGTGCCACTCCAAAGATCGGCCTTGGCGTACATCTCATCCACCTTCGGATTGGTGCTGCCGAACGCAGGACCGAAGGCGAAGCCCGCGGAGGACGCCATCAGATGCCGCATGGTCATCGGACGATCGAGTGGCACGAGCTGGCCATCCTTCAACACTTTCAGATCCGCGAACTCAGGAATGAACTCGGTGACGGGATCGTCGAGCTGCCACTTGCCTTCTTCATAAAGGAGTAGCATGGCGACAGCGATGGTCGGCTTGGTCATGGAGGCGATGCGGTAGATGGCGTCCTCCCGCAGCGGTTGGCGGCCTTCAAGTGTTTGATAGCCGTATCGTTGGAACTTTACGAGCTTGCCGTGGCGGGCGACCATCACGCTAATCCCGGCATAATGGCCAGCATCAATCTCGGCCTGCATAGCGAAGTCCATGCGGTTGAGGCGTTCGGCCGAGAAACCTACGGAGGACGGTGAAGCTACTGGCAGCGGAGTTGCCAACTTGGCATCGACATCTACCGAATATTCGCTTGACATGAGATTCTCTCCTCTTGCTATCTGGGGATACTTGCCAATTTCGGGTTGTCCAAAAATCGAGTACCCGCTGTTTATAAGCTAAAGAAAGCGAGTAATCACTCTTTGTTATAACATATATGAAGAATGAGGTTGGATGCCCAAAATTTCTGAGGAAAAGCGTCAAGCCCGTCGCGACCAGATTCTCGCCGCTAGCTGGAGGTGCTTCTCCCGGCGAGGAATTCATGCCACGTCGATGGAAGACATCGTTGGCGAGGCAAACCTCTCTTTCGGAGCGGTTTACGATTACTACAAAAGCAAGGATGAACTCATTCTTGCCGCCTTTTCCTCTGCGTTTCAGGAAATGCGACTGCTTCTCGTCCCCATCCTGATAAGAGAAGAGCCGTATCCGCCCTCTGTTTTTATTCGTGAGGCCACTAAGGTCATCACCTTGCACGCGCGACGAGACAAGCTAAATTTTGGTGTAGCTTTCCTCATGGGCTGGAGCGAAGCTCAATCCAATCCCAAGGTGAAGGAACTTATCGGCGGCGGTCAGGTAATGTATCGCGAAGCGCTCACCGAGGT
>DATKFU010000088.1:0-7726 GCA_035511215.1 Bryobacteraceae bacterium | reverse complement strand
GGTGATCCCCAGCTCCTCGGCCGCCAGCTTCTGCGTGATCAATTTCTTCTTCGCCTTCTTCAGGGCCACCAGGCGGTCCCGTTCGGCTTGTGTCATCAGTAGTAGTCCTTGTTCCATCCCCCCAGCCTGGATGGCGTCAACAGGACATTTCTACTTTGCGCAAATAGGACACTATCATTTTGCGCTGACAATAACGGCACCCTCAGTAGTCGACCAGCACAACCGGGTGTACACTAGTGCCAGTAACGGGAGTGGCAACGATGCGGACCCCGGCCACGATGACTTGTCCGAGATGCAAGCTGTTGAGTCCCGGCACCGCCGTGCGATGCGACTGCGGATACGACTTCACATCTGGAACCATTCAAAGGCCGGATCCACGAGAACGTCGGAATTCGCAGAATTATCAGATGGGCGTGATTTTGTCAGCCGCATCATTCGGCCTGGGAGTCGTCGCTACGGTTGCCCTCGCCGCTGTCGAGTACTACTCTTCCCCCGCCAACGGTCAGGCATACCCGCGATCACTCGACCCACACCGCCTATTACCGTATGTGTTTCCCGTGGTCGTCGCACTGCTCCCAATGCTGTTGCCTAGACAGGCTACTCGATTCATGTCTGCGCTTCTCCTGTGGGGTTTCAGCGTTCTCGGTAGCGCGTCGATTGGGCTCTTCTACATTCCAGCCGCCATTGTCATGCTACTTGCCGCGTGTGCCAGGCCGGCTCTGGAACGGCCCGACGCCCCTTATCGCATATAGGCCTAAAAGGGTAGACAGGCGGAACTAATGCCCGAGTTCGATATCGACATGAATTAGTCAAGCCGGCGGCCGCTCAACGCGGTAACGGAACACCCACGCTGACGCACCCCGCAACTAGCGTGTTCGCTTTGACGTTGGGATGCGCATCCGTCTGCGTGATCCAAAGACCCAGTTCCGGTCCGTGGCCGCGCAGGCAAGGGAGCAGGTCGATGGTCCGGATCCGGTGCGCCGCCAGGTAATCCTCAATCTTCCGCTGTTCTTTTTCGAACGGATATGCGCCGTCGATCTGATGCAACTCCGGTAGGATCGCCACCAGCAGGCCCGTTCCATCTTGCGCGGTCACGGCCGCCAACCGGCCCAGCGCGTCCTCCGCCGCTTCCAGGCCCGGGCTGCCACCGCGATAGAGCGAGGCATAATAATCCCGCCAGCGCGGGCGCAGGCCGGCCACGCGCAGCGCACCGTCGAAGCGCGATACGGCGAACGCCGCCAGGTAGCTGTGGCCCAGCAGTCCGGCGGTCCGTTCGCGCGGAACCGGCTCGGCATCGTTGATGAAATACTCCAGGATCACCAGGTCCGGATGGAACGCGCGGTCAATGGTCAGGTAATGCTCCACTTCCTGCACGGTGTTGTAGTTGCCCACTCCGGCATTCAGCACCTCGAAGCGGCCGTGCCCCATGGCGTTCAATTCGCGCTCCAGGATTTTGGGCGCGGTGCCGGACAACGGCACGCCCCAGCCCAGTGTTGTGGAATCGCCCAACCACACAATCCGGTGCACGCCAGGGGGTTTTACGCGCGTGAATTCGCGGTCGCGCAGGCCCGCCGAATTGATCGAAAACGGCACTCCCATCAGGAAGGCGGCGCTGTTCGGCCGATGCACGAAGCTCAGCCGCGGGTCGGGCACCGGCTGTTTCAGTGCTACCGCATACTTCCACATCTCCATGGAAAAATCCAGGCTGCGGGCGAAAACGAGGCGCAGCACCAGCTCCAGAATGCCGGCAAACAGCAGCATGCTGGCCGCCACCAGCGCGCAGTTGAGTAAGGCTTGGCGCAATCGAGCGCGCGGCGGCGCGGCCTGCATCTACTGGACCTCGCGCAAGCTGCGCTCCACCTGCGGCCGGATATCTGCATAGATTCGCTGGGCCAGCACCTTGTTGGCTTCGTCGTAGACGTGGCCGCCCCAGAAATATTTTTCGGGAGGTTCCAGGAAGTGGGCCAGGTCGATGAACACGGCATCCGGATACGCGCCGCGCATCTCCGCAATCTGGCGGCTGGCTTCGCTGTGGAGCATTTGGACGGCGCGCAGCCATTCGAGCGCGGCGGCGCGGTCCATGTGGGTCGATTTCATTTGCTCCACAACCGCATACTCGGTCGCGAATGCGGCAGTCGGAGTCAGAATGCAAACCGGCTGGTAATTGTAAGCCGCGGATAGCTCGATCAGCTTGCGCCAGTTCCCCAGGTAGGCCGCCACGTGGCTCCGCACGTAATCCGGGTCGGCGATGATGCGGCTGGCCGGCAGCGCGTTGGTGCCCGCCAGCGGCGCGTCCGCCGTGGGTATCGTCTTCCGCTCGCCGGGGTGCAGGCGCGCGCGCAGCAGGCGGTACAGATTGCTGCGCTCGAGCGCCAGCCTCCACAACGGCTGCTGCCGCTCTTGCCGGTAGAGGTCCCAGGCCTCCTGCATGGTTTGGAAATTGTAAGGGAAGTTCGCCCGCGATTCGTAGGTTAGCGGAAGACCCAGGTCGTTGCCGCCGTCATAGAGAATCACGATATCGGGATGGTAGTCGACTACCGTGAACAATAGCTGCGCAATGGACTGCCGCGACACGCAGGATTGAATGCCGGCGTTGATCACCTCGATATCGCGGCCGCCATACCGTTCGCGTAGCAGTCTTCTGAGCGACCCCGGCAGCGCGGTGTCGAACGTACTGGCCAGTTCCACCAGCGAGCCACCCAGAAAAGCGATGCGCAATTGGCCCGGCGGCTTCTCTCGGGGCAGCTTGTAGTGCGGCGAGGGGACGCGGAAACCATCCTCGTTGGTGTACACGTATGCCCGGCTCTGGAAATGCGACATGGCGAAGGTTTCCTTCGTCTCGTAGACCACGCTTTCCAGCGGCCGGAACATCACGTAGGGGTAGAGGACGTTATAAAAAGGCAGGTTGAGTCGCTGCGGCGCATGGTAGGAAAGGTAGATCTCGGCGGCGATGGCGCCTCCCATCGCCGATCCGAGCACAATCAGGCAGTAAAGGAGGAACTTCCTTCCACGGCTGGACGGCAAATCGCAAGTATAGCGCGCCAGGCCCTCACCGCGGAGCTTCCGCGTCCATCGCCGATTCGATCGCCGGCCGTATCTGCCGGTAGATCCGTTCGGCTACGATCATATTCGCTTCATCGTATATATGCGCCAGATCCCAGAAGTACTGCTCCGGCGGCGTCAGGTCGTGCGCCAGATTCAAAAACGCGGCCTCCGGATACGCCCGCCGCATTCGCTCGATCTGCAAGCCCGCTTCGTCGTACATAACGCCGAACGCGCGCACCCATTTGAAAGCGGTTTCGCGGTCCAGGTGAAACCATTTCATCATTGCAGGAACCGCATAATTGGCGTCCAGCCCCGCACTAGACGGTATCAGCACACACACCGGCCGGTAACCATACGCCCGCGAAAGCTCCACCAGCTTCCGCCAGTTGGAAAGATACGCTGCCACGTGGCCGGCCACGTAGTCGTGGTCCTTAACGATCCGCTCCGGGGACACGGCGTTCGTTCCTGCAAAAGGATCGTCAGCCGCGGGCACTACGTTTCTGCCGCCGCCATCCCGCCGCGCGCGAATCGCGCGATACAGATAGCTGCGCCGCAAAGCCATGCGCCATAACGGCTCCCGGTGCTCCTCCCGGTACAGGTCCCAAGCTTCTTCCATGGTCTGGAAATTGTAGGGGAAGTTCGGCCGCGACTCGTACGTCAGCGGCAAACCCAGATCGTTGCCGCCATCGTAAAGGATCACCATGTCGGGATGGTAATCGACCACCGTGATCTCCAGTTCGACGATCGATTGCCGCGATATGCAGGACTGGATTCCCGCGTCGATCACTTCGATATCACGCCCGGGATATTGGCGCCGCAG
Source organism: Bryobacteraceae bacterium (assembly GCA_035511215.1). Taxonomy (GTDB): domain Bacteria; phylum Acidobacteriota; class Terriglobia; order Bryobacterales; family Bryobacteraceae; genus Bog-159. The sequence goes on along the minus strand of DATKFU010000088.1, from coordinate 3,861 downwards.
CACGGTTTCGAGCGATCCCGGCAGGGTAGTCGCGAAAGTGCTGGCAAGTTCCACTTGCGAAGCGCCCAGAACCGCGATGCGCAATTGTCCCGCGGGCTTCTCCTTGGGCAACTTGTAACCGGGGGATCTGACGCGGAACCCGTCTTCATTGGTATAAACGAAGACCCTGCTCTTGTCGTGGGACATCGGGGATGTCTCGCGCGTCTCGTAGATGTAGCTTTCGTAGGGGCGGAACATCACGTAAGGATACAGGCGATTGTAAAAGGGCAACGCCATGCGGGCGGCGCTATGATACGCAAGGTACGCTTCGGCAGCGATCAATCCCGCCAGAAGCGACACGAGCACGATTCCGCCATACAGACCAACTGCCCTCCAGGGCCTTGATTGCGTTTTTGGCAAGCTCCAATTGTACAATACCGCCTGCCGGGGCCCCGCCGGACAGCCGCGGCACAGAAACACAACCCCCATTTGCCGTTTTATCCACAGGTAGTACACCTTTGGTTCCACCTAAACGTATGAAAATGCAATAAATAAAACTTGAGGAAAACGGCTCTGAAACCGTTTTTTCATTTGACTGTAACATAGCAAAGGGTGCATGATAACAAAGGTTCCAAGAGGTCTGAGGAACAGCAAGCCACTGAACGCTTAGCGAGCCTGGAGCGGTGATCTGGTATCGGAACTAATAAAATAGAATCGATGCCGGGGAGTGATAGGCCATCGGGAGTGCTCGGAAGGTGAACTTCCTGGCCAGGAATCGGGTTGAACGCTTTGATCCTTAAGGGCTCGAAAGGCCCCGAAGGGGAGTGGAGATCCGAGAAAGGGTCGGGAATGCCGGACGGGAGTCAGGCAACGGGATTTCGGTAGTGATCTTGCGCGCGCCGGGGCGAACCGGGAGCGCGTCAGGGAATCGGAATCCGAACGGGCAGGACGAACAAACGGCAGGGCGTTGAAGGAGTAGGTCGGGAGCTTCGACCTCGAAATGGTGGCCTGGAGACGGGCAGTCGTTTCGGGAGAGTGAAAGGCCGCTTCGAAATGCCGGTTCCAGCCAGGAAAGCTGGCAGGTGAGCCTGGAGACATTGATCCGTCGCGTTCGAAAGAAGGCGGCGGGGAGTTAACAGGACGACGCCCCGCGATCCTGGTTTGCGAAGCTCTGTGCCGTAGCATGCCGGCGGGGAGTTTGGCTGCGAGATCGGGTCACTTGGAACCACTTTCATTTTTGGACCACCGCCTCAGTTGGGTCGAGTCCGCCAATCAGCCGGACACCGACTTTCCCATCCAAAACCTGCCGTTCGGAGTGTTCCATAGCGAGCCTTCGTGCGCGATCGGAGTCGCCATCGGCGACCGGATCATGGATCTGCGCCGCGCCTCAAAGGCGGGTCTGCTGGATGGACTGTCGCCCGAGACTCTGCTCGCGTGTTCCGCCGTCGTCTTGAACCCTCTCATGGCGCTGGGGCGCGCGCATTGGTCTCCGCTGCGAAATAGGTTGACTGAACTGCTGCGGTCGGGCGGCGGACATCAATCCGCCGCCGAGCCGCTCCTGGTACGGATGGGCGACGTCGCCATGGCCGCACCCGCCCACATCGGCGATTACACCGATTTCTACGCATCCATTCACCACGCGACGAACGTGGGCCGGCTGTTTCGCCCGGATAGCCCGCTGCTGCCGAACTACAAATATGTGCCGATCGGCTATCATGGGCGCGCTTCGTCGGTGATCGTGAGCGGCATAGCCGTGCACCGGCCCGGCGGCCAGTCGAAAGACGCCGCAGCGGAAGCTCCGGTCTTCGGCCCCGCGCGCTCGCTCGACTACGAACTGGAAGTGGGATTCTTCACCGGACCTGGCAACGAAATGGGTCAGCCGATCCCCATCGCCGAGGCCCAAGCGCACATCTTCGGCTTGTGCCTGCTCAACGACTGGTCCGCCCGCGACATTCAGTCCTGGGAGTATCAACCGTTGGGCCCTTTTCTGGCCAAGAGTTTTGCCACCACCATCTCTCCCTGGATCCTGACCATGGAGGCGCTGGCGCCCTTTCGCTCGCCCGCGTACCAGCGTCCGGAGGGCGATCCCCAACCGCTGCCATACTTGAGTTCGGCGGAAGACCGCGCCCGCGGCGGCATCGACGTGACGCTGGAAGTGTATATCGCCTCGCGCCAGATGCGCGAGGCGGCTCTCCAGCCTATTCGCCTCAGCCGGGGCAACCTGCGCAACCTGTATTGGACGCCCGCCCAGTTGTTCACACACCATACCAGCAACGGCTGCAATTTGCGCCCTGGCGATCTGCTCGCCAGCGGCACCGTATCCGGACCGCAGCCGGAAGAGCGCGGCTGCATGCTGGAGTTGACCCGGCGCGGCGCCGATCCGATTCGCCTGCCGACCGGCGAAATCCGGAGATTTCTGGAAGATGGCGACGAGGTGCTTCTACGCGGCTATTGCCGGCGCGACGGTTTCGCGCACATCGGCTTTGGTGAGTGCCGCGGCATCGTCTGCAGTTAAGGTGCGTGGCGCACGCCCGTGGCGTGCCGTGTCCCGACTCGTCGGGACACTTGGCTCATTCGAAAAAGCGCCACCTGAAGTGCCGGCGCGGCAAGGCTTGAAGCTGACTGCCTCAAGGGCGGTGGGATTAGACCTGGTAGACGTAGCTAAATCGCGGCCCTCCTTTGTGCTAACAGCCGTACACAGTGATACCGTTGACCCGAGGAGGCTGGATGCGATTTTCCATCGTACGGTTCGCTTTGCTGGTCATATGGATGCCGCCCGCCTGGGCGGCGGCCGACGCCGTGGCGGCCACTCCGCCGATGGGCTGGAATAGTTGGGACTGCTACGGCACCACGGTTACAGAAGCGGAGGTGAAGGCCAACGCTGGCTACATGGCCCGCAACCTGAAGCAGCACGGCTGGCAGTATGTGGTTATCGATATCCAGTGGTCCGAGCCGAACGCCCAGGCGCACGGCTACCGCCCCGGTGCGCAGCTCTCCATGGACGCGTACGGCAGGCTCATGCCAGCGGTGAACCGGTTTCCGTCTTCCGCGGATGGGCGCGGCTTTCGCCCACTGGCCGACTACATCCACGGGCTTGGACTTCGCTTCGGTATCCATATTATGCGCGGTATTCCCCGGCAGGCGGTGCAGGCGAATCTACCGGTCTTCGGCGGCAGCCATGTGCGCGCAGGCGATATCGCGGACACGGCCTCCATCTGCCCCTGGAACACCGATATGTACGGCGTGGACCTGAGCCGGCCGGGCGCGCAGGATTACTATGATTCGATTTTGCAGCTATATGCCGGCTGGGGCGTGGACTACATCAAGGCCGACGACATCGCGCGGCCCGCGCACCGTGCGGAGATCGCCGCATTGCATCGGGCGATCGGGAAGACGGGGCGTCCCATCGTGCTGAGCCTGTCGCCGGGGCCGGCCATGATCAAGGACGTGGCATTCCTGCAGGAGAACGCCAATATGTGGCGTATCTCGGACGATTTCTGGGACGACTGGAAGGCCCTGCGGCTGAATTTCATCCTCATGTCGATCTGGAGCGGCATGGCGCGGCCAAGCGCGTGGCCCGACGCCGATATGCTGCCGCTGGGCCGCATCGGCATTCGCGCGGAGCGCGGCGAAAACCGCATGACGCGATTCACGCGCGACGAGCAGCGCACGCTGATCAGCCTATGGTCCATCGCCCAGGCGCCGCTGATGTTCGGCGGCGATCTTCCCAGCAACGACGATTTCACGCTATCTTTGATCGGCAATGACGAGGTGCTGGCGGTGGATCAGCACGGCGCCCACGGCGGCGCGTTCGCCGAAGGCGGCGACAGCGTGGTGTGGACCGCCGATGGCCCAGGCGCGGCCGAGAAGTACGCGGCGGTC
>DATKFU010000087.1:0-3006 GCA_035511215.1 Bryobacteraceae bacterium | reverse complement strand
CAGCAGTTTCATGGTGAAAAACGGCAATCCGTTGGTCTGGAATCCGTAATCGAGCACGCTGACAATATTGGGATGCCGTAGCGAGGACAGAACGCGGAACTCCGATGCCAGCGCCAGCCGCGCGATTCGCTCCGACTCGGCGTTATATGGCGATGCCTCGCCGGCGTCTGTTGTCGCAGTTTCGCCAGGCGCGGAGGCGGCGCCGGCGACGGGCATCTGCAGAGCGCGCTTGAGCGCCACGATCTCTTCAGTCAGGCGGTCGCGCGACCGGAAAACCTCCCCCATACCGCCGGCGCCGAGGCGGTCCAGAAGCTCATACCGGCCGCCGATCAGACCCGCGCCATTCGATAGGTCAACGTGCGCCATGGGGCTCACCGCCATGCCAGGCAGGGCGCCCGGCTCGGCCCCAAAGCTTCGCTCCAGCGCCCCGAATCAGCTCCGAAGGATTGCCACAAATCGCGTAATCCATGCATTCCAGTGTCTCAAGATGGGCTGCGCTGTAACAGCAATGCGTTGGCATGCATATCGGGAGACAGCGCAAAGAGCACGAGGTTGTTTTGCTCAATCGGATTATTGGCCGCCGACCACGCCAGGTTCACTGGGATGTTGGCGACCGTCATATTGGCGAAGGTTGCGATGGTCTGGATCATCTGCGCGGGCTGGAGGACATTCTGCCACATCTCGAATAGGACCGACGAGGCCTGGTGCGCGATTAGCGTCACCGCCGATGCCGGAATGTTGTGGCGCGCCAGCAGGCTGGTCACAGCAGTCGGCGCGATGTTACCGCCGAACTGGGCGAAGCCTTGCATTCCCGCAGGCCCGATCTGGAAAAACGGGTCGCTCCATAGCCGCTGGTGGCCGTCCTTAGGAGGTTGCTGCGGGTAAGGCTGGCCCTGCATGTACATCGATCCGAAGTAGCTGGTGTCCGTCACGGTTTGCTGGTCGACAACTTTCCACTTCGTCGCATCCGGTGAGAGACCGACCACCGCGGCGCCCGCGCCATCCGCGGCGCTGACCGACTGTGGCGTTCGGTAGCTCACGTGCCGCGTCCAGTTGCCGCCGACCGCGATCAGGATGTTCCTGGCTCTGCCGGCGCGTATCAAGGCGTCGGCAAAGAGCAATCCCGCGTTGAAGTTCGAGAACTCATTGTTCAGGGGCGCCACGTAAGCGCTCCGCGGAAGATGCAGCATCCGGTGGAGATGGACCAGTTCGTTCGGGGTCGCAAACGGACTCACTGACGCGCAGCCAAGCATCATATCGATGTCCGAAGCATTGAGTCTGGCATCCTCCAGCGCGTTGAGCGCGGCCGGAACCATGATGGTCATCAGGTCCTCGCCGGGTCCGAGGACGGCCCTGGTGACATATCCTTGAAATGGATTGCCCCCAGCGGGAGGGTGCGCTTTCAGCCAGTCGAAGATCGGATCGTCATTGGTGCGGAAATTCGGCGGGACTGCATAGCCGGCACCGAGGATACGAGGCTGCAGGTCGGTCATTTGCTCTCCCGTCACGTGACGCTGCTCATCTTTCCCGGGTGCGCGACATGAAAGTGCAGGCGCTTTGCGGATGCGGGGCAGGCTGACAGCCTGCGCGGCGGTTGGTTACCGCCGCAGTCCTGGTCCAGGCGCGACAGATGGCCGATTAACAATCGGCCGGACCCGGAAGGTACCCCTAAATGGCTTGGCGTATCGGCACGAGTCGTCAGCGTTTCCATGGGCGATAAGGGTATAATACCCTGCAAAGTTGCCGAACAAGGCGATGGCAATCTTCCAATCATCACTGGCTTCTGTCATATTCAGCAGAAGGTCAGCGGTTAGGCTCAAAGAGCCAAATGAAACGCGATCTCCCCGCCCCTACTGCTCGAATCCCAACTCGGCGTGGATCGAGGCTGCGAGCACGGCCGGCACGTCCTTGGGGCGGCGTACGGCTATCTCCGAAGCTTCGGAGAGAAGCACCGCGGCTTGGTCCTCGGCGCGAGTGAGCCATGCCAGCACCTCTCGTGGCCGATCAATGTAGTAGATTGCCGCCCCAGGATATCGGCGAGGCAGAATACAGCCCGCGGGTCTTGCGCCGATGGAAGCGGCGCGCCCGCGTCGCCCGCGGCCTGCGCCGTATTCCGCAAGCCGGTCCACCGTCTGCGCTGTCCGGGGCTGCTTTTCCCGTGGCTGCTGCCTCCGTCCGCTGCTGTGACGCTCCTTTCACGAATTGGGTCTGGCCGATACCTATAGCGGCCAGCCGTCGTTTTCTATAGAACCGCTCGACTGCGGCCACATAACGGCAGATGTCTGGGTCGGCGCAGTGGAGCCCGACCTTCTGGATTCGCGCCTCGCCCGCATAATCTGCTGCGGCGACCAGCCTCAACTCACCGTTGAAGAGGCGCATCGGGCGCGCCAGATATGCGACGCCTCCGCGGATGTTCTCGTCGATCCGGAACCGGTTCGTCACTCCGAATGTGAAAGCGGCAGGCGGCGCGTTGACGGCATCCTACAGCGCCATCGACAACAGCAGAAAGAAGTGCCGGTCAGGGTCTCTCGGTCTCAGCCGGCGCCGTGACTGCGATTCACCACCTTACTCAGGAGTTGGATCTGGCCGGTCGAATTAACCGAGCCATTGCCCCGGATGCGGATGTGCAAGTCCGCGACGCATTGACTTTGGGCGAGTCCCTGGTGGCCGCCATGATCGGGCGCGCCTGTGCCCCGCGCAGCAAGCGCGCTTTTGCCGATTGGGCCAGGGCCATGCATCTGCCCGATCTGATGCGCTTCACATCCGCCGACCTGACCAGCCAACATTTCTGGGATCAGATGAACGCAGTCCCCCTGGAAAAACTGGCCGTCATCGAACAGGAACTGGTGCGCGAAGTGGTCCGCATTGAGCAACTGCAATTGCAGGCGCTAGCGTACGACACGACGAATTTTTATACGCACATTGCCAGCACCAACCTGCGTCCGAAACTGCCCCAGCGCGGAAAGAACAAGCAAGGACGCCACGATCTGCGCCAGATGGGTTTGG
>DATKFU010000086.1:0-21851 GCA_035511215.1 Bryobacteraceae bacterium | reverse complement strand
GGGCTAGGACGGGCGGGTGAGCGGGGCAGTTCCATTTCGTGCGTACCGTGCGGATTATAATACTAAGCCATTTTTTTTGTGTTTGTTACGAGAAATTTGGAGAGCGCGCAGTTCGCAGGATCAGTGCGCTTAGGAGAAACTGGCGGACCGTTCGCCCATCTTGTAGGCAAAACAGCTCAGGACGCTGGCCATCTCGTCCAATGCCCGCCTGTTCCGTTTCAAGCGATACCAGGCGTTCATTATGCGGTAGTCAAGTGTCAGCAGAACGCGCTCCAGAGGCTGAAGACCCATACCAGCCGCGTGGTCCAACAGATAACGGAGCATCCGGTAATCGTCGTCCAGCGCGCGATGCAATCGATCCAACGCCCGGCCCTCCTCCGTCTGCTGCAGCGCTTCGCGCGTTTCCAACACATGCAACTGGCCTATTACAGCGTCGTGCTCTTCCACACGTTCCTCACTTAACAGGAGAAGAACGGTATACCGGAACCAGTAGACGAATAATGCCAGCGAAAATGCGAGGATCAGTATTGTTTCGATCATCAAAATCCGGGACCTGGAGGTAATAGGAAACCGCGAGACAATCATACCACCCGACAACAGCCAAATGCAATCTTTTTTGATAAGATTTCCAGAACAAATGTTACTAAAGCTGGAAATCATTGAAACTAAAGCGTAAGGCCCTTTAAGTATTCCCGGAACGGGCCTCCCAGATCGTGGCGCCGCAGGGCAAATTCAACAGTGGCTTTAAGAAAACCGAGCTTGTCGCCCGCATCGTACCGGGTACCTTCAAACCGGTATGCGTAGATCGGACGCGTTCGCAGCAAGTGCCGCAAAGCATCCGTCAATTGGATTTCCGATCCGGACCCCGGTTCGATGGACTGCAGCGATTGAAAAATCTCCGGGATCAGCACGTAGCGGCCGATGATCGCGAGGTTCGAAGGCGCCTCGGATGGTTTGGGCTTTTCCACAAGGTCGCGTATACGGAATACGCGATCGCGGCTGCCGTTATGGGAGATCGGCTCGGCGTCAATCGCGCCATAGAGCGAGATGTCCTCCGGGGGGACTTCCATCACGGCCACCACCGGCGAGCAGAAGAACTCGTAGACGTCCAGCAACTGGCGCAGGCAGGGCGTTTCGGCGTCGATCACATCGTCGGCCAGGACCACCGCAAAAGGTTCGTTCCCCACCAGTTCCATGGCGCGCAATACGGCGTGTCCCAGCCCCAAGGCTTCCTTCTGCCGCGTGTAGGCCACATTGATCATGTCGGAGACGTTGCGAACGATGGAAAGCAGGTCCTTTTTGCCGCGCATTTCGAGCATATTTTCGAGCTCGAAGCTCACATCAAAATGATCTTCTATCGCGCTTTTGCCGCGTCCCGTCACGATAATGATGTTCTGAATTCCGGAATGGAGGGCCTCCTCGACGCCGTACTGAATGAGGGGTTTGTCGACCAGCGGCAGCATCTCTTTGGGCTGGGCCTTGGTGGCGGGCAGGAAGCGCGTGCCGAGACCTGCGGCCGGGAATACGGCCTTGCGGACTTTGGAAGCCATTACCCTTACAGTTTGCTTCGTCGGAGCCGGAATAGCAACCGGCGGATGGATAGGCGCGCACCAAACCGACGGCTCCTCCGTGGCCTGCGGGGTTCACTATAATAAAAATAATCCCATGCACCAGAAACTCACCGAACGTGTTGTCGACCTGAACCCGCGCGAAACGTCCGAATGGATCGAAGCGCTGGAGCAGATATTGGACGAAGAGGGGCCGGATCGCGCGGCATTCCTGCTGGAGCGCCTGAACGAGCAGGCGCGCGGCGCGGGCGCCGACCTCCCCATCCAACTCAATACGCCATACGTGAACACCATCCGGCACCAGGAGGAAGTTCCGTATCCCGGCGACCGCGCCATGGAGCGCCGCATCAAGAGCCTCACCCGCTGGAATGCCATGGCGATGGTCGTACGCCAGAACAAATACGACCCCGGCATCGGCGGCCACATTTCCACCTATGCATCATTGGCCACGCTGCTCGAAGTGGGCTTCAACCATTTCTTCCACGCGCAGTATGGCGACCAGCCCGGCGACCTGATCTACTTCCAGGGGCACGCCTCGCCCGGGATCTACGCGCGCGCTTTCCTGGAAGGACGCCTCACGGAGGAACACCTGCGCAACTTCCGGCATGAGTTGCGCGATACCCCCGGCCTCTCCTCCTATCCGCATCCCTGGCTAATGCCCGATTTCTGGCGCTTCCCCACCGTTTCCATGGGCTTGGGCCCCATCAATTCCATCTACCAGGCGCGCTTCATGCGCTATCTCGAAAACCGCGGCCTGATCCCGGTGACGCCGCGCAAGATCTGGGCGTTCCTGGGCGATGGCGAAATGGATGAGCCGGAATCCATGGGTTCGCTCACGCTGGGCTCGCGCGAGAAACTGGACAACCTGATCTTCGTGATCAACTGCAATCTGCAGCGCCTGGACGGCCCGGTGCGCGGCAACGGCAAAGTCATCCAAGAACTGGAAGCCGCCTTCCGCGGCGCCGGTTGGAACGTGATCAAGGTGCTGTGGGGCGAGGATTGGGATCCACTGCTGGCGCGCGACGCTAACGGCCTGCTGCAGAAGCGCATGGTCGAAGTGGTGGATGGCGAATGGCAGACCTACGTCACCAAGGACGGCGCGTATTTCCGCAAGAATTTCTTCGGCAAATATCCCGAATTGCTGGACCTGGTGGCGCACCTCAGCGATGAGCAGCTGATGCGTTTGAAACGCGGCGGCCACGATCCCAAGAAGGTATATAACGCCTACAAGGCGGCCGTGGAAAACGTCGGCTCGCCCACGTTAATTCTGGCGCACACCATCAAGGGATACGGCTTGGGCGAGGCGGGAGAAGGCCGCAACATCACCCATCAGCAGAAAAAACTGAACGAGGCGGAGATCGCGCACTTCCGTTCGCGCTTCGAGATTCCCATCCCGGACGAAGCGGCGCGCAATGCTTCGTTCTACCGCCCGCCCAACGATAGTCCCGAAATGGCTTATCTGCACGAGCGCCGGCGGATATTGGGCGGCTACATGCCCACCCGCAGCACTCCTGCGAGCACCGTGGAAGCGCCGCCGCTGGAGTATCTGGCCGAGTCGCTGGCCGGTTCGCAAGGCCGCGAAGTATCTACCACCATGGCCTTCGTCCGCGTGCTGACGCTGCTGCTGAAGAATCCGTCGCTGGGCAAGCGCGTGGTCCCCATTATTCCGGATGAAGCGCGCACGTTCGGCATGGAGTCGCTGTTCCGGCAGTTTGGCATTTATGCCAGCAAAGGGCAGCTCTACAAGCCGCACGATGCGGAGATGTTCCTTTACTACAAGGAATCCAAGGATGGCCAAATCCTGGAAGAGGGCATCACCGAAGCCGGCTCCATGGCGTCGTTCAGCGCGGCCGGAACGGCTTACACCAACTACTGCATGGAGATGATTCCGTTCTTCGTGTATTATTCGATGTTCGGCTTCCAGCGCGTGGGCGATCTGATCTGGGCGTTCGCGGACGCGCGCGGCAAGGGCTTCCTGATGGGCGGCACGGCCGGGCGCACCACGCTTTCGGGCGAAGGCTTGCAGCACCAGGATGGCCATAGTATCGTACTCGCCAGCACCGTGCCCACCTGCGCCACCTACGATCCGGCTTACGCTTATGAGATTGCCGTGATCGTGCAGGATGGCATCCGCCGCATGTATCAGGAACAGGAAGATCTGTTCTATTACTTGACGCTCTACAACGAGAACTACCCCATGCCGCCCATGCCGGAAGGCGTGGCGGAAGGCATTCTGAAGGGTATTTACCGATACAAGGCCGCCCCACAGAACCAAGCAGGTTCGGCGAAGGTACAGCTTTTTGGCAGCGGTCCGATCCTGAACGAAGCGCTGCGCGCGCAGAGTATTCTGGCGGAGAAGTATGGCGTGGAGGCCGATGTTTGGAGCGTGACCAGCTACAACGAGCTGCGGCGCGACGCCCTGCGGGCCGAGCGCTGGAACCGCCTGCATCCCGGCCAGCCCGCACAGCAGCCGTACATCCGGCAGGCGCTGGCGGGCGCCGAAGGTCCGATTGTGGCCGCCACGGATTACATGAAAGTGGTGGCCGACCAGATTGCGCCGTGGCTGCCCGGCCGCATGGAAACGCTGGGCACCGACGGCTTCGGCCGCAGCGAGAACCGCGAGTACTTGCGGCGCCATTTCGAAATCAACGCGGAGTCCATCGCCGCCACGGCTTTGTCGCGCCTGGCGCGCGACGGCCAGTTCCCAATGGAGCGGGCCACCGCGGCGTTCGCCGAATTGGGTGTGGATACGGAGAAAGTGGACGCGGCGCGGGCGTGAGGTAGGCATGAGCACGTCAACCAGGCCGATCAACTACGAAGATTCCCTGACGATGCCCGAGAACAGATTCGAGGAAATCGTACATGGTGAGAGTAGGATCATGCCGCCGCCGAATCGCAAGCACGTCGATTTGATCGACGAACTGTTGAATATCTTGCTGCACGGGATCGACACGCGAAAATACCGTGTTACCGCTTCGGGAGCCGGATTGGGCATTGAGCGGGTTCCGCTTACTTACCGCATCCCCGACTTAATGGTGTTCCGGGCTGAGGCGTACCGCCGGGATCGGGTAGAGACAGCCGAGAACGACCCATACATCTGGACCGTCCCCGATCTGATCGTCGAATGCCTTTCGCCAGCCAATCGCAAAGGCTCCATTCGAGAGCTCCTGGCGGACTACACGGGCATCGCGGCGCCGGAAGTCTGGCTGCTCGATCCGAAGCCGGCAGGATTTACTTCCTATCGCTATGAATCCGGCGCGCTTCGGCAGGCGCTGGCAATGGAGCGCGGCCGGGTGACTCCGCTTCTGCTGCCCAACGTCACCGTGGATTTAGACGCGCTATGGGCAGCCTTTGGCATGTAGTGGCGTCGAGTGTGTCCTCAGCGTACCGGTACGATTTGCCACTCCGTTACCTTGTGCCGGCACTGCGCCCGCGATATCGTAACCACAGAAGGGCTAATGAAACACTGGCTGGCTCGCGTCTGTCTCCCGCTAATGCTTGCGGGCGTGCTTGCGCCCCAGCGCGCCTGGCCCCAAAGCACCGCGCGGGGCCGGACGATATCCAGCGTGGCCAGCCCGGATGCGGCACGCCAGAACTTTTCGGTGGACAGCACGCTCGTACTGGTGAACGTGGCCGTCACGGATGCGAGGGGACGCTTTGTCACCGGTCTCGAACAGCAGGATTTTCAGGTATTTGAAGACAAAACCGCCCAGACAGTGGCCTATTTCTCGGCGGAAGAGGCGCCGGTTTCGGTAGCGCTGGTGCTGGATTTCAGCGGCAGCATGGCGTCCGCCTTCGGCAAGTTGCAGCAGGCGGTAGCTGAGTTCCTGAAGAGCGCCAATCCGCTGGACGAGTTTTGCCTGATCGAGTTCCGGGACCGGCCCGAAATGTCGATGGGTTTCACCAGCGCGCCCGGGGAGATTCAGAACCGCGTCGCCCTGACCAAGCCGGAAGGGAACACCGCGCTGCTGGACGCGGTCTACCTGGGGCTGCGTCATATGCGGAAGGCGCGAAACGCCCGCAAAATCCTGCTGATCGTCTCCGATGGCGGAGACAACCACAGCCGGTTTCGCGCCCGCGAGGTCGAGAATCTGGCGCGCGAATCGGATGTGGAGATCTACGCGATCGGTATGGGGAGTTCCAGCGTGCGCACAGTAGGCGACCTGTGGGACGGTCCCGCTCTGCTGAACGAGCTTGCGGACGAAGCCGGTGGACGCTGCTACGACATCGACGACCCGCGCGGCTTGCCCGCCGTGGCGGACAAGATCGGGCGCGAGTTGCGGCACCAGTACGTGCTCGGGTATGTGCCGCAAAATCGGCAGCGCGACGGCCGGTACCGCCGTATTCAAGTGAAGATTGCGCGGGCACCCGGCCAGCCGCGCCTGACGGCGTATTGGAAACGCGGCTACTACGCGCCGGCGGATTAAGTGCGGCGCGGCACGCATGAGCGCGTGCGCCACGCCGGCGAATCTACAACTCCTCGGGCCCCAGCAGCCGCACGTTGACCGCTTCCGGCTTCAGATACAGATCCAGCTTGGTCTCCACCGACACGCGATCGCCTGGCTTGATCTTCTCCCGCTTGATCTTCTGCGATCCCGAATAGTAATGCGTGTTATGCGTCAGGGAGATATCGAGATCGTCCTGATCCCGCCGGGCCAAGGTCAGCTTTGTGGAATCCATCTCCCGCACCGTACCGGTGAAGCTTGCCAGCGGCGGCTGTTGCGCGACCGCCCCCACGCATGCCGCGATCAGCAGGAACATCATTGCCTTCATCCGAACCCATCTTACCTGCTACGCTGACGCCTTGGATATCCCGGCTTACCTGCGACGCATGGCTTACACGGGACCCCTCGACTTATCCCCCGCCACTCTGAACGCGCTGCACCTGGCGCATCTCTACGCGGTTCCGTTCGAAAACCTCGACATCCACCTGCGCCGGCAGCTCTCACTTGACCAGGCGGCGCTCTTCGATAAGGTCGTTACCCGCCGCCGTGGGGGCTTCTGCTACGAACTGAACGGCTTATTCTGCGCGCTGTTGCGCGAGTTGGGCTTCCGCGTCACGATGCTCTCCGCCGAGGTCGCCCGCCAGTCCGGCGGCTTCAGCCCGGCGTTCGACCACTTGGCGCTGCTGGTGGATCTCGACGAACCCTGGCTCGCCGATGTGGGCTTCGGCAATGGGTTTCGCTTGCCCTTGCGCCTCAACGAACCGGCCGGCCAGCCACAAGGCGACTCCGCCTATCTCATTACCCCGGACGGCGACTACCGCGTCCTGCTGCGCCGCGACTCAAGCGGCGACTGGACTCCGCAATACCGTTTCACGCTCCAGCCGCGGGCGCTCGCCGACTTCACCGAACGCTGCAACTTCCATCAGACGTCTCCCGAGTCCCATTTCACACAGGGACGCATCTGCACCTTGGCTAGGCCCGAAGGACGCATCACGCTCAGCGGCATGCGGCTCATCGAGACGACGCCTGCCGGCCGCGTGGAGAGCGATCTGACTAGCGAAGCGGAATACGCCTTCACACTGCGCGCACGATTCGGAGTGATAGAATAGCGGTTCAAAGGGGAGGGCTCGGTGTCATCGTTCATCCAAAACCAGTTCGACAGCAACGTCGTCACCACGTCGGTCGATTACGTCTTCAACTGGGCGCGCAAATCCGCCTTGTGGCCCCTCACCTTCGGGCTGGCTTGTTGCGCCATTGAGATGATCGCCTCCAGCACATCCCGCTTCGACATTGCGCGCTTCGGCGCGGAAGTCTTCCGTCCCAGCCCGCGCCAGTCGGATCTGATGATCGTGGCCGGCACGGTGACCCTGAAGATGGCGCCCGTCCTGAAACGCATCTGGGACCAGATGCCCGATCCTAAATGGTGCATCTCCATGGGCGCCTGCTCGAGCGTGGGCGGACCGTTCAATACCTATGCCGTGCTGCAGGGCGTGGACAAGATCGTGCCGGTGGATGTATACGTGGTGGGCTGCCCGCCGCGTCCGGAGAACCTGTTCTACGCGTTGCTCAAGCTGCAGGATAAGATCGACCAGATGACCACGCTGGTGAAAAGGCCCACCGAGGTCCGCCTGGACGAATCCATGCTCGAGCAGTTCAAAGAGCAAGTGATGATCGCCCAAATCCAGAAGCCCGCCTAGTGTTGTCACCAGGATGGTGTTTTACAAGGATTCGCAGAACGTCTACCGCGCCCGTCCGTTGAAAGAATTGCCGTGGCTGGAGCACGGCTTCGGTACGCGACACGCGTCCCCGCCGGCCGGCGCGACGCTGCATCAGATCCACTCCGATATCTGCGTAGTGGCGCGCGGCCGCACCGGCGTCCTGGGCGATGGCGATGCCCTGCTCGAAAACACGCCGGGACACCTGGTGGCGGTAAAAACCGCGGATTGCATTCCCGTCCTGCTGGTGGATGAAGAGCATCGCGCGGTGGCTGCTGTACACGCCGGGTGGCGCGGGACGGTGCGCGGCATCGTACAGCATGCCCTGCGCGGGATGCGGGAAGAATTCGGCACTCGGCCCGCGCAGGTGCATGCCGCCATCGGCCCGGGCATCGGCAAGTGCTGCTACGAAGTCGGCGCGGAGGTGGCCGCGGAGTTTGGCGCAGCCGGCCGGTGCCATATCGACCTGGTGGACGCGAACCGCCGGCAGTTAGCCGACGAGGGCGTTCCCGCGCCGCGGATTTATGTGGCGAACCTATGCACCAAATGCGGAGTAGAGGACTTCCACTCGTATCGCCGCGACAAAGAATGGGCCGGCCGCATGCTATCGTTCATTGGCGTGAGGGTGGCATCAGCATGAAGTCTGTCTTGTTCCTGGCTGCCGCCTGCACTCTGACCGCTGCGCAAGATGCGCGCGAGATCGTGCGGCGCTCGGTCCAACTGATGGATCGTAACCTGGCCATCGCCCGCAACTATACCTTCCTTGAAAGATCTGAAACCCGCGAACTCGATTCCGGCGCACGCGTGAAGTCCCGCAAGATCCTGCTTTACGACGTCACCCTGCTCGAAGGCTCGCCCTATCGCCGGCTGGTCGGCAAAGACGGCCACTCGTTGTCGCCCGAAGAGGAGCGCAACGAGCAGAAGAAGCTCGCTGACAGCATCGCCCAGCGCCAGAAAGAGACGCCCGACGAGCACGCCCGGCGCATCGCGGATTGGGAAAGGAAACGGCAGCGCGAGCGCGAGCTTTTGGCGGAAGTGCCGGATGCGTTCAACTTCCAAATTACCGGCGAAGGGCAGATCGACGGCCGGGACGCTTGGATCATCGAAGGCACGCCGCGGCCCGGCTACCGTGCCCGGAGCAACCTGGCCAAGCTATTCCCCAAGTTCCGCGGGAAACTCTGGATCGATAAGGCCGACTATCAGTGGGTCAAGACCGAAGCCGAGGCGATAGACAATATCTCGTGGGGGCTGTTCGTCGCCCGCCTGAGCAAGGGCGCGCGGCTGGACGTGCAGATGACGCGCGTGAACGACGAAGTCTGGCTACCCAAACGAATCGAGGCCAAGGCCTCGGCCCGGCTGGCGCTGGTGAAGAAGTACAACGTCGAATCGGACACTAGCTTTTCAAACTATCGGAAGTTTCAAGTGGAGTCACGGGTGGTCGCCGCTACACCTCAGCCTTGACTTCTTCGCATCAGCGCGAAGTGGACTACGCCCGCAACCAGGAAACCGGCGAACCAGGCGTAGTCATGGCCCAACAGCGCCACCGCGACGCCGCACCCTAGAGCCAGTAGTGCGCGATAGTTGAATCCGCCCGAGTACTCATAGCTGCGGCCGCGCAGATACAGGTCTTCGACCGCCAGCACCCGCTTGCGCACCAGGAAGTAATCCACGATCATGATACCGGCAATCGGCCCCAGCAACGCCGAATAGCCGACCAGCCAACCGAAGATGTAGGCGCTGTAATCGCCCAACAGTTTCCACGGCATCATCATCAGGCCCAGGCATCCTGTAATCAGCCCGCCGGTGCGGAACGATATGCGGCGGGGATTCAAGTTCGAAAAATCGTTCGACGGCGACACCACGTTGGCCGCCACGTTGGTATTCAGCGTGGCGAGCAGCAATGCGATCAGCGCCACGAACGCCACGACGGGCTGGTGGAAGCGGCCCAATAGCACGACCGGATCCCAAATCGCTTCGCCGAAGATCATCACGGAAGCCGACGTAACCGCCACGCCGATGAAGGAATAAAGCGTCATTGCCGTGGGCAGCCCCAGCGCCTGTCCCAACATCTGCGCCTTCTGCGAGCGGGCGTAGCGCGAGAAGTCGGGAATGTTCAATGCCACCGTAGCCCAGAACCCCACCATGCCGGTAAGCGCCGGAACGAAGAAATGCCAGAACGCGGCGCCGTCGCGGAACCGGCTGGGCGCACTGAGCACAGGTCCAAAGCCACCTGCTTTCCGCGTCACCCAAAACAGCAGGAGCACTCCGATCGCCAGCATGAACGGCGCGCCGATCCCTTCCAGAAACTTAATGGTCCGGATGCCCTGCCAGATCACCGCCATATTCAGAAACCAGAAGCACACGAAGCAGACCGCCGATCCGGCTTCGAAGCGGCCCCAGGCCGGCCACAAGATTCGCAGCATGGCGTTGATGGCCTGGCCGCCGATCCAGGTCTGGATGCCGAACCAGCCGCAAGCCACCAGCGCGCGCAGGATGGCCGGCACGTTCGCGCCCAGCACGCCGAACGGAGCGCGCACCAGCACTGGAAACGGAATGCCGTATTTGGCGCCCGCATGCGCGTTCAACACCATGGGGACGAGCACGATCAAATTGCCCAACAGGATGGTGCCAATCGCCTGCCACCAGTTCATGCCGCCCGCGATCAAGCCCGAAGCCAGCATGTACGTGGGAATGCAGACGCTCATGCCCACCCATAACGAAGCGTAGTTGTAGACGCCCCAGTCGCGGCGGGATTGCGGGACCGGCGCAAGATCTTCGTTGTAAAGCGAACTCTCGCGGATGTTGTTCGCCTCAAGGCTCACTTCGCGGCTCACTTGAACGCCCCGCCGCGCGCGGCCCGCTTCAGGAATTGCCCACGTCCTGCGCGGGCCAGATGCCGCTCGCCATCCACGATTACTTCGCCGCGCGAGAGCACCATGCGCGCGTTACCTTTCACGCGGAAGCCCTCGAACATTGAGTAATCCACGCGCATGTGATGGGTGGCCGCGCCGATGGTGTGCTCCTGCTGCGGATCCCAGACGACGATGTCGGCGTCGCTGCCCGGCGCCAGTTCGCCTTTCCGGGGATAGAGGCCGAACAGCCGCGCCGGAGTGGTCGACACCAGTTCCACGAACCGGTTCAAGCTCAGGCGGCCTTCGTTCACGCCGTAATGATAAAGGAGCTGCAGGCGATTCTCGATGCCCGGACCGCCATTGGGGATCTTGGTGAAATCGTCTTTACCCAGCGATTTCTGGTCGGCGAAACAGAATGGGCAGTGGTCCGTGGAGACCACTTGCAGGTGGTCGTTGGCGAGCCCGTCCCACAACTTCGGCTGATGCCGCTTCTCGCGCAACGGGGGAGTGAATACGTACTTGGCGCCCTCGAATCCGGGGCGCGCGAGGTCGTCCATCGACAGCAGCAGATACTGCGGGCAGGTTTCCGCAAACGCAGGGAGGCCGCGGTCGCGGGCCTCGCGCACCTGGTTCAGCGCATCCTCGCTCGATAGGTGCACAATGTACACCGGCGCGCCAGCCATCTCGGCCAGGGCGATGGCGCGGTGCACAGCTTCGGCCTCTGCCGCTGCGGGCCGCGTGAGCGCGTGGTAGATGGGCGCGGTCTTTCCCTCCGCCAGCGCGCGCCGCACGATCACGTCGATCACGCCGCCGTTTTCGGCATGCATGCAGATCAGCGCGCCGTTCCGTGATGCCTGTGAAAGCGCTTTGAAGATCGTCGCATCGTCCACCATCAGCACGCCCGGATAGGCCATGAACAGCTTGAAACTGGCCACCCCTTCCGCAACCATGGCATCCATGTCTTCCAGGCCGGCTTCATAGAGATCGGTCACGATCATGTGCAGGCCGTAGTCGATGGAGGCGCGGTTGTCCGCCTTCTTCCACCAGATATCGAGTGCGTCGCGCATCTTCATGCCGCGGCCCTGGATGGCGAAATCGATCAGGGTGGTGGTGCCGCCGAAGGCCGCCGCGCGCGTGCCGGTTTCGAAATCGTCGCTGGAAGTGGTGCCGCCGAAGGGCATGTCGAGGTGCGTGTGCACGTCAATACCACCCGGCAGCAGCAGCATGCCGGACGCGTCGATCACCCGGTCCGTTGTGTCGATGGGAATATTCGCGGCAATCTCGCGAATCCTCTCGCCGTCGATCAGGATGTCGGCTGGGAACGTTTTCTCGGATGTCACCACCGTGCCGTTTCGAATGAGTGTTGTCACCGCGCCTCCCGATTATCATAGTGTAGAAGATATGAAGCTCTTCCTCTGTGCCGCGCTGGCGGCCAGCGCGACCTGCACCATGGCCGCGCAATCGTTCTCCGCATCGCCCCTCTTGGACCAGACCATCGACCAGGCGATCCAGGAAGGGCGTATTCCCGGTGCGGTGCTGCTGATCGGGCATAAGGGCCAGATCGTCCATCGCAAAGCGTACGGCAAACGCGCTCTGGTGCCCACCTTCGAAGCGATGACCGTGGATACCGTCTTCGACCTGGCCTCGCTCACCAAGGTGGTGGCCACTACTTCGTCGCTGATGAAGCTCTTCGAGGAGGGCAAGTTCCGGCTGAACGATCGCGTGACGCAATACCTGCCCGAATTCCAGGAGGGCAAGAGTCCTATCACCATCCGCAATCTGTTCACACACTTCTCGGGCATGCCCCCGGACCTGGCCTTAACCCCGCTGTGGAGCGGCTACCAGACCGGCATCCACATGGCCATGTCCGAAAGGCCCAGCGGGCTGCCGGGCGAGCACTTTACCTATAGCGACATCAATTTCATCCTGCTGGGCGAGTTGGTGCACCGGCTAAGCGGGCAGATGCTCTCCGACTATGCGCGCGAACATGTCTTCCTGCCCCTGGGTATGCGCGAGACGATGTTTCAGCCGCCGGCTTCGCTGATCCCGCGCATCGCGCCCACCGAACTCGATGGCCCGCACGGCGCGCCGCTGCGGGGCGTGGTACACGATGAAACGTCGCGCTACATGGGCGGCGTCGCGGGACACGCGGGCGTGTTCTCCACTGCCGACGACCTGGCTCGTTTCTGCGAAATGCTGCTGCAAAAGGGCGAACTCGACGGCACGCGCCTGTTCAGCGCACCCACTGTGGAGAAGTTCACCACACCCCAAAGCCCTGCGGACCAGCCCATCCTGCGCGGCCTGGGATGGGATATCGACTCGCAGTTCTCCGGCAATCGCGGCGATTTGTTTCCGATCGGCTCTTATGGCCACACGGGATTTACCGGCACGTCTATCTGGATCGATCCCGTCAGCGATACATACGTAATCCTGCTGACGAACAGCGTGCACCCGTTTCGCAGGCCGGCCATCACGGCGCTGCGCGGCAAGGTCGCGACAATCGCGGCCGCGGCGCTCGGAATCGACGCGCCTGGCGTAGCCCTCACCGGCTACAACGAGACGATTTCGGGAGCCGGACTGCGGCGCGAAGTGGAGCGCAACACCCTGACCCTGACCGGGCTTGACGTGCTCGCCGCCGAGGGCTTTGAGCCGCTCAAGGGCAAGCGCATCGGGCTGATTACGAACCAGACCGGGGTGGACCACACCGGGCGGCGCAATATCGATATCATGCGCGCCGCGGGGGTGAATATTGTGGCGCTGTTCTCGCCGGAACACGGATTCGCCGGGGCGGAGGATCGTCCGGATGTGAGCGACACCACCGATCCGGCCACCGGGATCAAGGTCTATAGCCTCTACGGGAAAACGCAGCGGCCCACGCCGGAGTTGCTGGGTAATGAACTCGGGCTTGGCGCGCTGGTGTTCGACATTCAGGACGTGGGCGTGCACTTCTACACCTATGAGACCACCATGGCCTACGCCATGGAAGCGGCCGCCAAAGCAGGAATTCCGTATTTTGTTTTGGACCGGCCGAATCCAATTACCGGCGTCCACGTCGAAGGGCCCGTGCTCGACCGGGACGCGCTTTCCTTCGTGGGCTACTTCCCGCTGCCGCTGCGCCACGGCATGACCATGGGCGAGCTGGCGAAACTGTTCAACGCCGAAAACCATATTGGCGCGAATCTGACGGTGGTCCCGATGAAGGACTGGCAGCGCGGCGATTGGTTCGACGCCGCCGATCTGCCATGGATCAATCCGTCGCCGAATATGCGGAGCTTGAACGCGGCGCTGCTTTATCCCGGCGTGGCCATGCTCGAATATGCGAAGAACTACTCGGTGGGCCGCGGAACGGACGCGCCTTTCGAGCAGATCGGCGCGGATTTCATTCGTGGCCCGGAACTGGCGGCGTATTTGAACCGGCGGCGGATTCCGGGCGTGCGCGTGTACGCCACGCACTTGCCGGCCGGTGAAGGCGTGCGCTTCGTGATCACCAATCGGGACGACTTCGATTCCGCGCGGCTGGGGTTGGAGATTGCCGCAGCGTTGCAAAAGTTATATCCGGGAAAAATAGACTTCGACGCCAACAAGAAGCTGATCGGCAGCGCGGAGGTGATTCGCGAGTTGGCGGCGGGCGACGATCCGCGGGATATTCAGCAGAAGATGTCGGACAGCGTGGCGGCGTTTATTAGGCTGCGGGAGAAGTATTTGCTATACCGGTGAAAGGTCTCAGGCATATACGAGCCGACCTCTGGGTTCGGGGATGGACCGCCCGAGTTCTCGCGCGGTTTCCAACCATTCAGCGATCACGGTTTCGGCGTTGGCAAGAGCCTCTTGCCGTGTTGAGCCGTCGGCCGCGCAGCCAGCCAGTTCAGGAACCTCGGCGATAAACGCCTCGTCCTCGTTGCTCCAATAGAGAATGATCTCGTATTTGGTCATTCGGCCTCTTCTGCCAGTTTATACTGAACCAAGACCTTACGTATCTGTTTCACTTGGTAGGGTTTCGCCAAGGATTTCCGGGGCTGGAGGTTTAGTATCTCGTCGACGTCTTCGCGCGTAAAGATGTGGTGGCTGCCCTTGATCCGTTCCTGAAAGCCAAGCCGGAGAAGCAGCGTGCGGAGGTCGCCGAAACGAATGTTGGCATCCGAGGATCCCCGGAGCACTCGCAACAGAACCTGCTCGGCCATACCTGATTATGGCATTGGCACACTTCACGGTACTCGCCAACTAGCCCAACTCATAAGCAGACAACTTCGACCGAATGGCCCTCAGTTCTAGCCTGAGAAATCCGCGCTACGAAGCGGTCAACTAGAGTTTGGCAGTTCACCGGCATCTGACGGATCCCAGTAAGCCTAATGGTAAACGGCGGGTTCACTTTATTTATATCGCCACCCGTTATCGAATCCCACAGAGCATCTAAATTGTGGCCATGCCATGCCGGTGCGCCGAGACATGGTAGAAGGGCGTCATAGAAATCATCGGGCGTTCTCCAGTGAGCGCCGGACAGTGTGATTTCCTGCATCTGCTCCTGCGCCGCGCCAAGTGTGGCAGTCTATCCGACAATCTCCACCCGGTACTCCTCAATCACCGGGTTCGCCAGCACTTCGTGCGCAATCGTTTGCACATCCTTCTGCGCCTGCTCCCGGCTCATCCCGTCCGCGATGGTGATGTCGAAGAATTTGCCTTGGCGCACGTCTGCGATGGCGGTGTGCCCCAATCCCGCGAGCGCGGCGCGAACTGCCTGCCCTTGCGGATCGAGCACGGTGGTCTTCAGCGAGACATATACGCGAGCCTTCATGAGAATTTGATTATACGCGGAAGCGCGCGATGGCGTCCCAGTCCACGTCGACACCCAACCCCGGCTCCTGCGGAATCTCGAGATATCCGTCCTTCGCGCGCAGCTTCTGCCGCGTCACAGACTCGCGCAGATTGGTCTCCTCTTCGGCCACGAACTCGCAGATCAGCGCGTTGGGGATGGAGTTCAACCAGTGCAGAGCCGCCGTCACGTTGATGTATGTCGTGAAGCCGTGATTGGCGATCGGCAGTCCGCGATCCCACGCCAGCGCGGCGATCTTCACGGCCTCGGTGAAGCCGCCGCAACGCGTCAGATCCACCTGTACCACGTCGATACGCCCGCGGTCCATCAGCTCGATGAACGACAGGCGGCTGCTCTCTTCTTCGCCGGCCGCGATGCGCACATCGGTGGCCTCCGCGAGCTTGCGATAGCCATCGTAATCGTCGGGGCGCAGCGGCTCTTCCAGCCAGTAGATGTGATATTCGGAAAACGCGCGCGCCCGCTGCAGTGCCGTCTTCGAGTCCCATACCAGGCCGGCGTCGATCAGCAGATCGGGGCCGTCTCCCAGGCCTTTGCGGGCCTCGCGCACCAAGGCGATGTCCGTCTTCTCATCCCGCCCCATGGGGTCCCAGCCGAACTTCACCGCCGTAAATCCCTGGTCTCGATAACGCCGCGCCAGTTCGCCGGTTTTTTCGGGCGTATCGCCGAACAACGAGCTGGCATAGCAGCGGATTTTTTGGTGGAACCCGCCGCCCAGCAACTTCCATACCGGCAGGCCCAACGCCTTGCCTTTGATATCCCACAACGCCATGTCGATGCCGCTCATGGCGTGCAGACCCACGCCGCGCCGTCCGCCGTAGATGTTGGCGCGGTACATTTTGTGCCAGAGCCGCTCCGTCTCGAAGGGATCTTCCCCGATTACGACCTGGGCCAGTCCGCACGCCGTGGTGTGCGAGAAAGGGCCTTCGATAGCGCCTTTGGCGGCCATGGGGTTGGAGTCCACTTCGCCGATGCCGGTGATACCGGCGTCGGTCTCGACGCGCACGATCAGCGCATCCTGGCCGCTGTCGCACAGGAATCGGACATCTGGCTGGCGGAGATAGATAGCCTCCACGCTGGTGATTTTCATACGATCGCACGCTCGTGAGCGCGCGCGGTTCGCCGCGAGAGAAGCAGCAGAATGCCGGCCGCCAATGGAGGTAGCGGCATCATGGCGAACAGCGCCAGAAACTCTGCGAGACGAAAGCGGTACGCCCACATCGGAGCAAACATGACGATAGCACCTATTCCTTCGACGAGGAACAGCACCGCGCCGATCGCCGGCCACTTCCAGGCGATCGCCACCGCGCCGAACATAACCACCATGAAAATAATCGCCTGCATGACCTGGCGATCGCCGACCGCCTCGGCTGCTTCGAAGCATACCCACCAGCAGACCCATGCAGCGCCCAGAGCCAGCGCCACATACCGTAGCCGTTTATTTACCATAACGGACCTCCTTGTCCATTATAGGAATTCGCATGGCGTCGAAGACCGCCGCGTTCTCGCGCAGGATTCGATCCGTAGTGGCCGGGTCCACCTGCATGTCGGACACGCCGCGCTCGTGACTGCCGCCCAACAACACGCCATCGCGGCGCGGAAACATGTAGATGTCGTCCGGACCGAGGGTCATGTAGGCGATCTCCGGCTGCGGCAACAGGAACGACAAATTGGCCGCGGATCGGGATCAGTTCATCGTCATGGAAAAGCTCTCTCGATCCCAGGCCCGTGCAATTGAAAAGCAGCGTCTCCCGCAGTGACATCAGGTCTGGTGTGTCGCGAAATTCGCGCACCACCAGATCCCCTTTGGCCGCCAGGAAATCCCGGAGCAGCGCGTTCAGGTAGACGGCTGGTTCGATCAGCATCGAGTAGCGCCGGTAGACATACGGCACGTCGAAGCAGTGCTCGGTCCGCGCAAGCTGCCGGGAATCCGGATAAAGCGGCTCGATTTCGCTGTTTGCGCTCTCGGGCGGCGGCGGCTGGTGCGCGGAATCTCGCGACAGGGAGTAGACAGGCAGCCAGCGTACGCCGTAGCCGTCACCAACCAGGGACTGAAAACGGCGGAAGGCGAACCGGCCGGCCTCACCGAACTGGCGGCGAAATTCCGGCGTGACCCGTTCATGGTCGTAAGCCGTCACAGGGCTCCACAGGCCGCCGGCTACATTGGACGTGGTATCCGGCGGCATTGCCTTCGTATAGATAGTGACAGCGTAGCCGCGCTGCTGGAGCAGGCGCGCCGTCGAGAGCCCCACGACGCCGCATCCGATCACCGCCGCCTGGCGCGTTTCAACTTGAGCCGCCTCGGCGAGGGAAAGCTGCGCCGTGCCCCACGATAGCGTGATGCCGGCGCCGCCATGGCCATAGTTGTGGATGACGACCTTCTGGTCCAGTTTCTCGCCGCGGACCACGAAGCCGGAAGGGCGGAACGGCCGCAGGCCGACGATTGTCCGGATGACGCGCTCCGGCGCCACCCGCACTCTGGACATGGGGACCGGAGCAGGCGGCGCCACGGCGTTGCGGCGCGCCGCGCATCCCGCCAGCCACAAGGGCGCAGATGCCAACTCGCGGCGGGAAAGCGGCATTCCGCCATGGTATCGCGTCGGCAGAGAAACCGACGGCTAGTCGCCGCTCTTGTTGGTTTTTTTCTCCTTGAACAGGTCCATGGGGTCCTTGCCCGGAGCCATGGCGACATCGAACCAGCCGATCATCATTTCCTCCCAACTCTGGTCGCCCCAGCGCACGGTCTTGGTGGCATCCGGGTTGGCCGGGTTATTCGGAGAGTTATCGAAATGCGCGACGCAATGAAGGCGCGTGCCTGCAGGCAGCACCTTCTGATCGGTCAGGTAATAGAACAGCTGCCAACTGAAATCGTACTTCGGCACGCGCAGCAGGACTTCGGACTCGCCGGACGGATAGAAAGCCGTGTACACGAAATCCTTGCCGCGCAGGTGCATGTGCGGCATCATGTCGACCAGCTTGGCCGGCTCCTGTAAAGTGATGTCGGACTCCACCTCATAGTTGCCGTCGCCCGCCGGAATCTCGAACTTATCGTTCGAGGCGGCCACGGTGTAGACACGCTCCAGGGGCGGGTCCTTGGCGAAAACCAAGCCGATGCGGCTCCGGTCCGTGCCTGGCTTACCGTTGGCGGTGTAGTGCATCTGGAAGACGAAATCCGATCCCGCCTTGATCAGCTTGGCCTGCCCTGGGCGCAGGATGCCCGGCGGCAATCCGGGAGCGAAGCCCACCAGCAGCTCGGGTGGTCCACTGTTGTCGTCGTCCCGCTTATGCTTCCTCTTTTCCTTGTTCTCTTCTTTGACCGGAACAAAGGGTATGCCGGGTTGGGCATCTTTCAGCCATTTCGATCCAGGCGGGCGGATGAAGGCGATGATGTGGTGCACGAGCTGCCGGTTGCCCGGACGCGCTTCGATTTCCTGCACCCACTTGTCCTCGGTGAAGCCGGAGGGGATGACGATGTACTGATAATCGATCGTTCCGAAGGCTGGCACGACGAATTCGTTGGGCATCTCAAAGACCGCGTCGGGTTTGTGTATGCCCCAGCCGTCCACGAATTGCGCAGGTTTGGGGGCTTCGGAAGGATCCCCTTCGCGGGCGCCTCCATCGACCCAGGCCACCAGCGTGTCGATGTCTTCGCGGGAGAGCGAGCGGTCGTTGCTGAACTTGCCGAAGTGCGGATCGGCGGGCCACGGCGGCATCTTGCGGGTGATTACGGCTTCGCGGATGGCCTTGGCCCAGGGGCGAACCTCCTTGTAGGTGAGGAACGACATGGGCGCCGCTTCGCCCGGCCGATGGCATTCCTGGCAGCGATTCTGCATCACCGGCAGGACATTCTTGTAAAAAGTCGGTTGAGAGGGGATCGTGGCGCCGAATGCCAGAGCCGACGCACAAATACCCAACAGGGACAATCGAGCAGCCATCCGCACCTCCAAGGTGTGCTGTTTTATTATATTAGGCTATGCGGGCGGCGGTGTAAAGCGGAATAGAACAGCGGAATAGAACAGCGCGTCAGCCCGTTGCGGGCGCGCGGGTGAGAGGATAAACTAAAGATACCGCACTGCCGCAGTAATCCCCGGTCGTCTAATGGTAGGACAGCGGCCTTTGGAGCCGTGAATCGTGGTTCGAATCCATGCCGGGGAGCCATCCTTTAGATTCAATAATTTAGAAGTGCAGTGAGCCTTTATTGCACAGATTTTGTACTTGGCCGTTGCTTGGACCCGCAGAACCTATTGAATCTCCAGGACCGAAGCGATGAGCATGGATTTGAGACATGTAAATCCATGCTGAATAAATCTAACCCTCGCTAGAAGTGAATTTAATAGTAGGCAACTCTCACGCACTCTGCTTCATGACGCACTAATGGCTTTGGTAGCCGAATCGTCTAGCAAGCACTTGACGAGGCACGACAGCGATTCTGAACGTGACATCCCGCAAGTGGCAATACTCTCGAGCATCCAATCGCCGATTTGATTCAACACCTTGCCTTCTTGACATCGTTGATCGACGGGTTTGTCAGGATGGCGCTCGCAATAACGTGAAAGAGATGGTCCGCCCGTGGCGCGAATGAGGGTTGGTCGACGAGCCAGCCGAGCGCCGACATCAGGGCGAACAGGTCGACCCCATCCATATCGGCGCGCGCCGTTCCCTCGGCTTGGGCACGGAGCAGTAGTCGCGCGCCCGCTTCGTGCACCGCTGTGCATGAAGCGTAAAGCGCGGAGTCCGGGTCCTCGTGGGCGCTCGCCATCAAGGCAACAACGCCGCTATAGCTGTGAACGAATGCCACCCCTTCGCGAAACCAGGACACGAGCGCCTCGTCAGGTGGGTTCGACGTTTCGAGTTCGCCTGCCTTCTGCGTCAGTGCGTCCAGATTCGTACGCAGCAACGCATCGAACAAGGCTTCTCGCGTCGGGAAATGGCGAAGCAGTGTGGCCAACCCGACGCCAGCCCGGCGGGCGATATCTCGCATGGACGCATCGGCACCATGCTCGGTGACGACATCGCGCGCGACCGCAAGTAGATGGCTGTAATTTTTTCTGGCGTCGGCTCGCATGAATCTCCTTGACAATCGGATCAGTGATCCGCATATAATTAAGCGTATGTGGATCAGTGATCCACATATAGCACATTTGTGCAAATGGTAACAGAGGCGCATTACGACGCCACGAAAAGGATGCATGACATGAACAGACTGAATGGAAAGACCGCCGTGATCACCGGTGGCGCTACCGGCATCGGCCGTGCCGCAGCAAAGCGCTTCATCGAGGAGGGCGCCTTCGTCTTCATCTTCGGCCGCCGGCAGGAAGCGCTCGACGCCGCTGTGGCCGACCTTGGGCCCAATGCCCGCGCGGTGAAGGGCTCGGTCTCCGATCTGGCCGACCTCGACCGACTCTACGCGGCGGTGAAGGCCGAGCGCGGAACCCTCGACATCGTCTTCGCCAATGCCGGGGCGGGAAGCCCGCTTCCGCTCGGCAAGATCACCGCCGAGCACATTGACGAAACCTTCAACACCAATGTGAAGGGTACGATCTTTACGGTCCAGAAGGCGCTGCCGCTGATGGGCAAGGGCGGTTCGATCATTCTGACCGGATCGAGCGCCGGCACCACGGGCGCCCCGACAATGAGCGTCTACAGCGCGAGCAAGGCGGCAGTGCGCAACCTCGCGCGGACCTGGGCGGAGGACCTGAAGGGCACCGGCATCCGGGTAAACGTGCTGTCACCCGGGCCGACGGCGACCGAACTCGCGAAGGCAGCGCTGGGCGAGGAGGGCCTGAAGGTCTACGCCTCGATGACTCCGCTTCAGCGCATGGCCGATCCGGCGGAAATCGGAGCGGTGGCCGCCTTTCTCGCGTCGCAGGACAGCAGTTTCATGACCGGCAGCGAGGTCGCCGTCGACGGCGGCATAGCGCAAATCTGACGCGCTACGCCCGGCCGGTCACTCCATTCGATATTCGGAGCGCCGTAGGGTTCTGTAAACCAAAGGAGAACATATGAGCTATGCAATTGTAGGATTCGGCAAGATAGGCCAGGCCCTCGCTCGCGCCTTCGCCCGTAAGAACATCGACGTGACCGTCGCGAGTCGCCGGCCGCCCGAGGCGTTGGCACCGGAGGCTCGGGCGATTGGACCCACGGTCGTCGCCAAGTCGCTGCGGGACGCACTCGAGGCCGACACAATCATCCTGGCGGTCCCGTTCGGGGAACATCGCGAGGTTGCGAAGGCCCTGCTTAGCTGGGAAGGCAAGACAGTCATCGACGCGACGAACGCGTTTGGAGTTCCCCCTGAAGAGCTGGACGGTCTCCTGTCTTCCGCCTTCGTTGCGAAGTCCTTCACCGGCGCTAAGGTCGTGAAAGGTTTCAATCACCTGGTTGCGGCCACACTGGCTACCGACCCGACAGTCGAGGGCGGCCACCGGGTCGTTTTTCCCCCCCCC
>DATKFU010000085.1:0-17192 GCA_035511215.1 Bryobacteraceae bacterium | reverse complement strand
AGGGGGAAACGCGAAGACCAACGGCGTCGCCGGGCAGATCGACATTCGCATTCCGGGCCTGGAAAACCTGCGGGGCATTCTGCCCATCGGCATGGCTTACCACGAAGCGACCGGATGGCTGTTGGTGGCCGAGGCGGGCATCAACGCGGTGGGCGTGATCGACACGCGGCAAGCGAAAGTACTCGGCCATCTGCCGGCGGCCTGGTTTCCCAGCCGCATGCTGATCGATCGCGACACGGTCTACGTAACCAGTGTGAACGGGCAGGGCACCGGCCCGAACGTCTGGCAGTCCGCGTTCCCGTCCGGCGAGACGGGCGAGGCTCTTACGGGCACGTTCCGGCGCGGCAGCATTGCATCCTTCCCGCTGCCCGATCTGGCGGAGGTGGCCGCGGGGACCGGGACGGTGATGGATAACAACGGTCTACACCCGCACGACCTGACGCCGGGCGCAGGGAGCACCCAGCTGCCCAGCGGCGTGAAGTACGTGGTGATGATGGTGAAAGAGAACCGCACCTACGACGAGGTCTTCGGCGATATCCAACGTCTGTCTAATGGCGCGACGGTGATGGGCGCGCCGGCGATCGCGCGCTTCGGGCAGGTAGGCCACGCGGCGGGCAAAGGCAGCCGCCTGAGTGTGCAGCGCGTCAATGTGACGCCCAACCACCACACGCTGGCGCTGCGCTGGTCGTTCAGCGACAATTTCTACGCCGATTCGGAAGTCAGCGTGGACGGCCATCACTGGCTGGTCGGCGCATATCCGGATGCGTGGACCGAGACTTCGTTCCGCGCCTCCTACGCGGATGGCCGGGATTTCCGTTTTCCGACAACCGCGCCGGGGCGGTTGCTGTTCGCGGAAGGGAACTCATCGGTGCATCCGGAAGAGCAGCCCGAAGGCGGTACGATCTGGCATCACCTGGCGCGCCATGGCATTCCGTTTCGCAATTATGGCGAGGGTTTCGAGTTGGCGGGCGTGGACGAAGGGCCAGGTTACAAGCCCACCGGCGGGCGCTTCGTAACTAACGTGCCCATGCCCGAGCCGCTGTACAGCAACACGTCGCGCGACTATCCGGTTTTCAACATGAACATTCCGGACCAGTTTCGCGCGACGCAGTTCATCCACGAAATTCAGGAGAAGTATGTGAAGGGCGGCGAGCCGTTTCCGCGATTCATATATATCCACCTGCCGAACGATCACATGACCGAGCCGCGGCCGCAGGACGGTTATCCGTACGAGGCGTCGTACGTGGCGGACAATGACTACGCGCTGGGGCGCATCGTGGAGTTTCTCTCGCAGACGCCCTGGTGGCGTGAAATGGCCATTTTCGTCACTGAGGACGACGCGCAGGGCGGGCGGGACCACATCGACGCGCATCGCACGGTGTTCCTGGGGATTGGGCCATATTTCAAGCGGAACTACGTATCGCATGTGAACACCAGCTTTCCGGGGATGCTCAAGACCATCTTTCGGCTGCTGGGATTGCCGCCGCTGAACCTGTTCGACGCGGTGGCCAGCGATTTGAGCGACTGCTTCACGAATACGCCGGACTACGACGGCTATCAGGTGGTGCGGGAGGATGCGCGGATCTTCGATCCGGCGGCGGCGCGGGAGCCGCTGGATCCGCGGCCGTCGGTGAAGATGGACGATCCGGCGGAGGTGGTGCGGTAGGGCATTGGGGTGTGAGTGCCGACGCGGCAGGCACGGGGGGCGCAATGCCACTTGCTTTTCCAAAAACCGTGCACCTGCATTGATAGTGGGGCAGGACTCTAGTCCTGCGGCCGGCGTCCACGCCGGCCTACTCGCGCTCGGATATGGTTGATTTGGTTGTGCGAAGAGCGGGTCACGTCGGGTGATGGAGGACCCGCGCAGACCTGGAGGTGCGCCCCACAAATTGTGCAGCATTGCAGTTTGTGGGAAAAGTTAGTTAGTGGCATTGGGCACGGGCGCGCGCGCCACATAGACGGTCCAGCCGGGCAGTTCGACGTCGGTGACCGGCGCATAACGCTCCAACATCCGGCGAAGTGCGCTCGACCGGCGCGACACTCCCGGTGGAATCGCAACCACTTCGAATCCGGAAGGAAGGCCCGCTGCGAATTGATGCGAGGTCAGAGGGTATCCGGCGATTTCCCGATCATAGACTGAAAAATCCACGTGATAGACCCTTCCGCTCGCTAAGAGTGTTGCCAGGGGGGTATAAGGGAAATATGCCCGTCCGGGGTGCCGCAGCTCATAACGCAATGCGGCCTCCGGCGCATTCTGGCGAACGCCGCGCAGGCGCGAAGGCAGGCTGAACGCCGCTCCCGGCGCGATCGAGACCAATATCCCAATGCCGACACACATCCAGGCAGTACCGCGCACGAAGGCGTTGCCGGGATAGGACAGGCATTGCACAATTGCCAAGCCCGCCGCGACGAACAGGAAATAGAGCACCAATCCCAGATGGTTGACGTCGGAACCCGCCGTGACGATCGCTTTGGCCGTCACTGGTATCAGCGCCCCGGCGCAGAGCGCAAACGCAAGCCAGCGATTCGCCAGAACGAACTCCCGCAGCGCGGGCCTGCGATCCGCTGCGATCCACTGAAAGCCCACCAGGAGCAGCATCGGAAAGAGTGCCGGAAGCGCGTCCTGCTTCCCTGCCTTGTAAGAGTTCACGAGAAGGTGGATATATCCGTCCTTGAGAGGCCTGTGCGCCGCCAGGGTGACCGTATTGAACAGGAAAGCGTGCGCAGGTACCAGGATCAGGACGGAACCCAGCAGCACTGCCCCACTAAGCAGTAGCGCAGCCCCAAAATGGACCAGCAGTCTGGCGCCGGCGGCGACGCCCAGGAGCAGCGCAATCGCCATCACAATCGGCGCCATCGTCTGCTTGCTTCCCACGGCCAGCGCACAACTCACGCCCGCAAGCCACACTTGCGGCACGGTGATGGGTTTTCTTGGATTGCAGAATGCGCCGCAAGCCAGGGTGGCGAAGGCGAGGGCGGCCGCATCTGTGTGAATCATGCAAGCTACATGGAGAGTGCCTGGCGCTTGCATGATCGTGAATCCGCAGAATAGAAACGCAGCGGTGGCCACAAATTGACGATCGCGGGTACCCACGCTCGCGCGAATCAGTACCCAACCCAGGGGTACAAACGCCAGGAGCAGCGATAGCAACGATCCCGCGAGCAGCGCATCCGTCGGGCTACGAAATCCGGCCACCGCTAAATAAAGGCAGTGGCTCACCGGAGTATGCAGCGTTCCGATTACCGCGCCGATGGCGTCCCGGTCCAAATAAAGACTGAACCCGTGCCACAGCGCCATGGAACGGGCCAACCTGACATCGTTCCAAACGAAAGAAGGGGCATTGAGTACGCCCGCGGCGGTCTG
Source organism: Bryobacteraceae bacterium (assembly GCA_035511215.1). Taxonomy (GTDB): domain Bacteria; phylum Acidobacteriota; class Terriglobia; order Bryobacterales; family Bryobacteraceae; genus Bog-159. The sequence goes on along the minus strand of DATKFU010000085.1, from coordinate 13,828 downwards.
CGCGGCCAGTAGGATCGACAGTGCAGCCATCGCCGCCCAAGCCCACCTCCTTGCCGCGTTGAAGGTCAAGCTCTCCGCCGTTGCAAGTCGCGTCGGATACGGCGCAATTGTCCGAGATACTCGATCCAATGCCGCAGCCTCATTTTACTCCGTCCGCTGCGCCGCTTTTGCATTGAATACCCGTGCTCCACAACGTTTTCCACACGCCCTCGAGCGAGGATTTCTATCAGGGTTTTGAATCCGGTGGGCCGCAACTCGATATCCTCGATCGCGCGCCTGCGTAACATGTAACATCCGCTGAGCGGGTCTGTTACTCTGCGGAAAACCTTGGGTACAAGGAACGTCCCCACGCATCTCGCGGATGCCGACAAAACCTGGCGGTGTCGAGGAAAACGCCCCACTGAACCCTCCGCCGCGTACCGGGTGGCCACGACCAGGTCCGCGTTTTCGATCTTGAGGAGCATGTCGGGAAGAATCGAGGGCGGGTGTTGAAAATCCGCGTTGATGGTTGCCAGCACGTCACCGCTGGCAATCTGCCAACCCCGCACGACCGCGCTGGCCAGTCCCCGCTCTCCGGCCCGCCGCACCACACGCATGTTGGGCCAACCGATGGAAATCGCGGTGGCAACCTCACCTGTTCCGTCCGGGCTCTCATCGTCCACCACGATCACTTCGTAGCCGCGGCTCGGGACCGACTCCAGACCCGCCTTCAGCGCTTGAAGAAACGGCCCGATGTTAGCCGCCTCGTTGTACGTTGGCACCACCACAGAAAGGAACGGCAACGCCGCCTCTTGCTGCATCTGCGGCCGCCGGGCCACAGTAAACGGACCGGCCGGGGTAGCGGCAAACGACTCGACAGCCATCAAACAAAGGATACGCGAATCCGAAGGCAGTGTGTGAGTTGGCAGACGAAGTGCTGCAAGAATACTAGCCGCTAACCAGAGGGGCGCGAACGTCGTTCTGGAACGCCGAAAGGACGAGACGATGTTTCTGATGTTGTTTGCGATTCTGGTGATTCTATGGCTGCTCGGTTTCATTGCATTCCATGTTGCGGGTGCGCTAATCCACTTGCTGCTGATTCTCGCGGTGATTTGCCTGGTTTTGCATTTCGTGCGGGGTAGCCGTTGATGCAACGCATAGCGCGGTGGAACAAGTTTGCATGGTTTCTAACGGCAGCAGTACTCTGCTCACCGGCCGTGGCGCAGATGCGGAAGGCAAACCGGGCAAAGGCGGCGCCGGCCACCTTCGACGCTGCGGCAATCGGCGATTCCAGTCAATCGGGCAGCATAGGTCCGGATGCCAAAGGCTCCGCAGTGGTACGTGCACAGATCCTGCTGGACCGTGCCCATTTTTCCTGCGGTGAGATCGACGGCAATTATGGCGGCAACCTGGAAAAGACCGTGGCCGCGTTTCAGCGCGACCGTAATCTGCCTGTGGACGGCCGCGTGGGGCCGGAGTTGTGGGCCATTCTCAATCAAGACCAAGCGCCGGCGCTAGTCACATACACGATCTTGCAGGAGGATGTAGCCGGACCTTTCGTCACCGCACCCGGCGACCTCATGGAGCAGGCTAAATTGCCATCTCTGGGGTACGCGTCGGCACTCGACGGACTGGGCGAAAAGTTTCACTCCAGCCAAAGCCTGCTGAAGGCGCTCAATCCGGAAAGCAGCTTCGATAAGGACGGCGAATCGATCCTGGTGCCGAACGTGATCGGGACGCCGCCGGGGCCGGCGGCTTCGGTAGTGGTTTCCAAGTCCGATAGCTCGATCACGGCTTTGGACGCCGAGGGAAAGATTCTTTCCTATTACGTGGCGACGATCGGCAGCGAGCACGATCCCCTTCCGATCGGGGATTGGAAGATCAACGGAGTCGCGCACAATCCCGTATTTCACTACAACCCGCAGCTGTTTTGGAACGCGAACCCTACGGATCAGAAGGCGGAGATCAAGCCCGGGCCGCGCAACCCGGTGGGCGTGGTTTGGATCGACCTGTCGAAAGAGCATTACGGCATTCACGGGACGCCGGCACCAGGAAAAGTTGGCCATACCGAGTCGCACGGCTGCATACGGCTAACCAACTGGGATGCATTCGAGTTGTCCCACATGGTCAAGCCCGGAACACCCGCCAAGCTGCAGGAGTAATCACATGCGCGAAAGGCCGGTCGCCGTTTTTTTTGCGGGTTTTGCCTTCGGTCTGGTCTTCCTGGCGGCGCTGCTCTGGGGGACCGGCAGGTTACGGGCGATAAATGCCTCCGCTGCGCCCCAGCCGTTCCAGGCGCAGGCGCCGGCCCCGGATACCAGGCCCTCGCGCCCCTCCCCGCCGCCGGCAGTTCCCCCGCCGGTGGCAGTGCCGAACGCTGTCAGTGAAGAACCGCCGGACCGGCCCTTGATCGAACGCAAGCTTCTGATTCCAGTACAGGGCGTCCGCGCTGAAGACCTGCGGGACGACTTCAACGAGGTGCGCGGCGGCCATCGGCACGAGGCGCTCGACATCATGGCCGCGCGGGGCACGCCGGTCCTGGCGGCGGACGAAGGAACTGTTGCGAAGCTGTTTCTTAGCAAACCAGGCGGCTTGACGATCTACCAGTTCGACGACAGCCAGACCTACTGCTACTACTACGCGCACCTCGATCGTTATGCGGACGGGTTGAAGCAGGGTGCGCTGTTGCGGAGAGGCGAAGTCGTGGGATATGTCGGCAGCACAGGTGACGCATCTCCGGACGCCCCGCATCTGCATTTCGCCATTTTCAAACTGGGACCGGAAAGGCACTGGTGGCAAGGCACCGCCATCGATCCCTACGGGTTCCTTACGGGTTCAGCCAGCAACTAAGATCGAACTGCGCATTTCAGATCGACCAGACCGCCCACAACCTGCCTGGCAACGGCACGCGAGACAGCGGATTTCGCAGAGGGCGCCCAAAGCCCTGGAAGCGCACCTGCATCACGTCACCGTCTTCCAACCGAAGGCCGTCTCCGAAGCTGAACGCGTCCGCGCCGAAGAAGTGAATATGCAGATCGCCCGGGCAGCGATGGAATTCGAACTTAAAGTGATGGTGCTCGATGTTCGCGAGGCTGTGGCACATGGCGCCCTCTCCGGTGCGTATCTCGCGCGACCACAAAACCTGCCCGCCGCGATCGACCGACACCTCGCCGGGCACAAGATCGAAGTTTTCATCCACCACGAGTTCCGGGCCGATGGCGCAAGTACGAAGTTTCGAGGCCGCCAGGTACAGGTAGTTCTGCCGCTCCAGCACGTGATCGGAAAATTCGTTGCCCACCGTGAATCCGATCCGCCGCGGAGCACCTTGGGCATCGATCAGGTACACGCCCGCCACTTCCGGCTCCTCTCCGCCGTCCTCCGCGAAATCCGGCACCGTCAAGGGCTCGTTGTGAGCCCGCAGCACCGTGCCGCATCCCTTGTAAAACCATTCGGGCGCAATCCCTGTCTTCCCCGGCGCCGGTTTGCCACCCGCGACGCCCGATTGATACATGCGCGTGCTATCGGTCACGGCCTGCGCCGCCGCATGCATCGCATCGCGATTCGTCGCGCTGGCTTTGTGCGTAAGCCCTGTACCGCTCACCAGGCATCGCGCAGGCTCTGAGGAGACATCCGCCGATGGACAGATGCGCCAAATCGACGTGCCGGCGTACACGGGGTCATAGTCGACGAGTTCATGGGACGCACGCCGTGCGATCCCTTCAGGGAGCGAAGAGCCTTCATGCAGACACTCCGACGCCAGGTCGTAAATGGACCGGCAGCCTTCCAATAATCGAAGCCGAGGTTCCTCGACAAGGGCCACGCGGCGACCTTCGGGTCCTGCTAACTGAATGAGTCTCATCTACCAGCTCAGCTCCATCAGAGAGACACCCTGGCGCGGGATCGAAAACTCCAGCGTCGTCCGGCCGCCCCGCACGTCCACCCACCGCGGAGAGTCCGTCATCTGCAACTGTCCGGCCGCTTCGAGCCTAGCGTACTGCTCCGGCGTGGGATGCTGCGGCGATCCCATGTCTTTCCATGCCGTCCAGGCGTTGCTGTGGGTATCATCGATGCGATAGTGGCGCACCAGCACCCGCGTGGCCGCGTGCGGGATGCCGGCGATCTCCAACCGCACCCTGGCCTCCGGCGCCGGCACATCGTCATCATGATAATTCCATGCAAGCACGGAGATCTCCCGGTCCGAACGAACGGCGAGCGCATCCACGTCCGGATTGCCGCGGACGCCTTCGGAGAGCATCGCGTCGAGCGGCGCGCGACCGCTGCTTTCGGTCTGCACACGCTCGCCCCGCATCAATCCGGCCATGCGAAACAGGTTCAGCACCGGCTTGTCGATGCCGTTCGTCGCCAACGTCCGGAAGCCATCGAAGTAAGGCTGATCCTCGAACTCAAAGGCCCAGGTCAGCATGCCGTCGATGTTCACACGCCGCCTGTCTGCCAGCTCGAGAATGTTCTTCAACATGGCAGCGGTATACGACGCGTACAGCGCGCCGTTGCGATAGGCATTCGGTGGATACACCCGCGCCGAACACGCCGCGCAACCTTCGGGATCGGACTCGCTCAACACAATGGGCAAGCTCTCGAACTTCGGAAACGAGCGCACGATCGCAAATCCCGCGTCGACGTCTTCGGCATGCTTGGCCATACCCATGCGGACGTGACCATCCACCACCGTAGGCCGGCCTTTGGCGTGATAAGTGATGAAATTGAGCGGCGCGCCCGTGCCCCCGGTTGCGGAGTTGGCGCCGCGATCGCAGTGCTCCAGAAACTGGCGCAGGAACGCCGCGGCCTGCGCGCCCGATGGCCCTGTGGTAGCCGGTCCGCCGACTCTCGCCGCCGGCAGCGCGCGCTTCACCCCCGCCGCCGCATAGTCGTACAGCTTGTCGTATTCCTCCGGCGTGCCGTGCCAATACGAGATATCGGGCTCGTTCCAGACCTCCCAATACCAGGACGCCACCTGCTGGCTCCCGTACTTCTCTACGCTGTGTTTCACCCACTGGTAGACCAACGCGCCCCACTTATTGAAATCCTTGGGCGGGTACGACCAGCCGATGGAGTAATCCCGATTTGCGGCGCCGGGAATCCACGTCGGGCGATACGGCTCCGGCTGCGACGAGAGCGCCTGCGGCATGAAGCCGATCTCGACAAACGGTTTTGCGCCCGCTTGTAGATAGGTGTCGAAAATTCGGTCCGTGATGGTCCAGTCGTAGACCGGCTGTCCCGCCGCGTCTTCCGTATAGGCATTCGTGGACCCCCACTTCAACCCGGGCGTTCCGTCGCCGGTCGCCAGCATGAAGTGGGTGCGGATGTACACCGGCGCGCCGCTTAACCCCGCTAACTCGCCCACGAGTTTGCGGCCGTTCTGAGTATAGGTGTAGTTCGGTTCGTCGTAACCGAAATAGGCGTAGATCGGCTTGAATGGGCCAATGGTAGCGGCCGCGTCCACGCGAACGATCACCGCGTCTTGCGCCCGCCCGGTGGCCGCGGCCAGCAGTAGAAATGGGATCAGTCGCATGGGGGCCTGCCCCACATTTGTAACACAGCCGTGCTAGCCGCGCGGCACTTCGCTCATCAGCGCCTGCAGGTTGCCGTCCGGGTCGCGGAAGAAGGCCATGCACAGGTCATGATCGGGCATGGCGGCGACCAGGTGGGGCGGACCTTCGAACGGCACGCCGCGCGATTGCAGCGTGGCGGCCACGGCCTGAATGTCGGCCACCTTGAAATAGAAGACGGAGCCGGGGTGATCGAACTCCGGCTTCTCGGGCACGGCCAGCATCAGCCGCACGCCGCCGCAATCGAAGAAAGCCATCTTTGGCCCGGCCTGGAAGAGAAACCGGAGGCCCAGCGTGTCGCGATAGAAGGCCACCGCTTTATCGACATCGTGCACGTTGATGGAAGCCTGGCCGATGGTGGCGACAGAAAGATCCGAATTTGCCATGTTTATCCTTTAGAGCCGCATGCCGGTCCAGACGGCTTCGAACAGTTGCTTCCGGGGGTCTTTGGGTTTATCCGGCTGGAATGCCACGAACGAAAAACTGCCGTCGCCGCCGTAAGCCGTAGTGATGTCCAGACCGCGAGCGCCGTCGTCTCCAGCTTCGAAGTAATGGATATTATCGCGCGTGGCCGAGAGCGTGCTGATGCGGTGCGGCGCCACGATCTGGCTGCGCGTCTCGCGCATCAGGAAGGGCGTCCTGGTCCCGGAATCGAAGGCCGGCGCCGGCCCGTGAACTTCGAAGTGGCGGACGCGCGCCTCGCCCTCGATTCCCACGGTACACACGCTGGCTTGCGGATGGCAGTGCGCGGGCAGAACCGCACGCGGCGCCATGCGCCATTGAATCACGGCAAAAGGCACACCGCGAAAGCTGGGGCCGAATTCGACTTTGGGATCGAGACCGGCGAATGCGCCGAGCTTGGTATCGGGCGCGGTCTTGAGGCGCACGGCCCACAGGGCGACGCGGTGCAGATAGGCATCCTGGCCGATCTCCGAAGCGTCGCGAGCGAACTCGGCGGCGTCGGCGGGGCACAGGCGAATGAAATCGTCCCAATCGAGCGGCGGAGAGGCGCTGGCGGCGCGCGCAGGTTGTGGCGTGCGAAGCATGGCGGCGGCCACGGCCAGCGGCGCCCAGAATATCGCGCGCCGCTCGATCGAGACGCCGGGTGCAAGTTCGTGGGTGTCGGGAATCCAGGTCATGCAGCCAGATTACGCGAGTGCGCCGGGAATTACTTCTTCAATCCTGCTATTTTCGCCGCGTTTCTTGCTCCGATTTTCGGTCGCGGCGCGGAAATCCCGCGGGGAAACACCGAAGCGTTTGCGGAACAGCCAACTGAACGATCCCGGGCTTTCAAAACCCACCGCGAAGCAGATGGCGGTAATGCCGTCGCCGGTGTGGGTGAGCAGGCGCCGGGCGGCTTCCAGGCGGGTCTGCTGCAGAAGTTGCATGGGGGTGCGTCCGAAGGCCAGCTTGAACATGCGCTGAAAATGGAATGGCGAGAGGCCGGCCACGCGCGCGGCCGCGGCTACCGTGAGCGGCTGGTCGTAACACGAAAGCAGAAAGTCGCGCCCGCGATACAGGCGGCTATAGAGTTCCATGCGGGTAGCCGGGCGCAGGCCTGGAAACGCCTGGGCTTCGCCGCGCACCTGGATGCGCAACCCGGCCAGCGACTGGGCCAACGCGTACAGGCGGTCTTCCAGCCACGGCGCGGATGCTTGCGGGCCGCGCAGCCCAGCATGCAGTTCGGCGAGCGCGCGTGCCACACCTCCGGTCTTAGGGTCCCCGCTCTTGGAGTAAAGCCGCTCGCAAAACTCGAGCGCTGGAGTGGCCCGATCGATGTCGTCCAAGTGCAGTTCGGGGAGTGCGGCGGCGCACGCGGCGGCTTGTTCCAGGAAGCCACGCTGGAAAAACGGGCAGAGCGTTTCGGTCGGGACGCGGCCGTGACCGTCGAATTCTAGCGAGTAGCGCTGGCCGTCGTTCAGAATCAGGAACGTATCCGGCGTGAGCAGATAGTGGCCCTGCGGCGTATGATAGCGCGCCGCTCCGCGCACCACGGATTTGAGCGACAGCGTGGTGCGGTAATCGTTGACTTCGTAGCGCGTGCCACGACCGTTCAACACCGCGGAACAATGCGGCAGTTCTCCGGCGCGCGGATTCATGCGAAACCGGAAATCGGCCATGCAGGGTATTGTCGCATGACGGGATGACGGCACGTTTCGCGATACGATCAGGTCATGATCAGACCCCTGTCCACAGCTCTATTGCTGGGAGCGCTGCTGCACACTGCCGCCATCGCCCAAGACGCCCAGGCCAATCGTCTCACTGCCCGGCAGGTGATCGAGCGCATTCAGAAGAATGTCGGCGTCACATGGCGCAGCCAGACCGTCGATACCTTCAAGGCCGGCGATCCCGACACTCCTGTTACGGGCATCGCGACCACCATGATGGCCACTTACGATGTGCTGCAGCGCGCGGCCGCCGCCGGAGACAACTTGATCATTACGCATGAGCCCACGTTCTACGGTCACCTCGATCAAACCGCCGACCTTGCCAAAGAGAACGACGCCGTGCTGGCCACCAAGCAGGCGTTCATCGAAAAGCACCATCTGGTGGTATGGCGCTTTCACGATCACTGGCATGCCCGAACTCCTGACGGCATTCAAACCGGCATGATCCGAGCGCTGGGTTGGGAGAAGTTCCAGAACCCGGACAACAATCGCCTGTTCGTCATTCCCGAGACCACGCTGGACGGTCTGGCCAGCAGCATCAAGCAGAGTTTGGGAATCCGCACACTGCGCGTGGTGGGGGACCCGGCCATGCGCGTGACCAAACTCGCGCTGAACCCCGGCTACCCTGGCTTCCCGGGCGAACGCCACATGCTGCAGCGCGACGACGTGGAGGTGCTGGTGATGGGCGAGGGCCTGGAATGGGAGACCATCGAATACGGCGCGGATGCCGCCGCGGAAGGCAGGCACAAGGCGCTGATCATTCTCGGCCACATTCCTTCCGAGCAAGCCGGCATGGAGGATTGCGCCCGCTGGCTGAAGGGCTTCGTTACCGAAGTACCGGTGGAGTTTATCGCGACCGCCGAACCGTTTTGGCCCGCCAGGTGACTTCAGAGTAGCACAGGCAGGGAGGCCATTGACCCGCTCTTCGTACAACCAGATCAGCCATCTCCGAGCACGAGTAGGCCGGCGTGGACGCCGGCTGCAGGACTGGAGTCCTGCCCCACAAATTATGCAGCATTGCAGTTTGTGGGAAAAGTCCCACGCTCACTCGTGCCGCAGAGCAATCAGCGGATCGGCTTTGATCGCGCGCCAGGCCGGCACGCACGTAGCCAGGATGCCGGTAAAGATCAGGGCCAGGATCACCAGTACATAAGTCGGCGCGTCCGTCGCAGTGACTTGGTAGAGCAGCGCATTGATCAGCCGCGAAGCCGCTATCGCCACGCATGTGCCTATTGCGACGCCCACAATCACCGGCTTTAGGCTGGCGATCATGATCAGGCGCAGGATGTCCGCCTGAGTGCCGCCCAGCGCCACCCGGATACCGATTTCGCGGGTCCGGTCGCGGACGCCGTAGGAGATCACACCATAGATTCCAACTGCCGCCAGCGCCAGGGCGATCGCCGCAAAGGCTCCGAGTAACATCGCGGACACACGCGAGCGCCATAACTTATCCGCGATCACGCGCTGCATGCTCTCCACTCGCGACAGGGGAATGCTCCGGTCGACGGCGCGCACGGCCGATTCGCAGGATTTGGCGAGCGCTTCGGGGTCCGCCGTGGTACGCACCACAAAAGTAAGTGCGGTCAGTCCAAACCCATTCGGGCGCTGTAAGTAAGGGAGATACAATTCGTGATCCGGCGCGCCTGTCCAGTCCGACTGAATGACGTTCTTTACCACCCCCACGATGGTCATCCGAACCGGTTCCTGGTTGGGCTCGCGCAATAGGATCTCCCGGCCAACCGGATTCTCTCCCGGCCACTGTTGACGGGCCATGGCTTCGTTGACGATGACCACTGCGGGCGAGCGATCGTCATCGCGCGGCGTGAAGGCTCGCCCGCGGAGAAGCTGAATTTGCATGGTCTCGAAGTATCCGGGACGGATGACGCGATATATCGCGCCGAACCCCTGGCCTGGCGGCGGAGCGGGCCGGCCAACCACATCGTAACCAAAAGCCCAGATGTCTCCGCCGACCGGAAGATGATTGATTGCGCTCACGGATTGCACACCGGGAAGAGCGGCCAGTTTGTCCTGAACTTGCTGAAAGAGCGCCACGCGCTTTTGCGCCGTATCGTATGCCGCCGCGGGCGCGTGCACCTGCAGCGCCAGCAGTTGGCGCGGATTGAACCCGGCATCCACCAGGTTCAAATTGCGCAGCGTCCGGATCATCAGTCCCGCGCAGACCAACAGCACCAGGGCCAGGGAGACCTGCGCGACCACGAGTGCGGTGCGGGTCCGCCGGCCTGCGCCGCCGGCTGTGGCGTTGCGGCCGCCCTCTTTAAGGCTCTCGTTCAGATCGAGCCGGGATGCCTGCAGCGCTGGTACCAGTCCGGAAACCAGGCCCACCGCCACGGACGCCAACAGTGTAAAAACGAAAACCGCGGCGTCAAGAGTGACCTCGTGTTGCCGCGGCATACCGGCTGCCGGCAGCATCGCATTCAGCAGCGCCAGGCTCAGCCGTGCCAATAGCAGGCCGCCCGCGCCGCCCAGCAACGCCAGTCCGAGGCTTTCGCCGGCCAGTTGACGGACGATCCGCATGCGGCTGGCGCCGATCGCCAGGCGCACCGCGATCTCCTTTTGCCGTGACACGGCGCGGGTCAGAAACAGGTTGGTGATGTCCGCGCACGCAATCACGAGCACGAACACCACCGTTGCGAGCAGCAGCAACACCGTGGGACGAACCGCACCCACCACTTTTTCGTGCAGCGAAACCACCTGAATGCCCAGGTTCGTGTTGGTCTTCGGATAGGCCGCTGCCAGCCGCCGCGCGACCGTGTCCATCTGCGCCTGCGCTTGCGCCACTGAGGTACCCGCACTGAGCCGCGCAAACAGGCGTAACGAGCTGCCCGCACGGTCTGTCACGCGATCTCCGAGCACCAGCGGAGTCCACATCTCCGCCTGTGTTTGCCAGAAGGGCGCAAATTGGAACTGCGGCGGCATTACCCCGACGATCGTGTAATCCCGATCGGTCAGTTGTATCGTCTTTCCGATCACAGCCGGGCTGCCCGCGAACTGCCGCTGCCATAAAGCGTAGCCGATGACCAGCACGCGCGGCGTGCCGGGCTGATCCTCTCCTCTGGCGAAGGTGCGGCCCAGCAGCGGAGCCACGCCCAGAGTCGTAAACAGGTTGGCCGTCACTTGCAGGCCGGGAATTTCTTCAGCCTTGTCCGCGCCGGCTAACGAGCCACCCCAGGCTTGCGCCGCGGCCAACTGGTCGAAAGCGTGCACCTGCGCCCGGTAATCCAGGAAGTCAGCGGGCGAGACAGGGTAGCGGCCTTCATGCAGCGCCACCACCAGGCGGGCCGGATCGCGATAAGGCAGCGGCTTCAGCAGAACCGAATAGACCACGCTGAAGATGGCCGTGTTCGCGCCGATCCCCAACGCCAGCACCAGCACCGTCGCCAACGCAAACCCCGGACTCTTGACCAATATGCGCATCACCCATTAGACGCGCGATCAGCGAAGCGGTTGGCCGGCCAGCGCCATCGCGAGCCGGCGCAAGCCTTCGCGGAACATCTCCGTATTCACGCCCATGCCAATGCGGAAGTGATCGGGCATTTCGAAGAAGCGGCCCGGCACAGCGGTGGTCTCGTACTCCGTGCGCAGCCGCGCCAGCAACTCCTCCACGTTCCCGCCATGCAATCGGAGGAAGGCAGTTGTGCCCCATGCGGTGCGCGGCGCGGATACCCCGATACCGCGTCCCGGAGGACCCGTGCAGACCTGGAGGTCTGCCGCACTAAGCAGCGCCCGATCCGCCTCCACCACCTTGCGCGCACGCTCGCGGATGTGATCCAACTGTTCCAATGCCGCAACGCTGAGCAACTCCGCCGGATGCGCTGGAATCGATCCGAACAGGTCGTTCAGCCGCCCCATCGCCCGCGCCAGATCCGGCTGCGCCAGAATCCATCCGCAGCGCAGCCCGCTCAGCCCATATACCTTGGTCAGGCTGTTGGTCACGATAAACTCCGGACCCAGACGATACGCTGTGCGCGGAGTGTTCTCGTAGACCGCGTCGAGATACACTTCATCGACCAGCACATGGGCCCCCACGCTGCGCGCCAGGTCGCCAACCTCCCGCAACACCGCATCCGGCGTAAGCACGCTGGTAGGATTATGCAGATTCGTGACCACGATCAGCTTCGTCTTACTGGTCAGCACGCCGCGAATCGCAGCCGGATCGAGCGCGTAGCCATTCTCTTCGGCGCGCGTGAACCGTTTCACGTCAGCCCCCAGAAACAGCGCCGCCGAAGCCAGCAACTCATACGCCGGATGCTCAATCAGGACTTCGTCGCCCGGATCGACGAGCGCCGCCATCGCCAGGTGATTCGCCATCGACGTGCCCGCGGCGGCCACCACGCAATCCGGATCGACGCCGCATTTGCGGGCGATGGCTTGCTGCAAAGGAGCATAGCCATAGGTGCTGTCGCCGTTGATTTCGAGCCTTGGCTGATGCGGCAGTTCGGCCAGCGGGAACGATCCTACGCCGCTGGTAGCCAGGTTGAAGCGCGCCCGGCTTTGCGTCTTGGCCCAATGCATGTAATCGGAATGTCTGTGCCTCATCTGGTTACCGGGCGCCTCTGCGCCGGCTCCAATACCAATATACGGGAATGCCCGCCAGCAGGATAAGCAATCCTATCGCGCTATTTGCCGGATATGCTGCGATGGTGCTGGCTACGATTCCCGCACAGACGAATACGAACGCCGCCGTAGTGTAAGGATGTCCGGGCGCTCGAAAAACTCCCTCGCGCGGACCGGCCGCCTCTCTGTGGCGGAACACGAACAACGCGGCGGCGGTGAACGCAAATGAGATGAAATCCACCGAGATCACGTAGTTCAGGATCTGCTCGTACCGTCCCGAGACGGCGATCACCGTGGCGAACACGCCCTGCAGCACGATAGCCACCACCGGCGCTCCCGTGCGCGGCGAAAGCCAGCCCACGCTCTTGAAGAACAACCCGTCGCGCGCCATCGCCCAATAGACACGCGGCGCCGTCAGAATGCCCTGGCTCAAGAAGCCCAGCGTCGAAACCGCGATGCCCACCGCCAGCCATTCCGCGCCGCGCTCGCCCAGCGCCACCCGCATCACCGACGATGCCGGCGTGTGCGAAGCCGCCAGACCCGCCGGCCCCAGCACGCGCAAGCACACGTAGTTTACGGACAGGTACAGCGCGATCACGCCGATTACCCCTGCGACCAGGCCACGCGACAGATCGCGCCGCGGGTCGCGCATTTCTCCCGCTACGAACGTGGAGGTCTGCCACCCGCCATAAGCGAAAGCCACCGGAATCATGGCGGCACCGATGGCCCGAAGCAGTCCGAAAGAAACCGGCCGGTCCAGCAGCGGCAAAGGGTGCAGCACGCCGCCGCCCATCGCGATTCCCACAACTACAAGGGCGGCGATGGCGGCGGATTTCAGCAGCATCATGGCGCTTTGCACATTGCTGCCCGCGCGCACGCCCATGCAATTGATGGCGGTCAGACCCAGCAGCGCCGCGGCGGCGATCGGCCCATCGCCGCTCGACAGGCCCGTAATCTCGCGATAGTATTTGGCGAAGGTGACCGCTACCGCGGCCATCCCGCCGGTCTGCGTGACCAGGAGCAGCACCCACCCATAGATGAACGCCACGGCCGGATGGTAGGCTTCGCGCAGGTACAGATACTGGCCCCCGGAGTCCGGCATGCGCGTGGCCAGTTCCGCCCAGATGAAGGCGCCAGCCATGGCCAGCGCGCCGCCGATCGTCCACACGCCCAAGATCAGCAGCGGCGTGTGCACCCGCTGCGCGACCACGTACGGATTGATGAAGATTCCGGACCCGACGATGCCGCCCATCACGATCATGGTGGCGTCGAAGAACCCGAGTTGGCGGCGCAGTTGGGGAGCCGGCAAGCTGCATAACGTAACACGACGGAAGGCAAGCAGAGGCCCGTCGACTTCGCCGCGTCCACCGCTGCAGCTCGGGTTTTCGCCTCCGGTGAGCAGCCGCGCGCACTCATCGACTAAAGGCTGCGTCCAAAGCCTCCGATATAACCCAAAGAGCCGCTTCGCGGCGGGTCGCTCCAAGGAGATCTGATGCCTCTTGTGCCGTGGCATAGGCGTACTGAAGGTACTGATTCAAG
>DATKFU010000084.1:0-11321 GCA_035511215.1 Bryobacteraceae bacterium | reverse complement strand
GCATAATAAGGGGAGCGTGGTGGAGTTCCGGGATCTTATGATGCGCCCGCTGCCCGCGCAGTGAGGATGGCGCCTTCAAGGCTAGGCAAGTCCATTTCACACCGGAGCAGTCCACTATAATTCAAAGAGGTGCGAAAGCGAATCCTCTTCATCTGCGGCATCGTCCTGCTGGCGATTTCGGTGGCGCTGGTAGTCTGGCAGGGTTCCTTCAATTTCGGCAAGTACGGGCCGGCCGATCCGCAACAAACGTTCATCTTCTGGGCCATTTCCAGCCTGATCTTCGTTTTCATGGTCACGCTGGGCTTCATGCTGGTGCGCACCGGCGTGAAGCTGTACATCGACCGGCGCAGCGGCCGCGAGGGCTCGCGCATCCAAACGAAGCTGGTCCTGGGCGCGCTGGCCCTCAGCATCACACCGGCGCTGTTCCTGGTGCTGTTCAGCTACGAAGTGCTGAACCGCAATCTCGACAAATGGTTCAGCCAGCCGGCTGAAGCTCCGCTGCAGATCTTTGTCCAGATCTCGGAGACCCTCGAAAACGAGCTTCGCGACGAAACCGGGCTGCAGGCTGCCTTGCTGGCGGCGCAGCCGGAGACGCGCCTGCTGCTGGAACAAGGCGTGAAGACGCCAGGCTTCCTGCAGCGCTTCGCCAAGGAGCAGGATCTGGCGGCTGCCGCCATCATTCCGGTAACTGGAAATACGCCGCTGGATTCGATCGGGCCGTTTCCCATCCTGCCTTCGCGCAATAAACAGACCGTGATCGCGCGAAACGCCATCGAAATTGACGGTGCCCTGAAGGGTACAGTCGAACTGGCCGCCCGCGTGCCTATCGACATTACCGAGAAGCAGCGGGAGATCGACAAATCGGTTGCCGCCTTCACGGAACTGGCGCGGTTCAAGCGCAACATGCGCACCTTCTATCTGCTGTTCATGGCCATGATTACGCTGTTCGTGCTGTTCGTGGCCACCTGGATCGCGCTGTTTCTATCCAAGCAGATCAGCGTACCGATCACCGCACTGCTGCATGCCGCGGGCGAAGTGAGCAAGGGCAATCTGAAGTACCGTGTACAGGTGCGCGCCATCGACGAACTGGCCAGCCTGGTGCGCGGCTTCAACGAGATGACCCAGACGCTCGAAGCCAACAGCCGCGAGCTCGACGCCCGCCGCCGCTTCACCGAAGCCATCCTCGAAAGCATCCCTACCGGGGTCATCTCCATCGGGGCGGATGGCAACATCCGGCGCGTGAATCGCGCGCTGGGCCGCATGTTTCCCGAAGCGCAAATGGCCACCGCCACACGGTTGGAGGACCTCTTTTCACGCGAAGACACGGCCGAGATCAAATACCTGATGAAGCGCGCGCGGCGCACCGGCCTGGCGTCGCGCCAACTGGAGATGCGGACGGAGCGCCAAACCATGCACCTGGCTGTGACCGTGGCGGCACTGGAGGAGAAGACCACCTCCGGCTTCGTGATCGTGCTGGAGGACACCAGCGAATTGCTGCGCGCGCAAAAAGCCGCCGCCTGGCACGAAGTGGCGCGGCGCGTGGCGCACGAGATCAAGAATCCGCTGACCCCCATGGCGCTATCGGCTGAGCGCATCAGCCGCCAGTTGGAACGCCTGCAGATTCCGCCGGAAAACAGCCGCGTCCTGAATGAGTGCGCCAGCACCATTTCGCGCTCGGTCGAATCGGTGAAGACGCTGGTGGACGAGTTCTCGCAATTCGCCCGCTTCCCCGCCGCGCAGCCGGTGCGCAGCGGTCTGAATGAAGTGGTGGAGGCCGCGCTGGCGGTGTTCCATGGGCGCCTCGACGGCATCGACATCCGGGTGCAGCTTGCGGCGGACTTGCCGCCCGTCAACATCGACAAGGATCAGTTCCAGCGGGTAGTGGTGAACCTGGTGGACAACGCCGCCGAAGCCATGCAGGATGCGCTGGTGAAGCGCTTGCTGATCTCGACGCAGCCGGGCGCCGCGGAAACCGTCGAGCTGGTGATCGCCGACACGGGCTGCGGCGTATCCGCCGACGAGAAGGAGAAGCTCTTCCTGCCCTACTTCTCCACCAAGGGCCGCGGCACAGGCCTGGGTCTCGCCATCGTGAATCACATCCTCTCCGACCATGGCGCGCAAATCCGCGTGGAGGACAACCAGCCCACCGGTGCGCGCTTCACGATTGAAATTCCAGCGCTGCTCGATTCCGAAAACGGCGAGCCGGCGCCGAAGCCCGCAGTGGTCGGCGCATGAAACCGGCGCGCATCCTGATCGTGGACGATGAGCCGGACATCCGGCGGTCTTTGAGCGGCGTGCTCGAAGACGAAGGCTACGCGGCGCAGGCCGTGGAAAGCGGGGAGGCGTGTCTCGATCGGTTGGGCCGCGAGGCCTGCGAGCTGGTGCTGCTGGACATTTGGTTGCCCGGCATGGATGGCATGGAAGCCTTGACGCGCATCCAGGAGATGCCCTTGCCCGAACGGCCCGTGGTGGTAATGATCTCGGGCCACGGCAACATAGAAACGGCCGTGAAGGCCACCAAGCTGGGCGCGTTCGATTTTCTGGAAAAGCCGCTGACCATTCAGAAGATATCGGTGGTGGCCAAGAATGCGCTGGAGCATCGCCGCCTGCAAATTGAAAACAGCCGCTTGCGGGAGGACACGGACGCGCGCTACCGCATCATCGGCGAGAGCGTCCCCATGAAGGCGCTGCGGCACGAGCTGGCGCTGATGGCCGGCACCAACGGACGCGTGTTGATTTACGGCGAAAGCGGCACCGGCAAGGAGCTGGTGGCGCACGCGCTGCACGCCATGAGCCCGCGCGCCGCCGAGCCGTTTGTGGAGGTGAACTGCGCGGCCATTCCCGAAGAGCTGATCGAGAGCGAGCTGTTCGGGCACATCAAGGGCAGTTTCACCAGCGCGCACGAAACCAAGATCGGCAAGTTTCAGAAGGCGGATGGCGGCACGATTTTTCTGGATGAAGTCGGCGACATGAGCCTGCGCACGCAAGCCAAGGTGCTGCGCGCACTGGAAGAGCAGCGCTTCGAGCCGGTGGGCGCGGGCGCTTCCGTGCAGGTGGACGTGCGCGTGGTGGCGGCGACTAATAAGAATCTGGAAGAAGAAATCGAGCGCGGCAATTTTCGCGAAGACCTGTTCTATCGGCTGAACGTGATTCCGTTCCACGTGCCGCCGCTGCGCGACCGGCGCGAGGACATCCCCATGCTGGCCGCTTATTTCCTGCGCGAGTTCACCACGGCCTACGGCCGCAAGCCCAAGGAGTTGACGCCCGAGGCCTACCGGATTCTGCAGGATTATCACTGGCCGGGCAACGTGCGCGAGCTGCGCAATCTGATTGAGCGCATCGTGATTCTGAACCCGCAGGTGCGGGTGGATGCGCGGCATATTCCGCTGAATGTTACGCGGCGGCCGGCGGAGCGGCCGATGGATCGGTTTGGCAGCCTGGCGGAAGTAAGGGAAGCGGTGGAGCGAGAGTATATTCTGAAGAAGCTGGAAGAGACTAATGGCAATGTGACGCGGACCGCGGAGTTACTCGGGTTGGAGCGGAGTAACTTGTACCGGAAGATGAAGACGCTGGGGATCGGGCCCAAGGAGTGACAGATTTGTAATTGTTTTCGTTACAGGTTTAGCCTATAACACCTGAGTGACATTCACTGCCGTTTCGGCAACGTAGATCACAGCTACCGTGCCAACCGACGCAACCACTGGTACGGTCGAGGTCACGACAGCCAGCGGCACCTTGCTAAGCAACGGCGCCTTTAAGGTGCACCCGTAGACGAGGGTCAGTCTGAGCGAGTTATCGGATCTTCAGTTCTTGCTCGATCCTGGTCAAGCGGGCATCCATTACGTCTTCTACCCGTTTCAGCTTTTCGTCGAACAACTCTTTCAAGTCGCCGATTCGCTGGTCCACCGCGGTAAGCCGCTGGTCCATGTGCGCACGCAGATCGGTCATCTGCGCCCGCAAATCGTTCAGCCGGGAGTTGTTCACCAAGATCCCAATCAGCACGGCCAAGGTCGGCACACTGACGCTTAGCGCAACTTGCAGTCCAGCTCCCATAATCACATGATAGCGCTCTCGTCGAACCCAAGTGGCCCGCGCGCCATAGATCGGGCGCGCGGTCGCAACGGGCGCACAGTGACCCCGGACCGTGATAATTTTGCATCGACTGCCTGCGCCAAAACCTGTGTTCAAGCCCGCTCCGGCGCCGAGCGCCATGCCATCTCCCGCATATCGTGCTCATATTCCGGCCAATCGTGCAGCGTGGCGGGGTCGAAGTCGGCTCCGTTAGGCCATACCAGCGTGCGCACCTCCGGGTCGATCTCGACGCGATTAAACAGGTCTGCATCCTGTAATGGGCCGTAGATCTCGCCCGCAAGAATTGGCCGAAAGTTGATGGTCTGCTCTGTGCCATCTTCAAACCGAACCCGCAGGGTGTACGTGGCGACGATTGCGAATGACAGGACTTTATGAAGCGCGTGCTTCATGGTCACCGATCGAACAACGCTTCAAGATCGCGCCTGCCGTGTGCCACCCTGAGAATGAGAACGTCCGCTCCCTTGACGCAATAGACAACGACGAATTCGCCCACGAAAAGCTACGCGAGCCGGCGCCGAAGTCTTCGTCACGGGCTCGCCCGACATACGGAAAGGCGGCGAGAAAAGAGAAGCGGCCGGTGATCGAGTCAATCAGGCGGGTAGCAACCTCCATGCTCGCGCTTTCCCTGGCGACATAAAGCCAGATGTCATCAAGATCGGCCTCCGCCCGCGGCGCCAGGCGATGCGCTATTTTATTGGCCCAGTTCGGCAATCAGGCGGGCGCGCCCGCGTTCTCTCACCTCTGTCGCAAGCTGCCGCATGGTTTCCTGCGTGACGATAAGGCCCTCGCCGCGAGCGAGAGAAGCGCGGGCATCATCCAGAGTCGCCAAGAACGCCATGCGGCGGCGTTCGCGTTCTTCCCACAAGGCAAGCGCTTCCTGTACGGCGTCTTCCTCGCTGTGGAACCTCCCGCTTTCAACGGCGCGGCGGGCGAACGCTCGTTGATCGGACGTAAGCTGCACTTCCATGGTTTGCTCCTCCTCTGAGAATACCCTGTTACAAGATGCGGTATCTGTCTCTCAGCACAGTCTTCTGTACCTTACCCGTCCCGCCCTTCGGCAGCGCGTCCATAAAATCCACCGACGTCGGGCATTTGAAGTGCGCCATGCGTTCCCGGCAATAATCGATCAACTCAGCTTCCGTGAGCGCGCTACCCGGCCGGCACACTACCGCGGCCTTGATCGCCTCGCCCCACGTATCGTCGGGCAGTCCGATTACCGCGACCTCCAGCACTTCCGGATGCGAAGCGATCATGGACTCCACCTCCGGCGAGTACACGTTCTCGCCGCCCGGCTTGATCATGTCCTTCTTGCGGTCGAGGATATACAGATAGCCGCGCGCATCGAACGTGCCCATGTCGCCAGTGTGCAGCCAGCCGCCACGCAGCGTTTCGGCGGTGATGGCCGGCTGGTTCCAGTAACCCTTCATGATGTTATCGCCGCGCGCCACCACTTCGCCCACCTCGCCCGGCGGGAGCTCGCGATCGTTCAGGTCCACGACACGCACCTCGACGCCCAGCACCGGCCGTCCGGCCGATTTCACTGGCGCGAACTGCCGGCCGGAATTCTCCAGGGTGTGGTCCTCGTGCCCCAGATAGGTCAGCGTGGGACTCGCCTCGCTCAGCCCGTAACCCTGCGCAAACGGGCAGCGCAACTTCTCCAGCGCGCGCCGCAGCAAATCCAGCGGCATGGGCGACGCGCCGTAGATCAACATCCGCAGGCTGGACGTATCGTAGCGGTCGAACGCCGGATGGTTCACCATGGCGTTCAGCATGGTCGGCACAACGAAGGTGTGCGTAACCCGGTAGCGCTCGATAGCTTTCAAACATGCTTCGGGATCGAACGCTGGCACAAAGCAGCTCCGGCCGCCCTGCATTACCAGCGAGTAGACCACCGTCGCGTCCGCCACATGAAACATGGGAGCGCCGTGAAGCCAAACCCAATCCTTCGTAACAGCCAGCGCTACCATGCCGTGCATGGCGTTGGCATAGAGGTTTTTGTGGGTCAACATCACACCCTTGGGTCCGCCGGTCGACCCGCTGGTGTAGAACAGCGCCACCACGCCGTTTTCATCCGGTAGCGGTCCGTCGAACACAGCGGGGGTCGCTGCCGCCAGGCACGCTTCGTAATCCGCCATGCCCGCGGGGCGCGCCCCATTCCCGGCAAACAGGTATCGCAACTCCGGCAGGGCTGCGCTCAGCGCTGGTACCACTCGCACGAAATAATCGTCCACCACCAGCAGGCGCGTTCCCGAATCCGAGAGGGCGAAGACGATCTCAGCCGGATTCCACCGGATGTTGATCGGTACGATCACGGCGCCCGCCAGCGGCACGGCATAGTACAGCTCGAAATAGCGCAGCGAATTGAGCATCAGCACGGCTACGCGGTCGCCGGGCTGCACGCCCAGATCGCGCAGCGCGGCGGCTACCCGCGCCACGCGATCGGCGAATTGCGCAAACGTAATCGAGCGTTCGCCGTCGTAGGCCGCAATCGCATCCGGGTGAAGCTGCCTGGCGCGCCGCAGCGCATATAGCACGTCCATCGCTATGGCCTCCCCAGTACGATCACGCAAGCCACCGAACCCGGCCCGCCCAGATTGTGCACCAGGCCCAACTCGGCATCGCGCACCTGGCGCCCGCCCGCCTGCCCGCGCAACTGCGTCACTACTTCGTAAATCATGCGCACGCCGCTCGCGCCGATGGGGTGTCCGAACGATTTCAACCCGCCGCTGGGGTTCACGGGCAGGTCGCCCGAGAGCGCGCTACGGCCCTCGCCAATGAAGTGCATGCCCTCGCCCTTGCGGCAGAATCCCAGGTCTTCGTAGTTGCTGATTTCGGTCCAGGTGAAGCAGTCGTGCACCTCCGCCAAGTCGATCTCCGCCACCGGATTCCGGATGCCCGCCATGCGGTAAGCCTGTTCGGAAGCCGCGCGCGTGGCTGCGAAGCCGACATACTCGTTCGCCGCGTCGTACCACGGCCGTCCGCTGGTGACGGCCAACCCCAGGCCCTTTACCAGCACATAATCGTCGCGGAACGCGCGGGCCATATCCTCGCGGCAGATCACCGCGGCCGCCGCGCCATCCGTGGTCGGACAGCAATCGAACAACCCAAAGGGCCACGCCACGATGGGCGCATTCAGCACTTGCTCCTCGCTCACTTCCATCTGGAAATGCGCCTTGGGATTCATGGCGCCGTTGTGGTGATTCTTCACCGAGACCTTGGCCAGCGCCGCGCGGCCCGAGCCGAAACGATCGCCGAAGCGGTGCAGGTAGCGGTTCGCCGCCATGGCGAAGACGCCTGGTGCGGTCAGGCCGTCGTGCTGATAAGGATGGCCGCCCTCCCAGCCGAGGCCGCGCATAGGGCGGTCTTTGAGTTTCTCGGCGCCGGCCACCAGCGCTACGTCGTACATGCCGGATGCCACGGCCATCGCCGCATTGCGAAACGCATCCGTGCCGGTGGCGCAATAGTTCTCGACGCGCGTGATAGGTTTGCCGTACATGCGCAGCGCATCGGCCAGCGAGACGGAGGCTTTGCCGTTGCCCGCATACGGCGAGAAGGTGCCCAGCCAGGCGGCTTCCACCCGTTCCGGTTCGATGCGCGCGTCCGCGAACGCCGCGAATCCAGCCTCCACCAGCATATCTTCAAAACTCTGGTCGAAATTGTCGCCGAACTTCGTGCAGCCTACGCCGACGATGGCCACCTGGTCTTTAATCGATCCCGCCACGCGCTTAGCTCCCTGTGCCGGCCGGTGCCGGCCTACACTTCCAGTAATAATAATGGTCGCCGGGGCCTTCGCGCATGCGGCGCAGCACCAGCTCGACTTCCGTGCCGATCTCCACCGCGGCCGGGTCCACATCGGTCATCTGGCACAGGAAGCGGCCGCCGCCATCCAGATCCACCACGGCCATCACCGTGGGCTCGACCGGCGCATTATACAGAAAATCCTTCGTGAAGGTGAACAGCCGGCCGCGCCGCGCGAGCGCCTTCCCGATCAGGCCGCCATGCCGATGACACGCTCCGCACACCTTCGCGATGGGAAACTGCAACAGGCCGCACTGCGGGCACAGCGAGCCGTGCAGGCGCACGTTCTGCGTCTCCTCGCGCCGCAGCAGGACATTGGAAATCTCCGCGCCGCCGCCGCTTGTCCGCCAATATTCGCGCAGCTTGCGATAGATCTGATAGGTTGGATACTCTATCGTAGCGCTGTCCGCCTGGAGCCGCGCGCCGTCGCCCATCGACCGGAAGAGGAACCCGTCCGCGCCGTCTCCATAAGCGAGCGCCAGAATCAGATCGCCGGTCTTGGCGCGATCGAGCGCTTGCGCCAGCAGAAACAGCGGCATGCCTGCACCGGCGATTCCGATATCGCCCGCGCGCACATCCTCCACGCGCGCCGCCGGAATGCCTAAAGCCTTTGCCGCCGCGAGGTGCGCGCGCCCATCGCTCGACGCCAGCGCCACCCGCGCGATCTGCTCCGGCTGCACGCCGGCTTTCTCGAACAACCCGCGTCCCACGGCCACCACATTCTCGGTATAGCCGCGCGTAAGCGAGTACTTCGAGGCGAACGAGCGCACGTGCGCATCGGTATCCCGGCGCCACTCGTCCGGAAAATCGTCCGAGCGGGACGCCGCAGCCACAAGTTCCGCGATCAGGCCTTCGGAACCGACAGACACGGCAGCAGCCGCATCGCCGAAGAGCGCCTCCTCGGCCGATTCCGGTGCGCCGTCGCGGCAATCGGCTGCCGTCACCAGGGCGGTCCGGACGCTGCCGGCTGCCACCGCATCGAGCGCAGCCCTTAGCGCGGTGGTTCCCGATCGCAGCGATCCACCGAAATCCGCCGTGGCCGTCTGCGCCGGCAAATCGCAGGCGGCTGCGATCAGGCTGGCCGCCGAGCGCTGCCAATATGGCGCGGTGGTGGAAGCGAACGCCAGCGCCTCCACGCCGCCCGATTGCGCCAGGGGCCAGGCCGCGGACTGCGCCATGGTCAGTGAATCTTCGTCGAAATTCACTACCGCCTTGCACCCTGGCATAGCCGGCGCTCCCCAAGCCGCCGCGATCAACTCGCGGCGCATCCGCCGGCGAGGAACGTATATCGAATAACCCGTGATTCCGATCATCTATAACGCGTCTGCTATTGTACCTTCATCTCCTCAAGCACCTTCTCCGCCGTAGCCACCTGCCCCGCCGTTCCCCGCACGGCCAGCGCGTCCAGTGCACTGTACACGAACAGCCTGCGAATTCCGGTGTTGGCGCGGACCTGGGCAAAAACCTTCGAAAGATCCTGCGGCGGCTGGGGACTGCCAAGGTAAAACACCCGAACCAGATTTTCGGGATCGTCCGATAGACGGTATTCATGCGCCTCGCCAGCGTCTCCGGTTGCAGCTTGGCCGGCTACCGGCTTATCCAATTCATGCACCAGCCAGGCGGCCAGGCCCACGCGTTCCGGCGTCGCGCGCAAAACTATAGCCCGCCGCTCGTTGTTCACGAAGAGCCTCATGATATCGCCTATCGAACGAATCAAAGTGACCATCTCCTGCAACTGCTGCGCCGTCTGCGCATTCCGCAGTTCAAAGACCCGCGCCACTTCATTTCCCGTATATTTATATTCGTTTGGACCTGGTGCAGCCACGCCGGCTGGCCGATCGAGCTGATCGATCAACCATGCGGATAGCGCCATCTGGTCGCGGTTTCCGCGCGCAGCCACGGCATTCAGCGCATTGTAAACGAACAATCGCTGCACGTCCGCCACCGAGCGTACCGCTGTGACGATCTCCTGCAGGTCCTGTCGCGAGACGGCATTGTTCACATAGAACACGCGCACCACATCGTCAGCCGTCTCTGGCGGCCGGTATTCGTGTATTCCGGATACCTGCACGCTCGCCGGCACATCCAGTTGATGTACGAGCCAGTTCGCAACCGCGACCTGCCCCGGCGTTCCCGCTACCAATACCGTCTCATTGGCCGCGTCAACGGACACCTGACCGAGCTTCCCCGTCCCACGAAGCAAGACCGCCATTTCCTGGACTTGGTGCGCGTCTTGGCCCTGCGTGAGCTTGAATACGTGGCTGGCCTGCCCAAAAGCAGTCGAAGCTGCCAGGGCGATCCACAAGAATCGCATGTCGCACCTCCTGCTACCTACGACGGACGCGGCTGGTAAGGCGTGCATGGTTCATACCTTCCCCTCCGTCGCGGTCACCACCTGATTGGCCTTCACTCCGCTGATCCGGTCCACCTGGCCGCTGGGCCAGTGAATCTCCAAATCCGCCTTCTGCGCGCTACCCAAGCCGAAATGCACCCGCAGATCGCTCTGCGAAATGTAGCTGCTGCCGCTGCGCACTTCATCCATCAGCCGGCGTCCGCCCACCGGCGTGCAGTAGATCCGCGCGCCGATGCCGGACCGGTTCGATTTCACCCCGACCGTCTTTACCTTGAGCCAGTTGTTCCGCACCTGGCTGTCGCACCGCAGCAGTTGCGGCGTGTCGTTGACGCAGTTGATCAGCACGTCCAGGTCGCCGTCATTGTCGAAATCGCCGAAAGCGCAGCCGCGCGCCGAAGCCGGCTCCAGAATTCCCGGCCCGGCGTCCTGCGACACGTCCGCGAACCGGCCATCGCCCAGGTTGTGGTACAGCACCTTGCGCTCCCGGTAGCCCTGTTCATCGTTGGGCTGCCCGACTTCCGGATAGACGTGGCCGTTCACCGCCAGAATGTCCGGCCAGCCGTCGTTATCGAAATCGAAGAACCCCACACCCCAGCCCATGAAACGCGTGTTCCGGCCCAGCCCTGCCTGAAAGGTCCGATCCTCGAAGAAGTTGTCGCCCATATTGTGGTACAGGCTGGAGGTGTCGCCGGCGAAATTGGTCTTCACGATATCGAACTTGCCATCGCCATCGTAATCCGCCACCGACACGCCCATGCCGGCCTGCGGCTTCCCGTCCGGGCTGTAGGCCACGCCGGCTTCGATGGCGATCTCGGAGAAAGTGCCGTCGTGGTTGTTCCGGTAAAGCGCCGAAGATGTAGAATCGTTGGCTACATAGATGTCGGGCCAGCCGTCGTTGTCGAAGTCGGAGACCGCCACGCCCAACCCATAGGTGCCTTGCGTCTTCAAGATGCCGGCGTTCCGGCTGACATCGCTGAACGTGCCGTCGCCGTTGTTGTGAAACAGGATATTCTTGCCGCCCTGCAATCCCGGCGGGCCGCACGCCACCATGATCCCCTTGTAGAGGCAAGGACCCGAT
>DATKFU010000083.1:0-9449 GCA_035511215.1 Bryobacteraceae bacterium | reverse complement strand
GTCACGGCAACCTCGGCCACCGTCACCGTCGCGTCGGCTGTTGCCCCGCCCATGATCACAAAGGTGTTCGGAGCGGTGGAGCCCCTGATACGGAAGCCGCGGGCAGTGCGGATAGGCATCGAATACTATGCAACGGTTCCGTTGAACGGCTCCATCCCGCTCGCGTTCTCCATTCAGAACCCCAATGCGTCGTCTGCCCTGACTGGCGTCGGGTTTACCGATTCGTTCCCGGCGGGACTGGTGGTGGCGTCGCCCAACGGGCTCACAGGCACATGCGGCGGAGGAACCATTACAGCGTTGGCCGGCGGCAGCAGCGTGAGTCTGTCTGGGGCGACGCTGGCGGCCACCAGCACTTGTAGCTTTTCGGTGACCGTCATCGGAACTATTGCCGGGGACATTCAGAATGTCACCAGCGCTGTGACCTCCAACGAGGGCGGCCCGGGCAGTGCAGCTTCGGCGTTCCTCACGGTCGTGGCGCCCCCGGCACTCTCCGAGGTCTTCGGCGCGCCCGATATTCCGCTGAACGGCTCCACCACGCTGGCGTTCACCGTTAGCAACCCAGCTAGGGGTCAATTGACCGGAGTCGGATTCAACGATGCGCTGCCTGCGGGACTGGTGGTATCGACGCCCAACGGGCTCACGGGCACGTGCGGCGGAGGGACCATTGCGGCGACGGCCGGCAGCGGCAGTGTGAACCTGTCCGGCGCGACGCTCTCGGGCACGTGTAACTTCTCTTTGAACGTCACCGGGACTACCGCCGGGACGAAGGTCAACGCCACCACCACGGTGACCTCCACCGAAGGTGGCACGGGCAACACAGCTTCGGCCACCGTCACCGTCCTGGCGCCGCCCGTCATCGCTAAGGTCTTCGGGACCCCGGCGATCGTGCCGAATGGTTCCACTACGCTGGCGTTTACTGTCACCAACCCGAATTCCACGGCTCAACTGACCGGCGTCGGATTTACCGATCCGCTACCACCGGGCCTGGCGGTCTCGTCGCCGAACGGGCTCACGGGCGCCTGCGGTGGAGGCGCCATTACCGCGGCGGCCGGCGGCGGCGGCGTGAGCCTTTCCGGTGCCACGTTGGCGGCCAATAGCTCGTGCTTGTTTGCCGTCAACGTCACGGGTTCCACCATCGGAACCAAGAACAACGTCACCGGTGCGGTCACTTCCAACGAAGGCGGCGCGGGCAACACGGCGTCAGCGAGCCTCACCGTATCCATCCCAGCGCCGCCGCTGCTGGCGGTGTCGTTTGGGGAGCCCAGCATTCCGGTGAGCGGCGTCACCAGTCTCACCTACACCATCACCAATCCGCCGGCGAACAGCATCGCGCTGACGGGAGTGGGGTTCACCGATGCCCTCGCGGCAGGGTTGACAGTGGCGGGTAATGTCGCCAGCACGTGCGGCGGCTCGCTGGCTGCGGCGGTGGGCAGCGGCAGCGTCGCTCTGGCTGGGGCGACCATCGCGGCGGCCGGTTCGTGCAAGATCACGGTCAACGTCGTGGCGGCCTTGGCCGGGCTATATAACAATCTCACCACCGTCGTATCGGCCAACGCGGGCAGCGGCAATACCGCGTCGGCGCAATTAAACGTCCTGGGCTCCATCACGCTGCAGACCGTGCCGGCGGGACTATCCATCCGGTTGGATGGAACCGTCTACAGCGGTGCGTCGGTGCTGCAACTGGCGGCCGGCGGCACGCACACCATCTCCGTAACCACGCCGCAACCGGGCCCCCCTGGCACGCGGTACGTATTCAACAACTGGTCGGACGGAGGCGCCGTCAGCCATACCATTGTCGTCCCGGCCACTCCCGCCACTTACACGGTCACCTTTACCACACAGTATGAACTGACTGTCGCCGTGACACCCTCCGGGAGCGGATCGGTGACGCCGGCATCCGGCGGATTCTACAATGCCGGCGCCAGCGTAAGTCTTACGGCCGTAGCCAATGCCGGGTATGCGTTCACTGGCTGGACCGGCGCGGCGAACCCAGCCGGGAGCGCCACTGCCACGGTGGCGATGAGCGGGCCGCAGAGCGTCACAGCCAGCTTCCAGGTGTCCGGGGCGCCTCCTCCGCCAGTCGACGGCTTGCTCAATGGCGGCTCCTTCCAGCAGGCGCAGGCCGCGCCGAATACGATCCTGTCGCTTTTCGGCGCCAACGTGAGCTGTACGCCCGCGCCGCAGGTGCTGGTCAACGGCGTGCCAGCGCAGGTGCTGTTCGCCTCGGCTACACAGATCAACTTCGTGGTTCCGGCGGGTCTCGGCAGCACGGGGAACGCCAGCGTGCAGATAGTCTGCAACGGCGTAACCACGCAGGCAGGCACACTGGCCTTCGCTTCGGTGAACCCTTCGATCTTTACCCAAACCGAGAACGGAATTGGGCAAGGCGCCGTCCTCAACTTGAATTACAGTCTGAACGGGCCGCAATCGCCGGGCATCCCTGGCAGTTATCTGCTGGTGTTCGGCACCGGCTTCGGGGACCTCGGTCCAGCCGGCGCCGATGGTCTGCAGCGGCTGATACTGCCAGTCACAGCGACCATCGGGGGTGTGGCGGCGCAGGTGGTCTATGCCGGAGAGGCGCCCTTTTTTACTTCTGGCCTGCAACAAATCAACATCCTGATTCCCGAGGGTGCGCCGACGGGACTTACAGTCCCAATTCAGCTCTTTGTCAATGGCGCGAGTACGCAGAGCGGAGTCACTATCGCCATTCAGTGACAAGAGGACAGGCCGGAAGGCCTGCCATATTTTCGACGCACCCCTCGACGGCGGGTCGCATCGAGCGCTTGCAACAAATGCGGTAAATGTGGGGCAGGACTCCAGTCCTGCGCGGGTTCCCGAGAACCCGCTTGTGTGCGCTACCCGGGAGCCGCCCGCCGGGCATTCACCGCCGCGCCCACGATCGCCAGGTCGTGGCTGCTCGAAATGGTCTCGAACAAGCTGCCCTGCAGCGGAGTCATCTTGACCATCTCGTGGATGTACTGCGCGACCAGCCCCAAGTCCACGTATTGCGCGTTGGGACCCATGATGAAGAATTTCCCGGGCCCATCCAGATGGATGCTGCTGGCCGAAGCGGCCGCCAGCGCGCGGTGCCAACGCTTCACGAAGGTGCTGCAGCGCACGTCGCCTTCGCGCGCTGCCGCGAATACCTCCTCCGGCTCCATATCCAGAAAGCGCAGGCGCATGGCGCGATGCCCCATAATGCCTTCCAGATGCCCCACGCCGCCGCAGCCGCAATAGTGCTCCTTGGGATCGAGAGAAACCACCATATGTCCGCCCTCCCACACGCCTTCCGTCTGGGGGTAGCGTCCGAAGCCCACGCCAT
This sequence comes from Bryobacteraceae bacterium, assembly GCA_035511215.1. Classification (GTDB taxonomy): domain Bacteria; phylum Acidobacteriota; class Terriglobia; order Bryobacterales; family Bryobacteraceae; genus Bog-159. The sequence goes on along the minus strand of DATKFU010000083.1, from coordinate 6,127 downwards.
CGCCCAGGTACCAGATGCGGATCAGCTTTTCCAGGTGGCCCCGCGTGGCGGCCACGCCCGCGGCGATGGCATCGGCGTCGTTGAGGATCAGCACGGAAGCCTTCAAGCCGCCCTTGGAAAGCACGCTGCACAAAGCCGCGGCGAACGGGAAACCCTTGATCTGTTGCAGATTCGGCGATTCCTCCACTACCCCGTTGCGGATCACGCCCGGAAAACCGACCCCCACACTGTCGATCTGCCGTTCGCGCGCGGCTATCAGGACCTGCTGCCCGATCAGCTCCGCGATCTCATCGCCGGTCATGGTCCGGAGTGCGTCGGGATTCTCGGCCCCCTCCGGATAGACCCGGATCTGGCCGCTGAGCGCATTGTCCTCCACCACCCCTACCGCGACTTGCCTGGTCGCCAGGACGCCGATTGTTTGCCCCATGTCATCTCTCCAATTGTCCTACTACAGTCGCGTCAGTTTGTTCAGGCCGTTGAACGCGGCGGCCTTGTAACATTCGGCCAAGGTCGGATAATTGAAGACCGTATCCACGAAATATTCGATGGTCCCTTTCAGGATCATGACGGCCTGTCCGATATGCAGCAACTCGGATGCGCCTTCGCCGATGATATGCACGCCCAATATTTCCTTGCTCTCCCGATTGAAGATCAGCTTCAAGCGCCCGGTGGTGTCGCCGCGGATCTGCCCGCGTGCGATCTCGCGATAATACGCCACGCCCACTTCGTACGGAACGTCTTCGTCGGTCAACTGCTCTTCAGTCTTGCCGATGAACGATATTTCCGGAATCGTGTAGATGCCGTACGGATAAGTGGCCGGATTGGAATGCACCGGTATGCCCAGCGCGGTAGCGGCCGCGATGCGCCCCTGCTCCATCGAGACGGAAGCCAGGCTGGGGAATCCGATCACGTCGCCCGCCGCGTAGATGTTCGGCTGCTTGGTCTGGTAGCTGGGGCTGACGGGAATGCGGCCGCGGCTGTCGGCTTTCAGGCCCGCCGCGGGCAGGTCCAGTTCTTCCACGTTGCCCTGGCGGCCTACGGCGTAGAGCAACGCGTCACCCGAAATCTTCTTCTTGCTCATTAAAGTGGCGACCACGCCGGTGGGCGTATCTTCCACGCTTTCCACTTCTTCATTCAGCCGCATGGTGACGCGGTGATCGCGCAGATGATAGGAGAGCGCTTCCACTATTTCGGCATCGGCAAACTCCAGCAGGCGGGGCCTCTTTTCAACCAGGATCACGCGCACGCCCAGCGCGGCGAACATGCAGGTGTACTCCACCCCGATCACTCCGCCGCCCACTACGATCAGGATCTTGGGGATGTCCGGCATCTGCAGGATCTGGTCGCTGTTGATAATGGTGCGGCCGTTCAAAGGCACCTTTGGCGACACCGACGGCTTCGTCCCCGTGCCGATAATGATGACGCCGGCTTCGTAGTCCGAGACGCCGCGGCTGTTTTCCACGCGCACGTGCGTGGCGTCCAAAAACCGCGCGGTGCCGATAATCACTTCAATGCCATTGCGCGAGAGCTGCGCCTGAGTGATATCGGTCTCGGTCTTGATCACGTGCTGCACGCGGAACCCGAGGTCCCCCATGGTGATCTTTTCCTTTACGCGGTAACTGACGCCGTAGATGCCCTGATACTCGAATCCCGAGAGATGCAGCACGGCCTCGCGCATGGTTTTGCTGGGAATGGTGCCGGAGTTGATGCAGGTGCCGCCGACCACTTCGCGCCTTTCGACCAGGGCGACGCGTTTCCCGGACTTGGCGCCCTGTATGGCCGCACGCTGTCCGGCCGGGCCGGAGCCGATGACGATCAGGTCGTATTGTTGCATAGCGGGTCTGGGTGCTCATCCATCTTAACGCGCTTGACATGAGTCGAACCCGGGAGGTGAGAGGGCGGGCACGAGCTCGCAGCGCGCCATCGGGCTCGCCGCTTCCTTCCGCGCGCCAGTGCAGTTAGGTTTTCCGCGAGGCGGGGGTCTTTTGTTGGGCCTTCTTCTGGCGCCGCGGAAGGCGGTGTCCGTCCTTCTTGCGCAGTTTGCCCACTTTCGTCGACTTCGTGGCAGGCGGCGCACCTGCCAGCGAAGCGATCTTACCGGCCGCGGAGCCGATCACCTTTGCGGCGCTGACCAGGATGTTGTCTTCGGCTTTTGGGGCTGGTGGGGCTTCTGGCGCTTCTGGAGGGGCTTTGGGCTTCTTCGGCATATGCGTAGCGGCTCGGCTGGTCTCATTATACCCAGCCGCGCCGTCACATTAACGGGTGAGTCCTGCCTAATGGTGTTTAGGCACACATGCCCGTGGCCTACAATGGCGGAAGGAGCGTGCATGCCCGAAACCACCAACAACGGCATCGTTTCCATCGAAAGCGGCCACAGCGTTGATGCCACGCTGGATAAACTGAAGGGAATCCTCAACAGCCAGGGCGTGAAGATCTTCGCGCTCATCGACCACAGCGCCGAGGCCGACAAGGCCGGGATGCCGATGCGCAATACCAAGCTGCTGATCTTCGGCAATCCAAAAGCCGGGACGCCGCTGATGCTGGCATCCCCAACGGCCGCGCTGGACCTCCCATTGAAAATCCTGATCTGGGAGGACGCCGGCGGCAAAGTCCGGCTCACTTACAACAGCGTGGAATTTCTGATGCAGCGGCACAATCTGACGCCCGACCTGGCGGCCAATATCGCGGTGATCGACACGCTCGCCAGGAAGGCTGCGGAGTAGCGCCGCTACCAGCCCACCGGCTTCCCCTTGTTCTGTTCGTCAAGCCATGCCTGCAGCGGCGTGAAGTAGTCCCGGATGGCGGTGGCGTCCATTTGCGACTCGCCAGTCAGCTTCGCCAGTGCTTCCGGCCACGGGCGGCTGAGGCCCATTTCCAACATCTCGTTGAAGCGCCGCCCAGCTTCCTTGTTGCCGTAAATGGAACAACGATGCAGCGGCTCGCGGCAGCCGCCGATACGCGCCAGCGCGCGATGAAACTGAAATTGCAGGATGTCGGCCAGGAAATAGCGCATATAAGGTACATTGGCGGCCACATGATACTTCGCGCCCGGATCGAAATCGTCCTCGCCGCGCGCGACCGGCGGCGCCACGCCCTGATACTTGCGGCGCAATTCCCACCAGGCCTGGTTGTATTTGTCCGGCGGGATCTCGCCCGAAAACACCTTCCACCGCCACTGGTCGATCATCAGGCCGAACGGCAGGAATGCCACCTTCTCGAGCGCCTTGCGCAGCAGCAGCCCGATGTCCTTCGAGGCATCCGGCGCTTTATCCAGCAGGCCGATTTTCACCAGGTAGTCCGGCGTGACCGAGAGCGCCATGGTATCGCCTACCGCTTCGTGAAACCCGTCGTTAGCGCTGTCGCGGAACAGGAACGGCTGCTTGTCGTAGGCGCGCTGATAGAAGTTGTGACCCAGCTCATGGTGGATGGTCAGGAAATCTTCCGCCGTGATATCGATGCACATCTTCAGGCGGACATCCTCCACGAAATCGATATCCCAGGCGCTGGCGTGGCAGACCACTTCCCGGTCGCGCGGCTTCAAGAACTGCGAGCGTTCCCAGAACGTCTCCGGCAACGGTGCGAATCCCAGCGAAGTGAAAAAGTGTTCGCCGTAGTGCACCATCTGCTTGTAATCGGTCTTGCGGCTCTTCAAAATCTCGGTAAGATCGAAGCCGGGATCGGCATCCTTCGGCGCCGCCAGCGGGTAGACGTAATCCCAAGTCTGGGCCCACATGTTGCCCAGGAGCTGCGCGGGAATCGGACCATCCGCCGGCACCGCATCGGCCCCGTACTGTTCGCGCAGCTTCGTGCGGATGTAGGCGTGCAGCGACAGGTACAACGGCCGCACCTGTTCCCAGAGCCGGTCCAGCTCTTTGGCGAAGTCGTCGGGCGGCATGTCGTACTTGGCGCGCCACATGGCGCCCGAATCGGCGAAACCCAATTCGCGCGCGCCTTTGTTGGCCAGCGCCACGTAGCGGACGAACTCCGGCCGGATGGGGCGCGCGATGGCGTGCCATCCCCGCCAGGCGTCCAGCAATTCGGCGGGATTGCGGCTATTAGCCATCACCCGCGTGAGGTCTTCCAGGTCGAGGCACTCGCTTTTGCCGGGCGGGCAGTATTTGCCTTTGCCGTAGGTGCCTTCCATGGAGGCGGCGATGCGCGTGAGTTCCTCGCTCTCCTTGGCGTCGGCGGGAGTGGCCAGGGTCAGCGACAGCTTCAGCAGTTTCATCTTGCGGGCCACATCCTCCGGCAGCTTCAGGGAATCGAACCGCGTGGATTTCTTCGCCAGATCCACGGTCAGGTTGATGAGGCGTTCATCGGCCTTGGCTGCCAGGGCCTCGGTGTCATCCGTAATGTAGGTGGACTTGACCCAGTCGGCGCGGCTGCCATCCACCGATAAAGCCAGCAGACGGACCTCGGCGTCTTCGATGAACTGCTGTGCTTCGCGGACCGTGGGCGGCCCTGCGGCGCGCAACACCACGGACACAGCCGCGGCGGCGATCGGAATTAGAATGCGTTTCATATGCCGTGCACCATTGTAAACTGGCTACATGGCTCTGAAAGCGGTTCTATTCGTCGCGGCCGCGATGGCCGCCTCCATGACAACTCCAACGGCGAGGGCGCAGGAGCACACGCGCGTCTTCGAGTTGCGCACCTATACCTGCTACGAAGGCAAGCTGCCCGTTTTGTTGGCGCGCTTCCGCGACCATACCACGCGCATTTTAGAGAAGCACGGCATGACCATCGTCGCGTATTGGGTGCCGCAGGACCCGCCGGCTGCGCAAAATACGCTGATCTGGGTCGTGGCGCATCCCAGCCGCGAAGCCGCGAAGAAGAATTGGGATGAATTCCGTCAGGACCCGGACTGGCAGAAATTGCAGAAAGAGTCGGAAGCCAACGGTAAGGAAGTGAGCAAGGTCGAATCCGTGTTCCTGGATCCGACGGATTTTTCACCGCTGAAATAGTTGGGGCCTTCTGGTGGCGTGCAGCATTGTAAACTGGCTGCATGGCATTGAAAACGGTTCTACTCTTCGTGGCGGCGACGGCCGCCTCCATCATCGCTCCGCCCGCGGGCGCCCAGGAGCGCGGGCGCGTCTTCGAACTTCGCACCTACACCTGTTACGAAGGCAAGCTGCCAGACCTGCTGGCGCGCTTCCGCAACCACACCATCGGTATTTTTGAAAAGCACGGGATGACCAGCATCGCGTACTGGGTGCCGCAGGACGCGCCGGCCCACGAAAATACGCTGATCTACGTGATCGCGCATACCAGCCGCGAGGCTGCCAAGCAGAATTGGAAAGAATTCAGCGGCGACCCGGAGTGGCAGAAAGTGCAGAAGGATTCGGAAGCCAACGGCAAGATCGTCAGCAAGGTGGAATCCGTGTTCATGGATCCGACCGATTTTTCGCCGGTCAAATAATACGGACCGGATACTTGGTGGCGGCCCGCCGGCACGGTCACCAATTGAAAGGAGACGATATGAGGATCGGAGTTTTTGGGATCGGGAAGCGTGGGCCAGGTACTCGGCGCGGGCTTTCTCAAGCATGGCCACGAGGCGATGTTGGGTACCCGCGATCCAAAGAAGAAGGACGTGGAAGACTGGGTCCGCGCAACACCCGGAGCCAAAGCCGGAACTTTCGAGGAAGCGGCGCGCTTCGGCGAGGTGATCGTGCTAGCGGCGCTCGGGCGCGCCGTGGAGAGCATCGTCGAACTGGCGGGACCCGCGAATTTCAGCGGCAAGACAGTCATCGACGCGACCAATCCGATTGCCGACGAGCCGCCTGTGAATGGAGTTCTGAAATACACGACCGGACCAAACGAGTCGCTTGGCGAGCGGATTCAAGCCAAGCTTCCTGCGGCGCATGTAGTGAAGGCGTTCAACAGCGTGGGAAATGCGCTAATGATCAACCCGCATTTCTCGCAGGGCGTCCCCACCATGTTTCTGGGCGGCGATAGCGCCGAGGCCAAAGCTCAAGTCTCCGGGATCGCGGAACAATTTGGCTGGGAACCTTATGACTGCGGAGGTATCGTCTCGGCGCGTGCCATCGAACCGCTGTGCATATTGTGGTGCCTTCCCGGATTCCTCAGAAACGAGTGGCGGCACGCCTTCAAACTGCTGACGAGCTGA
>DATKFU010000082.1:0-2401 GCA_035511215.1 Bryobacteraceae bacterium | reverse complement strand
GGGAAGGAGGATCTCGAAGCCTCTCCTCTGGAGGAGAAAGACAAGGCAATGCTCCGTTTCGTCACGAAGGTGACCCGCGAACTGCCCGCCGTTACGGCCGCCGATGTGGAGCGCGTGCGCGCCGCCGGTTGGGACGACGAAGCGATTTACTTCGCCATCACCACCTGCACGCTTTTCAATTTCTACAATCGTGGGATCACGGCCACGGGCGTCGCCGAGATGTCGGAAGAAGCTCACCGCCAACAGGGGCGGCATCTGGCCCGGAGCGGCTACGTTCGCGACGAGAACCGCTGAGATGGTGTCCGCCCTTGATCCCGCCTCCGCTTCCGCGGAGAATGAGAACAGCATCCGCTACCCGGATGGCGCGTGGCCGTGGCGTCTTCCACGTGCGTACTGGTGAGCTTCGCATCGCTGCTCGTCTATACTTTTGCGATTTTCCTAAAGCCTCTGAGCGCCGGGTTCGGCTGGTCGCGCGAGACAATCTCATTGGCCTTCGGCATCGCGGCGCTGGCGGTGGCGGCCTGTTCGCCGCCGCTCGGCTGGCTGCTGGATCGCTATCCCGCACGGCGCATCATCCTGCCGTGTTTGACGATCTTCGGCTGTGCGTTCGCCTCACTGTCGCTGCTGACGCGCCATCTGTGGCAACTGTACGCGACTTTCCTGATTCTCGGAATCGTGGGCAACGGGACGGCGCATCTGGCATACTCCCGAGTCCTCACTACGTGGTTTCGGGAGCGCCGCGGAGTGGCTTTTTCCATATGGCTGGGCGGTGGCGCAGTAGGCGCCATGATTCTTCCTCCTATCGCCGAAGCTCTGATTCACGCCGTGGGTTGGCGGGCTTCCTTCGCGATTCTTGGCGCCGGAGTTCTCGTCATCGGCCTGCCATGCGGTTCCAGCGTCCGTGCGCGTGCCCACTCTACGCATTCCGCGGCAGTACCTGTGGCCGGCGCCGCGGTGCGGGAGGGGTTACGTTCTCGAGTTTTTTGGATAATCGTCGCCGAGCTGTTTCTGATCTCCGTCAGCCAAAACGGCGCCATCACTCATCTTTCCGCGCTGCTGACCGATCGCGGGATTTCGGCGGGAAGGGCCGCGTGGGCGGTTTCCGCTATGGGTGGAGCGATCCTGGCGGGGAGGCTATTCACGGGCTGGCTGTTGGACCGCTACTTCGCGCCGCGGGTCGCCGCCGGTCTCTTCGCGCTCTCCGCTCTGGGAACGTTCATGCTGGCTGGCGCGCGGTCGCTCCCAGGGGGCATCGAGGCCGCCGCCCTCATAGGCTTTGGGATGGGCGGAGAAGGCGATGTCACTCCCTATCTGCTTTCCAGATACTTTGGCCTCAAGTCGTTCTCGACTCTCTACGGCTTCACGTGGACCGCCTATGCCATCGCGGGCGCGGTCGGGCCCATTATCATGGGCCGCGCCTTCGACGTTACCGGATCTTATAGCGGGCTTCTTATGGTGCTGGCCGGCGTGACGTTGGCCGCCGGGTCGCTGATGCTACTGTTGCCGCGTTACCCAGCTTTGACTTCAGGTGCTATGCCGACCCGGTAAAGGAGAATGCACACGTGGCACACATAGGGTTGCGAGAGGATCTGCCAGGCATCCGGGGCCTGATGGTGTTCCGGCCGGAGACCGCCGAGCCTCTCAATCAGCTCGCCGACATTCTTCTCCGCGGACCGAATACCCTCTCGCCGGGCGAGCGTGAGCTGATCGCGGCATTCGTATCCTCGCGCAACGACTGTTTCTTTTGCCAGGCCGTCCATGGGGCTGTTGCCGCATACCATCTGAACAACGACGAGCAACTCGTGTTCGACGTCAAGCGCGACCCCGAACGCGCTGCCGTCTCAGACAAGATGAAGGCCCTGCTCGCCATTGCCGGCCAAGTGCAGCGCGGCGGAAAGGAAGTAACCTGCGGAGCCATCGCGCGCGCCAGGGAGTGCGGCGCCACCGACATGGAGATCCATGACACCGAGCTCATTGCCGCGGCTTTTTGCATGTTCAATCGATATGTTGACGGACTCGGGACTTGGGCCCCGGCCGATGCCGATGTGTATCGGCAACGCGCACCCCTCACAGCCCGCGACGGATACGCGAATTCGATTCACCGGATTTTGGTCGAACACCCGTAACGTCTCCGGCACGCGAGAATGAACGGAAGCACGTCCGATCATCCCTTCGCCGGGGTCGTCGGCTGGCGACCTCGATGGCCCCGACCGGTCAGCTGCCAATCAAGCCACAGTGGCGGAATGTCAGGAGTGCCGCCTTTGGCGCGCCGATCTTCGCTGGACTGAACCCCAATGACGATTGTGACGAGGCGATCCTCTGGCGCAAGTGCAGGAGGTCGGCATGCTCGAAATGCCCGTTTTGCAGTTCTTCCGTGAAGTCCGGCCGAGAGTTGAAAAAT
>DATKFU010000081.1:0-22879 GCA_035511215.1 Bryobacteraceae bacterium | reverse complement strand
CATTATTCTGGACGGCTTCTCGAAGACCTACGCGATGACCGGATGGCGCATGGGCTATGGCGTGATGCCCATGTGGCTGGTGGAAGCCGTGAACAAGTTGATGGTGAACTCCTGTTCGTGCGTGGCCAGCTTCACGCAGCGTGCGGGCATCGCGGCGCTGCGCGGGCCGCAGGAACCGGTGGACGCCATGGTCGCCGAGTTCCGGCTGCGGCGCGAAGTTTTTTGCGCGGGGCTGAACCGGATTCCGGGTTTCCGTTGTACTCTCCCGGAAGGCGCATTTTACGCTTATGCCAACGTGGAGCAGACCGGCATCTCGTCCAAAGGGATGGCCGATCTGTTGCCGGAAGAGGCGGGTGTGGCCTGTTTGAACGGCGGCGCGTTCGGCAAGTACGGCGAAGGCTACATCCGATTCAGTTATGCCAATTCGCTCGACAATCTGATGGAGGCCGTGGCCCGGATCGAGAGGCTTGCTGTACGGTGGGCAGGTTCGTCGGCGCGGGGGCAGTCGAATTAATTAGCGGCTGACCACGATCCTGGCTGCCCCGCCAACCTGGCATCCGGCGCCGACGGGCTGCTATAGCTCTCGCCACCCTTCCGCTACTCATTGTCCTCCACGTGGTGACTTGCCGCGATCTTAGCGAAATGGTCGCGGGCAGATGTAATAGCATCGCTCTGCCGGTCACTTAGGTATGGTGGCTGCATCACGCGGCCGCGACGAATAACTTCGCAACAAAGGAGACGTTTACTCGAGCGAGTAAACAAAGAATACATGGCAGTGGAAAATAAACCCAAAGCGACAGCTGGCGCTAGCGCCTTTGCCGTCATACCCGAGCGTGCTAATTTCAAGACGCTCATTCTAAGCAATCCGAATTATTTCGGTACATTTCCCAAGCTGGGTGGACCCGTAGTTAAGGCCAAGGCCTTCGACACGCTGTACGAACAACTGATGTGCCTCGGCCTCAATCCTCAGCAGGACCGGCTGGAAGCCGTGGTCGATATCAAACAGCACTCCGGTTACGACACCGACGCGTGCGGCGCTGGCTCACTCGAATATGTCCGCTTCTTCGTGCAACAAGGCGCAACCTGGGTGGATCTTGGCAGCACATCGTTCAATGTCTATAATCTGACCACTACTCCCCTACCGCTAAGTTACAGCACTTCGGTCGAATTTGACGAGCCGGGCAAGTTCTGCACCACCGAAAACATTCTCAACGTGCGCGCCATCCTGTCGTGGGGTATCGAACCGCCGGCTGGCGACGCCAACTTCACGCCGCCCTGGGGCAACGTGGTGAACGCGCGCGTGCAGGTAGCGCCGTCCCTGTTCTTTGAGGTACCCATCGCAACCTTGATATCCGAAGGCGTGGTTACGCTGAGTGCGGATGCCCTCCCCGAAATCGACTTGACCCAGAGCCTTCCGTCAAAGCCGCTGGCGCCGCTGGGCTTCGCGGAGCTGCAAGCGAAGTATGCCGGAACCAACGTGCCCGCGAGCCGCTATGGCTTCGTGGATGCGCTGAAGGCGATCCAGGCGCCCATCCTCCAATCCCTCCCGCCAGTGGCTTCAAGCGCGGCCAAGGCGGCAAAGGCAATTCCCGCCGCCTCGATTTCAAAGCTGGTTGCGGGGGCGGAATTGGGCGCGATCCTGTCCGCCATAGAGGAGCCGGCCGGTAACACCACTTACGAGGAATTGACGTGCGCGGGCTACAATCCGCAGACGCGCGAACTGGAAGGTGTGATCCAAATCAAGCTGAACGCCGGTTATTCGGGCGGGCTCTGTACGGCTGGCAGCACGGAGTATGTCAGTTTCTACGCCTTCGTGAGTAGCTCGTGGCAGGCTCTCGGGACCGCCAGCGTCAACGTGCACGACCTGGCCGCCGTGACTCCCGGCAATCCCCTGATGTATGCGGTCTACCGGATCTCCAACTTCATCCAGATGCCTTGCCAGGATCTTACAGGAGTGCCTCTGCGCGCCATTCTCTCGTGGCAGACGGCGCCTACCGGCCCCGATTTCGTTCCCGTGTGGGGCAACATCGTCAACACTAACGTGCAGCCCATCATAGGGACAGTCGGCGAAGGCAATAGCATCCAGCTAATGCGCATCGGCGGGGTCACCATCGATTTCATACACGATAGCGACCACCTGGCCTACCCCAGTACCGTAGCGGGCGATTGCCAGGGATTCCACAGCCCATTCGGAGGCGAGCAAATCGTGGAGGGCGACTTCTCACCCAAGATCGATGTCTTCAATCCCGTCACGGGCCTGGTCCTGCCGGGCGCGAAGCCCATCATCTACCAGGTCTGGGTAACGCGCACCGATATTCCCAGCGCGCCATTCCAATTGACCAACTCGTTCGGCATCGCGATCTTCCCGCCCTCCGCGCCCGACCCGCCCGTGAACTTCACGCAAAGCGTGCAGCCCGCGCCCGCGCCGGTGATCGGCGGCGTGGCCGGAACGCAGTACTACCAATACATGGAGTCGGACCTGCAAGCCGTGAATCCGCGAACGCTGGCTGCCTTCGAGGCCGGCGGGCTCACCGAGGGTGACTACCAGATCGAGGTCCGCGGCTGGGCGTTCGATAGCGGGAGCGGGAATTATCTGCCCATGGTCTCGCAAGATAAAACCATTCACATCTACAACGGCTACCCGCATACCCAGTTCGCCAATGTGGGCGGCACGCTAGTCCCCTACACGGCCGACTGCCCACAGGTGGCTATCTCGCTGACATCCGTGCCTGACTGCGCGTCGGCTCCGGTTGGCACACAACTCACCGGCAGCTATAGCGTCACCGATGAATTCTTCGGTGCGCTCTCGATCGCCCTGGTACCTATCACCATCGGTAGCTCGCCGGCGCTGGAGAATCCCGTAGTCATCACGGCCGACCCGGGATTCGCCACCACCTATGACGCTACCAGCGCTTCCAGCACGACCGGCTCGCACGGCACCTTTACGCTGGACACTACCGGCATGGCTGCCTGCGGCTATACCATCTTGCTGCAGGCCAACGACCGCGCCTTGGTCAACAGCCTTTGCTACAACCACTGGAATGAGATCGGGGTCGGCTTCTGTCTGACGCCGCCTGTCAACGGCTAGTGGCTCTATCGCCACCGCTCCCCGCCGGCTTACCGGCCTTGCGGGGAGCGCCTTTTTCTCCTATGACACGGTTCTACGAGCTCGCGCTGGGCATCCTGGCAGTCTGGCGGATCACCCATCTGCTGAATGCCGAAGACGGTCCCGGCGATCTGCTGACGCGGCTGCGTAAGCTGGCGGGCGCCGGATTTTGGGGCGCGCTGCTCGATTGTTTTCACTGCATGAGCCTGTGGGTGGCGGCTCCGTTCGCGCTGATCCTCGGCGGTGAATGGAGCGAGAGGCTCTTGTTGTGGCCGGCGCTGTCCGGGGCCGCCATCTTGCTCGAGCGAGTCACGGCCCCCGCGCCAGTCGTCTATGCCGAGGATCCCGAAACAAAACACGAGAGAGGAGTTACACCATGAGTTGCTGCGGAAAAACGAGGGGCATGGCCGGGAACGGAATCAGCGGCCAGAACAACCAACAGACACCCATACCGGGCTTGATCGCGTTCGAATATATCGGAAGGACGGCCCTTACAGTGATCGGGCCGGCCTCGCGGACCACTTACAGGTTCGAGGAGCCGGGTGCCCGCGTAGTGGTGGACGCGCGCGACCGTCCTTCGCTGAATGCCCTGCCCATGCTTAAGCAATGCTGAAACAATGCTGATGGGCTGTGGACGAACCGCACCTTTCGCAGCGCGTGGACGAAAGCGGTGAAGGAGCCGATTCCGAAGGCGCTCCCCTACATCTCCCGCCGCCCCTCCATCGCCTTCCACATCGTCTTCCTGCGCGGCGGGCGCGGGTAAGCAAATTCGCGAACTGACGCTTGGCCGGCGCCTGAGCACTACTCTCCGCGCACCAAGCGGTTGTATTCGTCATGGGTGGCCGATCCACACCCAGGTGATGGCTCCCGTCTCCATGACGCCAAGTGCTCCGTAGTAATCCCCTACACGAACAGAATAACGATCCCGGCTGCCCCGCAACCGGTGGAAATCAAGAGAAGGGTGGGCGGCATCCTTCAGCCACAATTTGTGGTTTTTGACGGCTAGCGCTCGACCTTGAGACGGAAGGCCCTCGAACAGATCCCAGAATCGCCGGGTGGCCCGGGATTTCATCTCGGAGGCGGCCACTCGCGAAGCAGCCCTTCTTCGGCTTCGTTGCCGGCCTCGTCAAAAAGAAAGTCGAGTTTTCCAGCAGCGGAATCAAGATCCAACTGCTCATCCCACCGGGCCTGTTCGCGGTTGTAGAACCATTGGGCAACGCGGCGGAACTCTTCAGGTGACAACTGCTCGATGGCCGCCTCGATCTCTTCAACCCGGCTCATACTTGAAGTCTCTAGCACTCGGGCTCGCTGGGCCGCCGCTTCCCGGAGTCCCCGCGAAGCGAATCGAAATAGCCCGAAAAACTTTCCAACTTGAACCGTTACCGTCTGCTATGATCGTCCTCGGCAAAGCGGGATCGTCAGCCGCATTGACGACGACATAGTGGCGCTTAGTGGCGCTCGCCTCCCTTGACTTGCGCAATTCCAGCCTGCTGCGAATCGATGACGTGCCGTTGTGGGGGAGCCATCTCACCAAAGATGACCTTTACGCCGAGCATTGGCTGCTGGCATATGAGGCCTGTGTGCACGACTGGCTCACTCCGCCCAGTGGAGACGACTACCTCAGCTCAGATGACTTCTTCGCCATTCTGCGCCGACACGACGTTCTATTCTATGACACAGGCGCTGAGTGGGCAGAGGGATATCACGAAGCTGGGTATCTTGAAGACGACGCACAGGAAAACGAAGATGAAGAGGATCTGGACGAAACGCCATTCCGAGAGATCGCCAATCCATGGCGCCCCACCGTATTACATCTCGCGCCGCCCCTCTATCGCCTTCCACATCGTCACTTCATCGGCGAACTCGATGTCGCTGCCCACCGGAATGCCCATGGCGATGCGCGTCACTTTCACTCCCAGCGGCTTCAGCAGCTTCGACAGATAGACTGCCGTAGCCTCGCCTTCCACCGTTGGATTGGTGGCGGCGATAATCTCCTCAATTCCGCCGGCCCCGATCCGCTCCACCAGGCTCTTGATCTTGAGCTGCTCCGGTCCCACGCCCTTCAACGGCGATAGCGCCCCGTGCAGCACGTGATACAGACCCGAGAACTGCCGCGTGCTCTCGATGCCCAGAATATTGGGCGCCTCCTCCACCACGCACAGCACCTTCTGGTCGCGGTTGGGGTCGCTGCAAAACACGCACAATTCGCCGTCGCTGATGTTATTGCAGACGCGGCACAGGCCCAGCTTGTCCTTCACGTCCAGCAGGGCTTGCGAAAGCTGTTCGGCGTCCTCGCGGGAGGCGCGCAGGACGTGAAACGCCAGCCGCTGCGCCGACTTCTGGCCGATGCCCGGCAGGCGTTTGAATTCGGTGATCAGCCGCGCCAGCGGCTCCGCGAAATCCGGCATGGATTAGAATAAGCCCGGCGGCAGTCCCATGCCACCCAGCATCCCGCTCATCTTCTGCTGGCTTTCCTGGTCGACCTTCTTGGCGGCCTCGTTGCAGGCGGCCAGCACCATATCCTGCAGCATCTCGACATCGCCCGCCACCTCCGGGTCGATCTTCACGCCCAGCACGTTCTTGTGTCCATCCATGCTGATGGTGACCATGCCGCCGCCGGCCGATGCCTCCACGCGGATCAGGGCGATCTCCTGCTGCATTTTCTCCTGCATTTGCTGCGCCTGCTTCATCATCGTCTGCATGTTGCCTGGTAGTTTCACGTGGCTACTCCTTTAGGTTGCGAACCGTGCGGATCTCTCCGCCGAACAAATCCCGGAAGCTCTGCACTTCCGGATTCGCGAGCGCGCGGCGCGACACATCGTCTTCCTGCTGCGCGGCGGGCGCGGCCGCGACCTTCTCCTGATTTTGCGCGGCGACGTCCCCAAACGCAACTTTGATCTTAAGCGGTTTGCCGATAATTTTCCGCACCGCCTGGTTGATGTCCGCCTCCTTCATGGCGATGGAAAACTCCCGCGGCGTGGTGAACCGCAATTCCCCATTCGCCTCCACAACCTCGGAATGCTCGATGGCATCGGCCGTGAAGGCCATGTCCAGTTCCATCAGGGTGGCGTGCAGCTTTTGGAGCCAGGAGGAGGGTGATGGGTTTTGGGTTGTGGGTGCGGAGGGTGCCGGGTTCTGGGTGCTGGGCGATGACGGCGCGGAGGGTGCAGGGTGCTGGGTCCTGGGTGCTGGTTTCGGCGCGTCTCGTGGCGCTAGCCCGGCCAGGGCTTCCTCAATCGGCAGCAGGCGCCCCGCCTGCACCATACGCAGCAAGCCCAACTCCAGATGAAAGCGCGGTTGCAGCGAGAACTGCAAGTCGCGGAACAGATCCAGCGAGAGTTGCAGATAGCGCGTCAGATCTTCTTCGGAAAACTGCCCGGCCATCTCGGCCAGCCTCTGCCGCTCACCCGCCGACGCAGCGATCAGGCGCGTCTCCCCGCCTGCGATTTTGGCCACCAGCAGATTGCGGAAATAGCGGGCCAGCTCGCGGCTGAAATGCTGCAGGTTCTGCCCGTTGCGCTCCAGTTCGTTCACCACCTCCAGAATCCGCGCCGCGGACCCGTCCACCAGCGCCTGGCTCGCCTGACCGAGCGCATCGAGCGAAAACGCACCCAGCAGCGCCCGCACTTGCGCGGCCTGCAAGGTGTCGCCGCAACAGGCGATGGCCTGATCGAGAGCCGACAACGAATCGCGCACGCTGCCCTCGCCGGCTTGCGCCAACACCGACAGGGCCTCCGCATCCGCCTGGATGCCCTCCCGCTCGCAGATCCACGCCATGCGCGCGACCAATGCCTCAAACTCCACGGAGCGAAAACTGAAGTGCTGGCAGCGCGACGCAATAGTGGCCGGTATCTTGTGCGCCTCGGTGGTGCAAAGCATGAATACGGCCCAGGCGGGCGGCTCTTCGATGGTCTTCAGCAGCGCGTTGAAGGCTTCGTTGGTGATCTGGTGCGCTTCGTCGATGATGAAGACCTTATAGCGGTCCCGCGCCGGTTGATAGCGCACGTTCTCGCGCAGCTCACGCATTTCGTTGATGCCGCGATTGGAGGCGGCGTCGATTTCGATCACGTCCACCGACCCGCCAGCCGCTATTTCCTTACAGCTCGCGCATACACCGCAGGGCTGGTTGGTGGGGCCGTTTACGCAGTTGAGGCAGCGCGCCAGAATACGCGCCACGGTGGTCTTGCCGGTTCCCCGCTGCCCCGAAAAGATGTAGCCGTGCGCGATGCGGTTCTGCGCGATGGCGTTTTCGAGCGTGGTCTTGACATGCTCCTGATTCACCACGTCGGCGAACGATTGGGGCCGGTACTTGCGGGCGATGACCTGGTACATGGGTGGGCGAATGCCAGGCCCCGGGTGATCCGCGGCACACAGGTTAAACCACTACCGTTGCTTCCTTCCGGACCTGGCGGGGTTTGCGGCCGCCTGTCGCACGGAGCCCGAGACCTGACAATTGACTATCGTATCACGCGGCTCCTTGTTATCCTGCATAACGATGCTCGATCTCACGCAGCACCCGCACCGCCGCTTCAATTTGCTGAATGGATCGTGGGTCCTGGTGTCGCCCCACCGCACCGACCGGCCCTGGCAGGGCCAGGTTGAGAAGACCGCTCCGGCCGCCCAGCCGGCGTACGATCCCAACTGCTACCTTTGCCCCGGCAATTCGCGCGCGGGTGGCGCCCGCAATCCCGCTTACGCCAGCACGTTCGTCTTCGACAACGATTTTGCAGCGCTGCTTCCCGGCAGTCCCGCCGGCGCCGACGACCGCGACGGCCTACTGATCGCCGCGGGCGAGCCGGGCATCTGCCGGGTGGGATGCTTTTCGCCGCGGCACGATCTGACCGTGGCCCGCATGAGCGTGGCCGATCTCACTCTGGTAGTGGACGTCTGGGCCGCGCAATACGCCGAACTGGGCCGGCAGCCCCGGATCGGCCACGTGCAGATCTTCGAGAACCGCGGCCAAATGATGGGCGCCAGTAATGCGCATCCGCATTGCCAGATCTGGGCCAGCAGCAGCATTCCCACCGAGGCGGCCGCCGAGCAGCGCGAACAGGCAGCCTGGCGCGCGGCCCGCGGATCGTGCCTGCTGTGCGATTACCTGGCGCTCGAACGGGATTCCGGTGAGCGCCTGGTTTGCGAGAACGAATCCTTCGCCGCGCTGGTCCCATTCTGGGCGGTGTGGCCGTTCGAAACGATGATCGTCGGCAAGCGCCACCTGACTGCCATGGACGAGTTCGACGAAGCCGAGCGCCGCTGCCTGGCCGACATCCTGAAGCGGGTGACTACCCGCTACGACAACGTGTTTGAGGCGCCGTTCCCATACACCATGGGCTTTCACCAGCGGCCCACCGACGGCGCGGCGCATCCGGAGTGGCATTTCCACGCGCACTTCTTTCCGCCGCTGCTGCGTTCCGCCACAATTCGGAAGTTCATGGTCGGCTTCGAAATGCTGGGTATGCCGCAGCGGGACATTACCGCCGAGAGCGCCGCCGCGCGCCTGCGCGCCATGCCGGAGATCCATTACCTCGATTTGTGAAGACTGGCGATTGATGTAGCCTGGAGATATGAAGTTCCTGCATTTCATCTTCCTCCTGGCGGTTACGGCGCAAATCGGTGTCCCGGCCGTTCTCGGTGTGGCCCTCGTCAACACTGAGCTGGATCGAGGCATCGCCATGGCCAACGTGGCGGCTACCTCGCAATCGCTGTTTTATGCGCAGGCCGAAGAGGTCTACGTCCAGGTGAGCACGCGGCTGCCGAAAATCAGCGGGCTGACTTTCGACGACCGCCTCGCACTCAAGACGCGCGTGACGGACCTGCGCATGGCGCTGGAACTGGTGCCGGGCGCCCCGGTCTGACTCGCTGCGACACCCTGAACATGTTTCATCTCCTCATCTCGATCCGGGATGATGACAATACACGTTTTCAAAATGCCGCATTCGCCGGCGCTACTTCATGAAGCCGCGGACGAGTTCCGCAATCTTGTCCGCCGCGGTATCGAGCGCGAAATGGCCCGCATCGAGCACGTGGACTTCGGCTTTCGGCACGTCGCGGCGATAGGCCTCCGGCTCCGAAAGATCGAAGGACGGATCGTATTTGCCCCAGACGACGAGAAGCCGGGGCTGCGTCTGGCGCATCCAGGCCTGCCACTTGGGGTAGGCGTCGACGTTCGTGCGGTAGTCGTAGAAGAGGTCGCTTTGAATGTCGGCCTGGCCGGGCTGGCTGAGAAAAGCAAATTCATCGGTCCAAAGATCCGGGTCATAGCGTTCCACGTTGGGATCGTTCCCGACATGGCGCGTCCGCGTCGCCCGCAGCGACAGTAGATTTGTGCGCAACGTGCTTTCGTTGGCAGGGCGGTCGGCCCAAAAGGCCCGCCGCGGCTTCCAATTCGCCGCCAGCCCTTCGTTGTGCACCACAGCGTCCTGGACGATGAGAGCCGCGATCCGGTCCGGATGGGCTAAGGCCATGCGAAAGCCCACGGGTCCGCCGTAATCCTGCATGTAAAGCGTATAGCGCGAGAGCCCCAGCGCTTCGGTAAAGTGATTCATGATCCCGGCGAGGTGATCGAATGTATATGCGAATTTCTTCGGGTCCGGCCAGTCGCTGTGTCCGAAGCCCGGGTAATCGGGCGCGACCAGGCGATAGCGGTCGGAAAGCCGGGCGAAGAGCTGCTCGAACATGCGCGATGAAGAGGGAAGTCCGTGCAGCAGGAGAAGCGTCGGCGCGTCTTTCGGGCCGGCCTCTCGGTAAAAAATAGAGAGGCCATCGATCTGTGTCGTGCGGTAAAAAGTCGGGTGTTCCACGGGACGTTCCTTTCTTTGGTCTTGCGCCCGTAAATGAAATGATGCGAGCGTCACAGAAACCAGCAACACCAGTGCCCGCAGTGCTTCTCGTGCGGAGCCCCTCACCCCGCCACCTCGAAAATGACTTCCAACTCGACGGGGGCGCCCAGCGGAAGGCTTGCGACGCCATACACCAAACGACAAGGGCTCTTGTCTTTTCCGAAGACGTCCTGCAGCAACTCCGAAGCGGCATCGGCTACTTTGGGCTGTTCGCGGACGTCTCCCGAAGTGGCCACCGACACACCCAGCCGGACGATCCGCGTCACTTGTTGAGCGATCCCAAATGCTGCCGCGTGACAGCGAGGACGTTGAGCGTCGCGAGGTGAGCCGCTTTGCGCCCCGCTTCCATATATAGGTGCCGAACGGCTCAGGCGGCGCCGGGAGTTTGATGCCAAGTTCTTTCAACCGCTGCTCGGCGCTGACCGGCCGGGCGCCTGCCCCGGTTACCGCTTGCTCGTTCGAATTCGGATTCATTTGTCTCTCCCAGTCGCACACGCGAGCGCTGGCCGCAGGACGGCTGCCTCCAGGCCGTCCAGATAAACGATCATTCAAGTAAAACACGGCCGCCGCGGGGAAAACAAGCCCAATTAGAACTGTGAATCGAAGGCCGCTCTGGCGATTCGGGCGATGTTTGCTTCTCTCGCGGGCAGATCGCGCGTGCTGCCTTTCAGGTAGACCGCCAGCGCGAGTTGGCCCGTGCCTTTCGGCAGCGTGATCGCGCCGACGTCGTTCGTCGAACCGTTCAACCCATTCGCCGTACCCGTGGTGCCGGTTTTGTGCGCAACCACGACGCCGGCGGGCAACAGCCCTTTGATGCGCCCCGCCCCGGTCGTCGTGGCTTCCAGAATTTCGACGATGCGCGCGGTCGACGATGCCGAAAGCAACTCGCCCCGATAGAGCCGTCTGAATAATTCGATAGTGCCATCGGGCGTGGCCGTATCGCGCGGGTCGGCGATGAAACGCCGCATGGACGCTGCCGCATCCAGGCCGCACTGGCGCTCGGTACGGTCGATCCGGATGCCGTCCAGATGCCAGCCGCGGAGCCGCGTGGCGATGGCGGCCGCCCCGCCGCCGATCCGGTACAAGGTTTCGACCGCCGTGTTATCGCTCTTCGCCACCATCAGCAGCAGCAACTCGTCAAGGGGAAAGCGCCGCTGTTTGGGCCAGCGGTGTCCGACCTCGCTGACGTTCAGAGTCACGTCCCGCCGGAGCACCTCGATCTCCGCGCCGCGTGCCAGCTTCCCTTCATCCACCATAGCCAGGATATGCATGGCGATCGGCAGTTTGCACACGCTGGCCAAAGGGAAGCGTTCGTCGCCACGGAGGCTGACGTGCCGGCCCGATCCCAGGTGCAAAGCCGACGCTCCTAGGGTGCCGTCGGTATCAGCCGCGATCCGGCGCCAGCGCTCGGCCAGCGCGTCGACAGGAGCCGCGCACAGGCCCGCGCCGAATAAGTAGAGATACTGCCGCCGCGTAAATTGGGTCATAACCGATCCGGACTCCGCCGTTCCCAAGCGCGCGCGGTCCACCAGCCTGCCGCGCCGACGGTCATGGCCGCGATACACACAGGCATCTCCCAGCGTAAGAGGTAGCCCGCCTTGCCGAAGAGTCTCGACAGGCCGAGCGGCGAGACATGTATAGGCCGCCACGGAAAGAACAGGCGCTTTGTGGAAAAAGGAAATAACAGCATCACCCCGGACCCGCCATCGGTGAGCGCATCGAGCAAGGGATGCGTCACGGCGCAGCCTGCCCACAACAGGCCTAGCCACAACGCGGCGCGCGGCGACCGCCGGCCGGCCAACACAGCCGCCAGGCTCCCGGCCAGCAGGATCAGAAAGAATTGAGAGTGAAAGAATCCGCGATGGCTGAAGAAACTGCCGTTCGCGATGCCGAATGCGCGCCGCCCGAAGACATCGAAATCGGGAACCACCGCCAAGATGCCGCTGGAGAAGGGGATCGCCCAACGCGGCAAGACCTCCCGGATGGTGCGCGATTCGATGGCCGGCAGCGCCAGCGCGGCGCCCACGATGAAATGCGTAATTACCGATGGCATTCAGATCCGTACGGTCCGGCGCTCCGCTACGTCTGAATCACAGATGCTTCTCGGCGAGGGCGCGTTTTACGCCTTCGGGGTCGTGTGCAATCACAGTGAGATAGGCGCGCGCTGGCTGGTCGGGTTCGCATCGTCCTTGCTCCCAGTCGCGCAATGTCCCGAGCGGGATGTGGTAGCGAATCGCAAATTCTTCCTGGGTCATGGCTAGGGCGCGACGGAGGGTTTTCGTGCGTGGCACCCGGCGCGCCGTACGCATCTGCACCGGCGTCATCGGCCGCGCGTCACGGTCGCTCATGGCCGCGGCCGTAGCCTCATCGTCGGTCATTGCGAGCAGTCGCGCCCAATCCGTTTTGTCCTCAATCGGCTTGGTCGAACCGTCAGGCAAAACCTGAACCAGCGTTCCGTCACCCTGCCGTTTGGCTGCGATAGTATTCTGTTTGCTCATGCTTGGTTGCTTTTCTGGCTGAGATAATCCGCGTGCGCTCGCCCCGCTCCGTATAAACCACCATCAGAATAATGTCGTTCACCGTGCCCATGATCGCGCACCCGACCTCGCCTGGCTCACTGTCAAAATCATAGCGCTCGAAGGCAAACACATCATCAAAAACAGGGCACGCCGCCTTGAAGCTGACACCGTGTTTGGCCAGATTACTTTGAGCTTTGGCGGCTTCCCACTCGAATTCGTCTTCGCTCATATGGTACGGCCCGCCCGTAGTTTTGTCAAATCGGGCGAACTGTCTGGTCGTTGGTCGAGACGGAAACGCAGCCGTATTTCACGGCTCCTTTTTGGAGACAGACTGATAGAGATTTGCCCACCTTCACGCCCGCACGGTCTGGCCGCTACGCAGCGCCTGATTCCCCAGGTGTCCCGCGCGCGCGGCCGCTACCCCAACTTCGACCGGCGCATTCGGCGCGTTCCGCGAGCGAATGCAATCGAGAAAGTTCTGCACGTGCTCGATCGCGCCGTCGTGCGCGGATTTCGCTTCCAGCGCCACATCCTTCAAATCGGGAAGCTCCGTGTATCTGGGCTGCTCGGGATACACCGCGAAGCCGCCGCGATGCAGTCGCATCAGGGCCTTGGTGCCATGGAAGACCAGCCCGCCGCCTTCCAGGTAACCCATCAGGCTGCAATCGAAGTTCACCAGGAAGTTACCGGGATAATGAAACGCGGCGTTGACCGTGTCGGGCCACTGAAATTCCGGAATTACGTACTTGCCACCCATGGCCTGCGCATCGATAGGAGTGTCGCTCGACATGCACCAATGCGCCACGTCCACCCAATGCAGGAATAGATCGGTGAGCGAACCGCCGCCGAAATCCCAGAACCAGCGCCAGTCGCGGTAACGTTCGGCATCGAACGGCTGATCGGGCGCGGAACCGAGGAACATTTTCCAGTTGAGTTTAGAGGCGTCGATCGGCGCGCGCACGTCGCGCCCTTGCAGGTAATTCTGATACCAATACGTGCGAATGAGCGTGACCTGGCCGAGACCGCCGCCAGCCACGATTTCGCGCGCCTGCTGGAAGTGCGGCCAGCTTCGCTGCTGCATGCCGGTTTGGACGACGCGCTTCGATTCGGCCACCGCCTTCAGTAGCGGCTCGCCTTCTTCCATGCGGTGCGTGACCGGCTTCTCGACGTACACGTCCTTGCCGGCGCGCAACGCGTCGATCGTCATCGGCACATGCCAGTGATCGGGCGCGCCGATTACTACCGCGTCCACATCGGCCTGCTCCAACAGCTTGCGGTAATCGGTGAACTCGCGCGCTTCGGGGGCAGCCTTTTCGCGTGCCTGTTGGCGGTGCGGTTCGTAAACGTCGCAGATCGACACGATCTGGCTGCCCTCGCCCTTATTCAGCAGGCTCAAGAGGTACTGGCAGCGTCCACCCGTGCCGATGCCGCCAATGCGGATGCGGTCGTTCGCGCCCAGGATGCGGCCGTACGAGGCGGCGGTGGCGAAAGCCGCTGCCCTGATGAATTCACGGCGGTCGGTCATATGCATCGCTCCTTTTGAGCTTCTATTATAGTGACGGTTTTCACCCCAAAATCAATGCCGCCAGCCGGCAACAGCCTCCTTATCCACAAACTTTCATCGCATCGTAACGATAACGCAGCAATTCTGGTCTATAAGTATAACTATGGGCCCCAAAACAAAATTATTGCCGCTTGTTCTGGCGTTGGGCGGTTGTGCCACCAGCTTCGCCGAGCCTGCCGGCGCCTGGCATGGCCCGCGCGTCATCGTCGTCGGTGTGGACGGCTTGAGCGTCGATGGCGTCTCCACTGCGCACATGCCTCGCCTCCGCGACCTGATGGCCCGCTCGGCCTGGACTTTGGAAGCCCGCGGCGTCCTGCCCACCCTCAGCAGTCCCAATTGGGCCTCCGCCATCAACGGCGCCTCGCCCGCGCAGCACGGCATTACCTCCAACGGCTGGTTCCGCCACATGGTCGAGTTTCAGCCGGTCTGCCGCGGCGAGGACGGCAAGTTTCCCACGATCTTCGGGGTACTGCGCACCGATTATCCCACCAGCAAGATTGCCGTCTTCCACGATTGGGCCGGGTTCTCGGAACTGCTGGAAAAGCGGGCGCCCGACGTCATGCGGCATGAGCGGGGACCCGCCAGGACGACCGCGGCGGCCATCGCATATTGGCGCGAGAATCGTCCGGCGCTGACCTTCATCCATCTGGATAATGTGGACCATGCAGGTCACGCGCACGGCTGGTATAGCAAAGAGTACTACCGGGCCGCGCAAGCCGCCGATGGCTACATCGGACAAGTGCTGGACATGCTCGATGCGCTCTCGGTGCGCGAATCCACGTTCATCCTGGTTACTTCGGATCACGGAGGCACCGCGCACGGCCACGGCAAGAACTCGCTCCCCGAGATTCTGATTCCCTGGATTCTGTCCGGGCCCGGCGTGGCCCCCGGACGCATCGCCGCGCCGGTAAACACGTTCGACACGGCGCTCACCGTGGCCTGGATTTTCGGCCTCGATACACCCCCATGCTGGATCGGGCGCCCGGTGTTGACGGCCTTCCGTCCGTCGCTGGTGGCGTTGCATGCCAACACCGCCCACACCCCCCTACCGGATTGTGCGGTCCAACTTGCCACAGCCAAAGATTGACCTCATCTACATCGACGCCGGCGGCGGCCATCGCGCCGCGGTCACCGCTCTCGACGCGGTCATCCGCGAGCAGCAACGGCCCTGGGAAACGCGCGCGCGCAACATCCAGGATCTGCTGTACTCCATCGATTTCATTCGCAAGTTGACCGGCATTCCGTTTCAGGAAGTCTACAACATCATGCTGCGGCGGGGCTGGACCCTGGGCACCGCCCAACTGATCCCGCCCATGCATCTGGCCATCCGCATCTTCCATGACGCTCAGGTGCGCGCCCTCGCCGGGCATTGGAGCCAGGACCCGCCGCACCTGGTCGTCTCCCTGATCCCGCATTACAATCGGGCCATCAAACAGGCGCTGGCGCAGGTGTGTCCCGCCGCGGCGCTGGTGACGATCCTGACCGACATCGCCGACTATCCGCCCCACTTCTGGATCGAGCGCCAGGACCAGTACGTGATTTGCGGATCCAGCCGCGCCGTAGCGCAGGCCCGCGCGCTCGGTTACCTGGAAAGCCGCATCTTGCGCACTTCCGGAATGATTCTCAATCCGAACTTCTACGCGGCGCGCCCACTCGACCGGGCCGCCGAGCGCACCCGCCTGGGGCTGCGACCCGACTTGCCTACCGCGCTGGTTTCGTTCGGAGGAGAAGGTTCTATGGACGCGTTAAAGGTTGCGCGGGCGATCAATCGCAGCCGGTCCGACGTCCAGATGATCGTTCTCTGCGGACGCCACCAGGAAGTTTCGCGGAAGCTGCGGGCGATGTGCCACCGTGTTCCGGTGCACGTCGAGGGTTTCACGACCGAAGTCCCTTTCTATATGCGGCTCGCGGACTTTTTCGTCGGCAAGCCGGGTCCCGGCAGCATCAGTGAAGCGTTGGCCATGCGGCTGCCCGTGATCGTGGAGCGCAGTCCGTGGACCCTGGCGCACGAGCGCTATAACGCCGACTGGATCGTCGAACAGCAGGTCGGGATGGTGGTAAGCAACTTCTCGCATATCGGCGAAGCCGTCGCGGAATTGCTTTCGCCGCCGCGTTACGAGCGCTACCGGGCCAACGCCGCGGCGCTGAAGAACGCAGCGGTTTACGAAATTCCCGATCTGCTCGCGAAAGTATTAGAAGGCCATGGCAGGATCGAAGCGCGCGCCCATTACCCGGGCTATCGGGCCAGCCCCTCTAGCGGCCAGAACGAACACTCCGACAGCGCCCGTGCCTAATTGCGCGAAGTCGCGCACTACCCCGCCGTGCGCCGCATCATGGCGCGCTTCACCTGCTCGAGCAAAGCGTGCGCGCGCGGAAGGCTATCCACCGCCTGCCGTACTTCCGGGTCGTTGGTCCAGCCCAAGCGGTCGCCCGAGCGCTTGTCAAAGGCGCGCGAATACAACTCGACCTTAAGCTGCTGCTCCACCCAGGCGCGATTCTCGGCGAATTCCTTGTCCGTGAAGGCGATGCCCTGCCGGCGCAGATAGTCGCGGAAGCGCTCGACCACGGCGTCGTCCGGCGACCAGCCCTGCGCCAGATGCGGCATCTCCGCGCCAAAATACACCGAGCCGAAATGAAAGAACTCGCCCGGGTAGGGAAACACTAGCCGCCGCTGAACAGCGTTGAGCGGTTGCGGAGGGAACTTCTCGTCCGGCGTGATACCACCCCCGCCATATACCGTGCGGCCGCCGTCCGTCATCTTCACGTCGTTCGAGTCCTGGGTATCTTCCTGCCGGTTATGGTAGTAGTAATCGAAAAACGAGCGATGCGAATAATCGCGCTGGATAAGCCGGCCGCTGGGAGTGTAGTAGCGCGCGATAGTCAGCAGCAGCGCCGCGTCTTCCGACAGCGGAAACTGCGCCTGCACCAGTCCCTTGCCGAAAGTGTTTTCGCCCAGCACCCAGGCCCTATCGTGATCCTGCAGGGCTCCCGCTACGATTTCCGAAGCAGAAGCCGTATTGCGATTCACCAGCACCACCACCGGATACTGCCGTCCGTGATTGCCGGTTTTCGCGCGGAACACCTGCTCCGGTTCGGACCGGCCGCGATGCGACACCACCGTCTGGTCCTTGCGCAGGAAGTGTCCGGCCACCTCTACGGCTTCGTTCAGCAATCCGCCGCGGTTCTCGCGCAGGTCCAGCACCAGGCCGTTCACGTTGTCCTCGCCCAATTGCCGCAGATCTTCTTCCATGTCGCGCCCGGCGCTCTGGGCTTCAAACGTCTTGATGGTCACGTAAGCGATGCCTGGCCGCAGCCAGAACGCGTCCACGACGCTAGGCGAGATTTCGCCGCGCGTGACCATGTAGGAAACGGTCTTCGCGGCGCCGTAGCGGCGCACCCCAACTTTCACCATCGTGCCGCGCGGCCCCTTCAGCCGGTCCGCGACCGCGCCGGAATCCTCGCCCTCCACGTCGTGGTCGTCCACCGCGGCAATTACGTCTCCCCGCCGCAGCCCGGCCCGCGCCGCCGGCGAATCCGGAAACGCCTGTACCACCACCACGTGCGGTCCATCCATCATCACTTCCATGCCGACGCCGTAGTATTGCCCGCGCTGGTTCTGCTGCAGCAGGCGGTATTCTTCGGGATCCAGGAAGTTGGAGTGCGGATCGAGCGTGCGCAGCATGCCCGGTATAGCGCCCTGGTAGATGGCCTTGTCCGGCGCGATCGTGTCCGCGAAGTTTTCCTCGATCAGGGCATACGCAGAGGCGAAGGATTTCACGTCGCCCTTAAGATCGCCTTCGGGTTGTCCTGTCGCGCTATGCGCGGCATCCGCCCCCCAGACGGCCATTAAGCCGCCCATCACGATCACCAGCGGCACAAGTACCGCGGAACGGGTTTTCTTAGGTATGTTGGAGTTTTTCGACACGCGCCTGGCCCTCTGTTCCTATCATAATAGCACCGGGGACGGCGCGCCATTCTGAGCGATGCTAAGCCATACCTAGGCCTGTTCGTCGGCCGAAGGCCCGTATAGGGCCGGTACAGGCACGTCGTTCAACCGCAGGTACACAACCAGTTGTCCGCGGTGGTGAATCGTGTGGTTCATCACCATGGAGCGCAACACGGCGACGCGCGGCATCGAAAATACCGCCTTGCCGCCGGCCAGCAGAGTCCAGGGAACCATCAATTGTGCATCGCTGGCCCCGCTGAGGGCGGTGCGGGCAGCCGCGGCATTCTTATCGAACAGTTCCAGAATCTCGGCCCGCGATCCCGCCGTCTTGGGCTGATAGGCGGGCGCGCCCGGCGGGGCAAAATCAAACGATTCGCTTTCGAGAGTGGTGGAAACCCATCCGGGCATCTCGGCGATGTGCGTGGCCAGCCGGCCCAGGGTCATGGATTTTTCGTGCGGCTTCCAGCCGAACTTGTCCTCCGGCACGCGCGCCAGCGCTTTGCGGGTGTTCGCCATTTCGTGATCGAATTCCGTTAACAGTGCTTGGTTCATCGGCATGATAGAGACATATCTAACACGTTCGCGATAGCCAGGCAACTGGAGCATGTTAAGCTGCTGAAAGTGGCCGAACCTACCGGCCAGGCGCCGAAGCCGCCTAAGGTATCGGCCCTGGTGGTTTCCTACAACCGAAAAGCGCTGTTACGGCGCGCGCTCGAAGCGCTGGAGCGGTCCGAAGCCCGCGACACGCTCGATATCGTGGTAGTGGACAACGGTTCCACCGACGGCAGTCAGCAGCTCGAAAGCGAATTCCCCCGCGCGCGATTCATCCGCATTCCGCGCAATTTCGGCTTGACCAAGGCCCTCAATCTGGGCGTGCGCGGCTCAGAAGGCGAGTATGTCTTCTTTCTGCATGAAGACACCGAGGTCTTCCCCGACACCGTACGTCTGCTGGCCGGGCTTCTGGATTCGCAACCGGACGCAGGAGCCGTTTGTCCGCTGCTGGTAGACGCCGCGGACCAGCCCGCGCCCCAATTGGGACACTTTCCGCCGGACGATACTTGGCGCCCCGCCGACCCCGGACCCGATCCCATGCCCGTCGGATATCCGCGCGGCGCCGCGCTCATGATGCGCCGTTTTTTCTTCACCGCGATTCGCCAGATCGACGAGCGTTATGGACAATTCGGCAGCGATGCCGACCTATGCTACCAGATCCGCCGCGCAGGCAAGAGAATCCTGTTGGTCCCCCAAGCGCGCGCCCGCCACGAAGGCCGCTCCGACGAGTCGGCGCTGCGCAAAGCCGACCGGCAGCAGGGCGCCGCGGCCTGGATCGGCAAGTATGGCGGCTTCGCGAGCGGTCTGCGCGCGCAGATCGCAGCGATTTTTGGCGCCCTGGGTTCTCTGCAGTTAGGAGTGCTTAAGTACCTTTTGGCCAACCAGAAGGTTGACGGAAGTCAACAAGAGTAGTCCAAAAAGCCCGTGCGGTGGCAGTTTCCGTTATTATATAGCTAGTGGACGCTCTTCTTTGGATTCTGCTGCCAGGCTTCGTGGCAGTCTGCTCCGGCCTGCTGGCGTTCTATGTCATGCAGTCCCGCATGGAGGTCGCGCTGGCCCGTGAGCGCGAAGCCATGGCCCAGGCCCGCGGCACGATGGAGGCGGAGAAGAGTTCGTTCGCACAGACTCTGCGCAGCGCCAGAGACTCCGCCCGGCGCGAGGCTCTCGACGAGTTCCTGGCCGACATGCACGTGGAGCAGCGGCACTACGTGAAAGATAACAAGCTGCTGTTCCAGAATCGCAAGGCGCTGGTGCTGCAAGAGCGCATATTCTTCCGCAACATCCCGCTCTCCAATTGGATCGAGCATGAGATTGTGCTGCAGGAAGGCGAGGACGTGGACAAAGCCGCCCGCAGCCTCACTTCTTTCGTGGAGGTTGTCAGCGTGCAGCCGCAAGCTCCCAACAGCAGCCGTCTGCTGAAGTGATCTTCGCGGGAGAGGCGGCCGTTTGCAGCGCGCGTTCCGGCCCCCGATCCAATCAAAACTCTTTGGACTCCTCGTCCCGAGGGAAGTCCTCCTTGCTTATTACGCCGCGCACGGCAAGAGCCGGCGTTGTCCATGCCGCGCGGATCGTTGTCTCCTCTCAGTCTTGCGCGATATGGCGGCTGAGCTTGTTTTCACATTGGCTGTAAGGGTGCTCCCCGACCTGCCGGAATGCCTATGAGACTGCTTCTGTTGCTGCCGCTCGTTCTACTGCTCCTGGGCTGCAGAACCAACGAATCGCCAGAGGCCCAGGTAGACGATCTGAAAATTGCGACGCAACTCAAGTCCAAACTCGCAGCGGATGTAGGACTCTCCAGCGTGACGAATATTTCCGTAAACTCGACCAATGGCGTGGTCACGCTATCGGGCCAGGTCGATACCGAACAAGCCAAGGCCAAGGCCGGAGCGTTAGCCGGCGCCGTGCCGAAAGTGGTGCGCGTAGTGAACAATTTACAAGTCGTTTCGAGAAAGGTGAGCCTCAAATGTTGTGGACAATCTTTGTCATACTGTTGATCCTCTGGTTGTTGGGAATGGTGACGTCGTACACGCTTTACGGCTACATTCACATTCTTCTGGTGATCGCCGTAGTCGTTCTCGTCATCCGTTTGATTCAGGGCCGCAGAGTCGTTTGAGAGATCCTGTTTGGGCGGGAACGGTGTCGTATCGGAGGCCGGGCCGTCCCGCCCACCAGAGCGGCGCTTAATGGCCCGGTTCGTGCCCCTTCTCTTTGTGCTGCTTCATCACGGTCCGGGCAGCCACCTCCTTGGCACGCTTACCGTACCGGCCGCTGCGCTCCGCGGCTTCCTCGATGTGTTCGTATTGCCGCTGTTCCTTCGAACCTACGCCCTGTAAGTGTTTTTTCCCTGGCATATCGTCCTCGCACGCCACGGCGCTTCCGTGGATACTGGTAGAGTGAGCAACTCGAAGACCATGCCGGATAATGCCGGTTAACGCCGGTTATAATCGCCTTTGGCACTCAAGACCGCCTTTCTTTTTCCCGGACAGGGATCCCAATTTGCCGGCATGGGCAAGGGCCTTGCCGCCGAGTACGGCGCGGCGCGCGCGGTCTTCGAAGAGGCCTCCGATGTTCTGGGATTTGCGCTTTCGGCGATGTGTTTTGATGGCCCCGAAGACGTCCTCAAGCTGACTGAGAACACCCAGCCCGCGCTGCTCACGGTATCGACCGCCGCCTTTCGCGTGCTGGCCGAACGCGGCTTCTCACCGGACTACGTCGCCGGCCATAGCCTCGGAGAATATTCCGCGTTGGTCGCGGCCGGCAGCCTGCAATTCGCGGACGCCCTGCGCCTGGTCCACAAGCGCGGTCGGTACATGCAGGAAGCTGTACCGCCTGGCGTGGGCGCGATGGCCGCACTGCTGCGCTTGCCCGAAGGCGCGCTCGATGGCGTCCTGCAACAGGCCGCGCAGGGCGAAGTGGTAAGCGCGGCGAACCTGAACGCACCGGACCAGGTGGTGATCGCCGGACACGCCGGCGCGGTGCAACGCGCCATGGAACTGGCAAAAGCGGCAGGCGCCCGCCGCGCTATCTTGCTGCAGGTCAGCGCGCCGTTCCATTGCGCGCTCATGAAACCAGCCCAGGAGCGCCTGATCGCCGATCTGAATGCCGCCAACTTTTCCGGCTTGAGTTGCCCGCTGGTGAATAACTGGCAAGCGCAAGAAGTGCGCACTGGCGCAGAGGCGCGGCAAGGTTTGTACCAGCAGGTTCCCAACCCCGTGCGCTGGGCGGAATCCATCCGGCATCTCGCGGCACAGGGAGTGCGGCGTTTCGTCGAAGTGGGCGCCGGCGGCGTGCTCACCGGCCTGCTGCGCTCCATCGATGCCGGTCTGCAGGGCTTCCGATTCGGCGAACCTGCCGACTTCGATAAACTCTCCGCATGAATAGACACTGGGACCAGGCGGAATACGACCTTCGCTGCGAATGGGGTGTGGCGGGCGTCCGGACCCTGGCACCCATCGGCGATGTCCTGATTGTTGTTGACGTGCTGGTGTTTTCCACCTCCGTCGATGTCGCTGTCGCGCGCGGCGCTTCCGTGCTGCCGTATCGCTGGCGGGATAGTTCCGCCGAAACCTTCGCTCAGTCGAAGGGCGCGCTGCTAGCCTCGCCCCGGTCCGCCGCCGGCTACTCTCTCTCGCCTTCATCGTTGCAGTCGATCCCGGCGGGAGCGGCCTTGGTATTGCCTTCGCCGAACGGCAGTACCCTCTGCCTGATGGGGAGCGCCCGTACCACTTTCACCGCCTGCCTCCGAAACTGCCGCGCAGTGGCGGCCGCTGCCCGCGCCCACGGTTCGCGTATCGCCGTCGTTCCGGCAGGAGAGCAGTGGGGCGACGGCGCGCTCCGGCCGGCAATCGAGGATCTGATCGGCGCGGGAGCCGTGCTGGCAAATCTGCCGGGCCGGGCCTCGCCGGAGGCCGAGACGGCCATCGCCGCATTCGAGCGTTTCCAGCATGATCTGTACGATGCGTTGTTTCGCAGCACGTCGGGCAAGGAACTGGCTGCGCGTGGATTTGCTTGTGACGTCGAATTTGCCGCCCAATGTGCGATTAGTACGGCGGTGCCCGTGATGCGCGAAGGTCGCTTCGTGGACGCGGCGCGTAACGGCTAGCGCGGTTCTTCGAGTGGGGCACGCTCACAGGGGTACCCTCTGGGTCCGGCGGCCTCGCAGCATGACGACGCCGAGGGCGATGTATTGAACGGGAAACCCGACGCGAGCCCGATTGCGGTTTACCGAATTGCGTTTCAATGGATACAGACTCAGGCGGCAAGCTATGGTCGCATCGTGTCTGGTGCCTTTGAGCCCGTCTCGCAGCATGACTTCGGCTTCCCGCGAGGTATTGATTGGCGGAGGGCCGGCCT
>DATKFU010000080.1:0-22907 GCA_035511215.1 Bryobacteraceae bacterium | reverse complement strand
TGAATATGTTCTCCGCCGCGCCGAACTATATGGATATCGCGGTCAACGGCTATTTCGGGGGAGGCTGCGGCAGTTGCGCGCCCGCCATACTCAACCAGGATTCCTATCAAGTTGCGAATGACTTGGATATGGTTCGCGGCCGGCATCACATCTCATTGGGCGTGGACTTGATCCATTATCAGTTTAATTACAGAAATTACGTCATAGCCAATGGTTCGGTGACGTTCAATGGAGGGGCGTCCGGCGACGCGCTGGCCGATTTCATGCTCGGGTTGCCCAGCTATTTTGAGCAGGGAAACCTCCAACCGTTCGATGGCCGGCAGAGCTACATTGGCGCCTACGTCCACGATAATATCCGGCTCAGTAAGCGGCTCAACGTGCAGCTTGGCCTGCGCTGGGAGCCTTACCTGCCCGAGCGCGAAAAGTACAACCGGATGCAACATTTCGACGCGGCGGCATTCGCCGCGGGCACCCAGACAAACCAGTATGTCAATGCTCCGCCGGGCTTATTTTTCCCAGGCGATCCGGGGATGCCGAGTGCCTCCGCTTTTCCAAGATATGCGATCTTCGAGCCCCGTGTGGGCCTGGCTTGGGACCCGACCGGCAGCGGGCGCCAGACTATTCGCGTGGGCTACGGCCTCTTTTACGACACCATGGAAACCGCTTACCAGGAGGACCAGACCGGAGACTCACCGTGGGCCAGCACCATCGATTTGCCGAGCCCGACGGGAGGCCTGACGAATCCCTTCCAGGGATACCCGGGCGGCAACCCGTTCCCGTCGCCTTCCCCACCCATCAAGAATCAGATTTTTCCCCCGGAGGGCCAGTATTATAACTATCCTTTGCATGCTCACCCTACTTCGGTGGAGCAGTGGAACATTAGTTATGAGCGCCAGTTAGCCGACAATTGGCTGTTATCCGCGACTTATATCGGCAACAAGAGCTCGCATATCTGGACCGGGGAGGATGTGGATCCGGGCGTTTATATCCCGGGAAACTGCAATGGGTCACCCTGCTCCACGACTTCAAATACCAATCAGAGAAGGGTACTTTATCTCGAAAACCCTGTCGCCGGCTCGTTGATTTCGGACATTTATCAGGCGGATGACGGGGCCAATGCCGAGTATCAAGGTCTTCTGCTTAAGGCGGAGCATCGTTTCAGCAACCACTACTCGATCCTGGCGAATTACACGTGGGCACACTGCATCAGTGAGGCGGATGCGGAGGGTGATCTGGGCGGTCCGCAGACGCAGAATCCATACAATCGAAATGGCGAGCGGGGGAATTGCGGATTCGATCTGCGAGGCACCTTCAATCTGACATTTGTTCTGCAATCGCCCCACTTTGCCAATGCGTGGGCGAACCGGCTGCTAGGCGACTGGCAGCTCGCCCCCATCTTCTCGATTCACACGGGGACATGGTTCTCCGTTTTTACCGGAGTGGATAATTCTCTGACAGGTATTGGGCTCGATCGGCCGAATGTAGTCGGAAATCCTTATGTAAGAAACCTGAGTACCCAACAATGGCTGAACCCCAGCGCTTTCGTCCCGAACGCATTGGGTACATTTGGCGATGCGGGTTCGGACTCGCTGTTGGGGCCCGCTTTTTTTGATATCGACGCGGCCGTCAGCAAGCGTTTCAATATCAAGGAAAAGCAACAACTTGAGTTGCGGTTTGAGTTCTTCAACGTCACGAACCATGTGAATTTCAACGTTCCCAATCTGGACACCAACATACAGGACCCAACGTTTGGCCAACTCCTGGGCGACGTGGCTCCGCGCATCCTGCAGTTTGCAGTCAAATATACGTTTTGACGCGCGGTGCACGCGTTGGCGGCCTGCGAGGCCGCTCCAGGCTGCGAGCCTGCCCCACGGGGCGTTTGAGGCAGGGTTTTCGAACGAAGTAAGGTACCACTCGCGAAGTTTGGCTAGTAAGTCATCGCCGTCAATCCGCCGGAAATCAAGGCGTTGCGGCGCCCGTAAGAGAAGGAGCACGTACAAATGACCGCATGGTCCAAAGAAGAACTGCAGAAGATCGCAAAGGCGGATGACTTGCATATTGCTCCATTCCGCGACGACGGTCAAAACCTATGGCACGCAGACGTGGATTTGGTCCGTCGCAGTTGGCGACGCGCTTTACGTCCGCGCCTACAGTGGAATCGCGTCTGGCTGGTATCAGGCCGCGGTGAAGCAGAAAGCTGGCCGGATCATCGCCGCCGACATGACGAAGGAAGTGACCTTCGAGCCGGTCGAAGGCCAGATCAACGACAGCATTGATGACGCCTACCGGGCAAAGTACCACGCGCGTGAGTACCTGAGCCCTGTGATCAGCGCCCGCGCCCGCTCGGCGACTATGAAAGTCATGCCGCGCGGCGTAACGCAGGATTGAGGATAGGAGTCGTTGTCGATGCACAGAGCCGAAGCGGAGTGTCTGCCGATATATGCCGGAACCAGTGAGGAGCCGCTGGCGGCGCGTCTCGTGGTCGCAAAGCTGTCGCTGGTCGTGGGTGCGGTCTTGAAAGTAGACAAACAATTCGAACCAACAGCAATGGAGGTTATTCATGGACATTAAGAGATGTGGTTCGCGACCCTCTGGAAAAGGACCACCGGAGTATTTCACGGGAACGGTCCGGGTCGATCCGCTATTCGAGACGGCCGATCCAGCGCGTGCTCGGGGTGCGAGCGTCACCTTCGAACCCGGCGCCCGAACGGCGTGGCATACGCATCCGCTTGGGCAGACGCTGCTCGTTACATCCGGTGTTGGCCTGGTCCAGCGATGGGCCGGCCTGGTCGAAGAAATCAGGCCGGGCGATGTCGTCTGGTTCGAGCCGGGAGAGAAGCATTGGCACGGCGC
This sequence comes from Bryobacteraceae bacterium, assembly GCA_035511215.1. GTDB lineage: Bacteria > Acidobacteriota > Terriglobia > Bryobacterales > Bryobacteraceae > Bog-159. Next base: position 20,054 of record DATKFU010000080.1, on the reverse strand, counting down.
AAGCCCGACTGTGGCGATGACGCACATCGCGATTCAGGAGGCTCTCAACGGGAAAGTTGTCGACTGGATGGAACAGGTCAGCGACGACCAATACGGGAAGCAATTCTAAAAGCTTTTGCAGCGCGCCTCCGAGGGAGCACGCGACCCGGAAAGCTCCGGGCAACAAGGCCACGGCAAAATGGGGCGCCCAAACTACCACCATTACGGAACAGCGCATGGCCCGTTACCCGGCATTTTCCGGCACCTGTGCACGATTCAAGGCGTCAAGTAGGCGTCTAGCAGGATGAAACGAGCCCGGGGCTGTGGTAGAGTGGCATCGAAGACCCGGACGCGGCCATGTCCCAAATAGCGGCAATCGCCTGGCAGCCGAATACCGCCTCCCAGCGCAGCACTGTTCCCTGGTACATCTGGGCGTGCGCGCTGGCGGTAACTTCAGCTTCGTTCGGCGGGGTCTGGGACATTTCCTGGCATGAGAGTATCGGCCGCGATACGTTCTGGACGGCGCCCCACTTATTCATCCACTTTGGCGGTATCCTGGCTGGAGCGGCTTCGGCGTGGTTGATCTTCCACCTGACCTTCAGCGGTTCGCCCGCCGAGTGCGCCGGAGCGGTGCGCATCTGGGGATTTTATGGGCCGCTGGGAGCTTTTCTGTGCTGTTGGGGAGGGGTGGCCATGCTCACCTCCGCGCCGTTCGACAACTGGTGGCACGCCGCTTACGGGCTGGATGTCAAGATCCTGAGCCCGCCGCATGTGGTGCTGATTTTCGGGCTGATGGCGATTCGCTTTGGCGCGGTGGTACTGATCCTGGGGCAGATGAACCGCACCGCAGGAGTCTTACGCCTAAAGCTGGAGGCGTTGCTGCTCTACATGGTCACATACCTGTTGGGCATGGCCATTGCCGTCTTCCAGGAATACACGTTCACCGACTCCATGCACAGCGCGCTTTTTTACCTGCTGATGTCGCTGTTCGCGCCCATGTTCCTGGTGGCGGTGGCGCAGATTTCCGAATTTCGCTGGGCGAGCACCGCGATCGCGGGCACCTTTACCATGCTCAACCTGATGTTCCTGTGGCTCCTGCCGCTGTTTCCCGCCGAGCCGAAACTGGGGCCGGTGTATCATCATGTGACTAGCTTCGTCCCTCCGCCTTTCCCGTTACTGATTGTGGTCCCGGCTATAGCGCTCGACCTATTGCGCCCCAAGCTGCGGACCTGGAACCGCTGGCGCCGCTCCACCGCATTCGGCGCGGTGTTCCTGGGAACTTTCGTGGCGGTGCAGTGGCCGTTCGCGAATTTTCTGCAGTCGCCGGCCGCACGCAACTGGTTCTTCGGAACGCAATACTTTCCCTTCTTCGTGCCGCTAGACGATGAATGGGTGCGATACGTATTTACCCAGGTGGAAAGCAGCGCCGCGGAGTTCTGGTTTCGGATGGCGCTGGCCCTGGCGGTCGCCATCCTCAGCGCGCGGGCCGGCCTGACGCTGGGCGGGTGGATGCGCCGCGTGCGGCGTTAGCGTCAATCGCGGACACATAGCGCGTGCGGGACGCCTGTTGAGAGGCCTTGCAATCGGCGCTGCGCCGTGATACTCCTTTCATCGGAGGCATATCCATCACAGATATGGGACCGATATGGCTAACCGAAATGTGGCCCTCTGGGGCCTTATTGCAGCTAATCTAATCCTTTTATCCTGTTCCGGCGGCAATGCGCCGCAGCCCGGTACGCCCGCGTTCTATTGGGCCGCCGCAAAGGAAACCTATGCCGCGGGCGACTACCAGAAGACCGTCGAGCATCTGGGCAACATTCTGTCAAGCCAAAACGATTACGCCGCGCGCGCTCAGCCGTGGATGTTGGTTTTGACCTCCGGCATGGCCCAAGGCTACACCGACCTGGCAGAATCGTTCGACGCCGGCGGGCACGCCAATCGCACGCAGACCGCGAATTTTCGCCGGCAGGTGAACACCTATCGGGGCGCCGCCAACACGTTAGCGCTGCAGTTTGCGGATACCTACGCGAAGTTCCAGAGCAACGACGAATACGTCACTCTGGCGTTTGCGTATCCTACCGGTAGCCCCACTGAAGTCCTGTTGCTAAACAAGGTTGCGGGGGGCGCCTGGCTGCCCGACGCCGAGATCGAAACTGCCCAAAAACGCGCCATTGGGCGCGCGGTGCTGTTGGCCACCTGCCGGGCGGCGGGCGCGCAAAACGACCCTGCTAAGGCCCAGGATCTGCTCAAGACCGGCGAGGCCAAGGTTCCCCGAGCTGCCTTCGTCGAGGCCATGGCCGCCGCGTTATTCGACGATTCCAAGATGTACGCGCACAACAAACTGGATCAGCCGGATAAGATGAAGGTCTTTTGCGACCGCGCGCAGCAGGCTCTGAAGACGGTACCGGCCTCCAAGGAGAGCCAGGATCTGGACAAGAAGATCCAGGCGGCCGTAAAGAAGGCCAAAGCGTAAACGGACGGCTTTCACCCGCGGCCGGCTGACAACCGGATGCAAATCAGGTGACCGCTCTCCGCCAGCACCTGGTGGCTCAGGTGCCCCGCCACTTCCGCGCGGTAGCTATCCTTGTCCAGCACGAAAACGCGCGCCGGGCTGCCTTGCAACGCCTCCATTAGTTCCGCGCGGCTGAATAACCGGATGAGGAAGCGGTCGCCATACCACTGCATCTGGTTGTCTTCGTCGAAGCGGGGCTGGCCGGCGTCATAAAACGCGACGCGCTCGCCCGGAGCCGTGGCGGCGGTGGCGGCTCTGGCGACGGGCCGGATTTCGGCGGCTTCGAAGTGCGTTCGCGGGAATGCCGACACGGCCACCACGGCCAGAGCCATTACGGGCGTCGCCACGCGCAGACCCGCGCGCAGGTACCGGTCGGGTACGAATTTTCTGAGGCCCACCGCCGCAAGTATGGCAAATGCCGGATAGGCCGGGAGCATGTAGCGCAGCACTCGGCTGCGCGCGGCCGCACATAGCGCAAAGACCACCGCTACCCATGGAACCAGCAGCCACAATTTGCGGTCCCGCCCGCGGACGACCACGGCCAAGCCGGCCAGCATCGGCGGCAGCCATGGCCAGTACGACTTTGCCAGCATCCACGCATACTCGAAAGCGCCGGTGTACCGCCGCCATGCGGGAGACAATCCCCCGTAAACCTCGTTCCGCAGCCAACTGGAATGCACTTCGACGAACCACGCGCCGAACAGGTGAACCAGATAGGCATACCACGCGGCCAGCGGCAGATACGCCATCACCAGAGCGGGAATGGCGTAGCGCCACACGGGCCGGCGGCGGGTGACGATCAGGTGAAGGACGAATACGGCCGGCAGCGCCAGCCCCATCATGCTGCGCGTCATCTGGGCGAGCGCGGTGCAAGCGCCCACCGCCAGGTACCAGCGCGGATCGTCATCGGTGCGGGACCACGCGCAAACCGCGCACAAGACGAAAAAGGTGAACGGCACATCGGTCATGCCGCGCGCGGTGTACTTCAGAAAATAGAGGCTGGTCGCCATCGCGAACATGGCCAGCACGGCGGTCAAAGGGTCGCCCGTCAGCTTGCGCGCCAGCCAGTAGACCAGCAGGACGACGCCCAGCCCGCATAAGGCGGACGGCAGCCGGGCAAGCGCGTCCGAGAAACCGAAAGCCGCGAACAGCGAAGCTTCCATCCACTCAAGCAGGGGCGGATTCTCCAGCGCGGGCTCGCCATTACTGTGCAGCACCAGCCAGTCGCCGCTGCGCAAGATGTCCTTGGCGATGTGGGCGTACTGCGCATCGTCATAGCCGGTGAGGTCTCCGGTGCGGAGCGGTGCGAGGATCAGAATGGCGGAAAGAATTGCGAGGATCCGGAAGTACCAGCGGGTGTCCAACTAGCCAAGTATATCGCGCGGTTTCGGGCCGGCAATTCCTCGACGCTCTTGGCGGCTCTTGGCGTCGGGGAAACTGCGTGGGCAGGTATATTCGCCTGCCCACGTTGGGGTGGGAACAGCTACTTCGTCGGGGGAGTGCTGGTGGTGCTGGTTGAGCTGGTGGTCTTCTTGGAACTCTTCGAGGTCTTTTTGGCCTTCTTCGTGGGCGCCGTGCTCTTCTGGGTCGGCGTGGCCGGCGTCGTGTTCTGCGCAAAAATCACTGGCAGGCTGGCGGCGGCGAAAACGATAGCGAGTAAACTTCTCTTCATTTTGATCTCTCCTTGAGGGACTTTCTTGTCCCGTCTATTCCATCTTGCGGCAAAGCCCGTTTTAATACGATAGACTCGAAAGGCTAACTCGCTGGCGAAAGAGGACGCTGGAATCGCCGAACCATAGCCCCTATCATGGCGCTCGATTAGCCCCGATAGGGGATATCCGTCTCGCCCGGCATAGCGCCATCATGGACTTGGAGGACCGTGAAGGAACATTCACCCACGCCTGCGCCGGGCCGCCGGATCACGCATCGCAGCCTGCTGCGCGTCTTGATTGCGGGGTTCAGCCTGGTCATCGTCCTGCTGCTGGCCGGCGCCTTCATCGGCATCGGCAATATCCAAAGCATCAGAGAGAGCGCCGCGCGCCTGGTCCAGGAGCAGCAGTCCACCAACCGCCTGCTCGAAGAGGTGCACCGGCAGCAGGCCAGCCTGAGCGAGGTCTTCTCCATCCTGGCGCGCGACCCGGATTCCGTCGACGAAGGCAGTATCCTGTCCGAATTGAACGAGGCGGACAGTAACATCGACCGCATCGTGGCGCAAGGTGCGCAGACTCCGCAGCGGCCGCTCTACGATCAGCTCCGGCAGACTTCCGCGGCATTCTCAGCCGAAGCGCGGCGATTGCTGGCGGTGGAGGAGCCTCAAACATTTTCGTCGCAGGATCTGTTCCGCGATCACGAGGCGTTCATCTCGGTGGTCGCCAAGCTCATCGAGTCCAGTTACCGTAGGGCCGTCGCGGCGCAGAATCAGATCGACCAGCGCTCCGAACGCCTAGTGAAACAATCCTCGGCATTCCTAGCCGCTTTCCTGACGATGGCGTTGCTGTGCACGGTGCTGACGGTGCGCCTGACCGCGCAACTGCTGCGCAAAATGGATTGGCAGGAGAGCGAATTGAGCCGGGTTTCCTGGCATATGCTGGAAGACCAGGAGAGCACGGCGCGCCGCTTTTCCCATGAACTGCACGACGAGCTCGGACAGTCGCTAACCGCCGTCAAAGCCAACCTGGCGGCCCTCCGCGGCACGCAGGATGGCGTTCCGGACGGCATCGGCGCCGGCGATTCGTCGCGCCTGGACGACTGCTTACGATTAGTCGACGAGTCCATTGGGAATGTGCGGCAGATGTCGCAATTGCTGCGTCCGACCATTCTGGACGACTTTGGCCTGGAAGCCGCGCTGCGCTGGCTTTGCGAAGGTTTTACGCATCGCACGGGCATCCAAACGGAATTCAAGTCCGGCATTTCCGGCCGCCTTCCCGATGAAACCGAAACGCACCTGTTCCGCCTGACGCAGGAAGCGCTCACCAACGTGGCCCGGCATTCCGGCGCGCACCAGGCCACCGTTGCGCTGGACGCGCAGGGCGGCGAGGTGTGCCTTTCGATCCGTGACGACGGGTGTGGCTTGCCGGCCGCTGGCGCGGGACCGCGCGGCATGGGTATGATCGGGATGCGGGCTCGCGCGCGCAGCGTGGGTGGCGACCTGACCGTACGTACCAAAGCCGGACAGGGCGTCGAGATCGAAGTCCGCGTGCCGGATGGCGGCGCAGAGCATGAGAGACAAGATCCACATCCTGTTGGCTGACGACCATGCGGTGGTGCGGCAGGGATTCAAAATGATCCTGGCCGCGCAACCCGATATGGAGATCGTAGGCGAGGCCGGCAACGGCCGCGAAGCCCTCGACCTGGCCAGCCAGTTACAACCCGACGTGATCGTGATGGACGTGGCCATGCCGGAGTTGAACGGCATTGAAGCCACGCGCCGCGTAGCGGACGTCTCTCCCCGATCGCGGGTGCTGGCCCTGAGCATGCACAAGGATTCCGTGTACGTCCGCGAAATTCTGCGCGCGGGGGCCCGCGGGTACCTTCTAAAGGATTCCGTCTCGAGCGACCTGTTAGCCGCGGTGCGCGCCATCGCCCGCGGTGAAGGCTATCTGAGCCCGGGAGTATCGGACGCGGTGCTCAACGATTACCGCCGCCACGTGACCGATCCCATCGATCTGCTTACCAGCCGCGAGCGCGAAGTGCTGCAGATGATCGCGGAAGGCAAGACCAACAAGGATATCGCCACGGTGTTGAACCTGAGCGTCTACACGGTGGATGCGCATCGCGGCCGCATCATGGAGAAACTCAACGTACATAGCGTGACTGACCTGGTGCGGTTCGCCGTGCGGTGCGGGCTGGTGGATTGAGGGCAGACAGCGTGCGGTGCGTGGGCAGCGCGTCCCTTAGTTTGGGTCCTGCGTAGTGCTGCGGGCATTCCGTTCGGCCCTGAGCTTCCTTATTTCCACGACCTTTGCGAAGAAGGTGTCAGCAGCCTCTATGTCGGCCCTGTACGCTTCCGGCGAATCTTCCAGATCGGCCTTCTCGCGGTAAAGAAGGTTTTCGTAGGCCATGGCGTCGTCGTACTCAGGGTCGAGTTTTATGGCTGTGTCCAGGTTCTTAATGCCCTCCTCGACGAGCGCTCGGTTGGCGGCGGCCAGCTCCGCGCGGACATTATCATCGTTCAGCGGGCCTTGATCGTCCGGTTTCATTCCCAACCTGGCTCGCGCGTCCATACGCGGCTGGAACGCTTTGGTCCAGGCAATCACACCCAAAGTATAGTACGCCTCTTTGTTACTCGGGTCTACCGAGATCAGCTTCTGGTACCACTGTTCGGCGGCATCGAGCTTTCTCGTTAAAGTAGAGCGAAGCGACCGAAGCTATCGCCAATTCATTCTTGGGGTCCTGCTCCAAGACCATTTGGAATTGGTCATGCGCCTCGTTGGCCATCCTCATGTTATCCGGTGAGTCGGCGCCTGGGATGTATTGCTGCATGTAGGCCGTGGCCAAATACAACCGCGCCGTGATGAAATTCGGATCGAGTTCGACCGCTGCCGTGAAGTGCTCCACGGCCGCCGAATACTGCGCGTTTTTATACGCTTGTACGCCCTGGTTTAACTGGTACCGCGCTTTGGAGCGAACCTCGGCCTGGGGCGAATTGGGCTGTGGACTGGTCTGCGCGCTGGCTGCGGAGGGCTGCAACACCAAATAAACGACGATCTCAATCGCCAGTAGCCCGATAGTCAATGGAGTCGTGAACACCGGTCTTTTGGGCACAATATCCTTTCTCCTTCAATCCAGCCTACCGGAAACACCTGGGTTGGACAAGTGCTTTTTAGGCCATGCTGTGTAGACACCGCACTGATGCGGCCGGTTTCGACGAGATCATTTCTGCGCCGTCGTAATACCGTCCAGCTCCACACCCCGCTTGATGATATAGTTCTGGGTCACATCCTGAAATTCGAGGACGCCAACGCTCGGGTCGTCCCGATCGAACATTTGATCAAACGTTCCTAGACTCTGCCGCACCACTAAGGCGTCAGAAGAATCTATGCTCCTTTTAGCCAGCGATTCCAGCTTCGCGCTGAACGGTCGTGGCATGCCGTTGGCTTCGATACTTTCCAGCTTAAAGGCCAGAGTCAATGATTCGGAGACTGATCCGTAAAATCGTTTAATCTGGACGATTCGCCCGGTGACCGCCGCCCCCTTCGGCACTAAAACGCCGCCGTGCATTTCTTTAATTGGCGCTGCCAACTCAGCCTTCACAGGATCGCCAGCAGCCGCGGTTGCCGTATCGATCGCGTGCGTAAGGGCGATCCTAAACGGCAGCCCTCCAGGCACATGCAAGCCTTCAACGACGGTTTTCTGAGCAGATGCCAGCCCGGCCGGCGAGGCGTGTCGAAGTTCAGCGATGACTCACCAAGAAACTCGTGGCAGCCTGAAAACACAGTGCGGTTCTCCGACTCGCCGCCATCGGCGTAAACGATCTGTAGACTGACGTCGCTCGGAAGGAGAAACTCGGTATTGTTCAGCCGAACCCTGCCATAGTCCAGAGTTGTGATGGCTTCACATGCCTTGAGTTCCGCGGGAAGCCCATCGGCACGGACGCTCAAGCGCACCAGGTCAACGGTACTCGGGTCCACCAGAAAGGTACCATCATAGGCCACGATGTCACGACCCAGCTTGTTCCCAATGCTATAGCGGCTCTTCTCAAACGGCACGCGAAAACCGAATTCACTGAGTGCGGGTCCTCCGGCCTTAACATCGCCGTTGTAAGTAAAATCGGCCGAGCTCGTTCCGAAGACAGTGGTCAGGAAAGCCGAAAAGGCGCCCGTCGATGTAGCTCCGCGCTGTACCAACTCGGCCAGGCTACGATCCTGGAAGCGATCTTCGCCGGCCCAGGAATACATCTCGCTATCACTCGAGACAGCTACATCCAGGCGTAACCGGTCGGACGTGTCTTTACGGATTCTCCAATCCTTCTTCTTTCTGCGGCTTGCTAAATCGTCGCATGAACGGCCAAACACCTTCGCCTCAGGCCGGAAGGTAGACCGGTCAATGGTTTCCGTGCACATATATTTCGGCAGCCGGTCTACCGTTAGCATCACCTTCTTGCGAACCTCGAGAAGCAGCGCCTTCGCATCATCCGCTCTGGGATGCTCCTGGGCTGCTAAACACGTCGCAGAGACCCACATCAGCAGCAACGCCCGCAGCAACGCCCGCACTCTATGAGCATACTCCAATAGGTCCTGCGTTGAAATCCCCGTTTCGGAAGGACGCGTACTAAGAAATGTGTCCACATGAGTGTGGACACGGCACGTTCAGAACGTGCGCCACATTGCTCACTGATTGGCTCACTGATCGGGGTCCGCCGGCTTGCCTGGGACCCCGGCCGGCGCCCCCGACATCGCGCCCCGCAACACATCGTTCGCAAAGAAGAACTTACCGTCGTTCGGCACCATCATGATCTGCACCTTGTCCGACAGGCGCTCTGCGATGATCTTCTGAATCAGCAGCGGATTCTGCGTGAGCACCTGCGCTTCCGACTTCATTCGCTCGGCGTCGGCCGCCGCCACCACCCGAATGTGATCGCCATCGGCCTGCGACATCAGCTTGCGCTTTTCCAGTTCCGCCTTGCTGTCGATCACCTTGGCCTGCGCCAGGGCGTCCGCGTTCATCACCGTGGCTTCCTTGCGGGCTTCGGCCTCCAGACGCGACTGCTCAATCTGTTTCTGTTTGAGCGGCAGCGTGTGCTGCATCGCGTCCGCCTGCGCCTTGGCCTGCAACACTACCACGGCGGCCTCGGCTTCGGCTCCCGTCACGCGGCGGGCCTTGTCGGCTTCAGCCTCCAGTTCCGCCGAGCGAACCGCCTTCTGCTTGATCTCCAATTCGACCGATAGCCGGTCGTTCTCCTGCTCCTTCAGCAGCAGCGACTCCAGCCCCTTGGCGTACTCGGGCGGCAACTGGATATCGCGCAGCATGATTTCCTTCACCAGGACTCCGTCGGCGGCGAGCTTCCGCGTGATGGCATCCGTAGCGCGCTGCCGCACCTCCTCGCGCATGCCCGCGAACACGTCGCGCACCAGGTAGTCAGGCACAATCTGCCGGAAAACGCTGGCCACTACCGCTGGCACCAGCTCCTGGTCTACCGGCTGGGCCATATTGGCTTGGATATGCGCGAGGCGCTTCGGGTCGAGGCGGTAACGAATGGATACCGCCAGACCCAGCGGCAGCCCTTCCTTCGTTTGGATCTTAAGCACCTCCGGCCTGGTTTTGGGATCGGTCTTCAGATCGGTCTTCGCATCGTCGGTGGCGGCCGTGGTGAACACCTGGTCGCGAACGTCAAAAAGCGCGACACTCTGCACGAACGGAACCAGTAAGTGGACACCCGGATACAAAGTGTCCGGCGCAACGCCGGAAATCTGACTGACCAATACGCCGGCCATTCCGCTGGGCACGATCGCGATCGAGACGCCAACCAGCAGCGGCAGGCACGCAGCCGGCGCGCATCGCAACGCCGTGCGCCAGCGTACGGCATCCAAATTCAATGGCCCCGACGCGCCCTCTGCGATGCGGCGTGCGTTGGCCCGGTAAACATCCCACAGCACAAGGCCGATGGCGCCGGCCAGTAAGCCGATTCCAGAGGCCAGAAACATATACTTGAGTAACAACATTTGGTAACCTCCTTACCCGGACAGCTTTTGGGCAAGTCAGTGGCCGCGGCCAAAACTGGCCAAAACCGGCGCGTTCCGGACATGATTCGCGGGGAGGTTGTGTAAGCCGAAACACGCCGTGTGCAAGTGCACACCGGCGCCTCGCCACGCCGCCGGGACGGTTTGCGGTACGCTACGGGCTGGTGAAACCATGCGCGCATCCGTCCTATTGTTGACTCTCTTGCCGATCGCCGCGGCGGCTGACGACTTCGACGCCATCGATGCGCAGGCGCCCGCACTATTCGCGATCTATAAGGACCTGCACGCGCATCCGGAGATTTCGCAGCACGAAGAGCGCACCTCCGCGCTGCTGGCGGAGGAGTTGCGCAAGGCCGGCTTCACCGTGGCGGAGCACGTAGGCAGGTATCCGGACGGCCGCGCCGCATTTGGTGTGGTCGCGATCCTGAGCCACGGCGCGGGTCCCACGGTCCTGGTGCGAACAGATATGGATGCCTTGCCTGTCGAGGAAAAAACGGGCCTGGCGTATGCCAGCACGGTCCACAGTCAGGACGACGCCGGCCAAACGGTAGGCGTTATGCACGCCTGTGGGCACGACCTCCACATGGCCTGTTTTCTCGGGACCGCGCGCACGCTCGCCCAGATCAAAGACCGCTGGCGCGGCACCCTCATGTTCATCGGACAACCTTCCGAGGAGCGCGTCAACGGCGCACGGGCGATGATTGCCGACCGGCTCTACGAACGTTTTGGCCGGCCGGACTTTTGCGTAGCGCAGCATGACACGCCGGAGATAGCCGCCGGACAGGTGGGCGTGGTCGCGGGACCGATGCTATCCGGCGCGAACACGGTGGACGTGATCATTCGCGGCGTCGGCGGCCACGGCGCCCGCCCGGAAGCCACCAAGGATCCCGTCGTCATGGCGGCGCAGTTCGTGCTGGCGCTGCAGACCATAGTCAGCCGGCAGACCGCCCCACAGGACCCGGCCGTTGTTACTGTGGGATCCATTCACGGCGGGACCCGGCCCAACATCATTCCCGATGAGGTGAAGCTACAAATCTCCCTGCGCGCTTTCAGTGATGACGTTCGCCGGAACATTCTGGCCTCGATCGAGCGAACCGCGCGCGGCGTGGCGCTGGCGGCGGGCGTCCCGGAAGATCGCGCGCCTATCGTGACGGTGAATCAGGCGGAATCCGTACCGGTTACCTACAACGATCCAGTGTTGGCCGCGCGGCTGAAGGACCGTCTGCGTGCCGCGTTAGGCGCCCGGAATGTGCTGGACGGAAAGGCGGCCATGGTGAGCGAGGATTTCGGACTCTTCGGCTTGGAAGGGCGCCAGATTCCTTGCTTCATGTTATGGCTGGGGGCTGCCGACCCAGACAAGCTTAAAGAAAGCCTGCGCACCGGACACGCACTGCCTTCGCTGCACTCCAGCCTGTTTGCGCCTCTGCCCGCACCCGCCATTCGTACGGGTGTGATCGCCATGACATCCGCGGTCCTGGAACTGATGGGCGCTACGGCAACGCCCCGGCGAATAACTCCCTAAGCTTCGCGAAGGCCCGTTCCGCCTGGGGAGCGTTGTATGCCGGGTTGTCGGATGCCGTCCAGCCGTGAGACGCGCCCTCGTAAATCTCGCTTTCATACTTGCCGCCCCACTCTTCCAGAGCGGCATCCAGCGTCCGGATGGCCTCTTCCGGCATACTGCGATCGTTGACCGCGTGCCCGAAGTAGAGCTGCGCGTGGATGCGCGGCAACAGCAGATGGGGGCTGGTAGGACCGTCAGTCACCAGACCGCCGCCGTGGAACGATGCGGCGGCCGCAATCCTATCCGGGCACGCGGCGGCCGCGCGTAAGGCGAAGGCGCCGGTATAGCAGTAACCCACGACGCCGAACCGCGAGCCCGGCAGAACCGACGCGTGGCGCGCCAAAGCATCCACGTAGGCCGCGCCATCGCTTTCAATGGCTTCAGGCGTCAGCGGCGAGGTCAGGTCCGCAAATCGATTGCGGAATTCCTCCGGGCTGGCGCTGGATTTGTTTTCGAACACGGGAGGCCGCGCGGTTCGATAAAACACGTTAGGCATCAAGACCACGTAGCCCTCGGCGGCCAGCCGCCGCGCCATATCGTGGTAAGCCGGGCGGATGCCGCCGATGTCGGTCAAGTGCAGGACGCCCGGTAGTTGACGCTCCACCTCCGGCCGGTAAAGGAACGCGCCCTCGATTTCTTCCTGGACCATATGCTCCCTCCTAATTGTAGGACAGGCATCCCGGCTTGTCCACATATCTTTCGCATATCTTTCAAGGATATATGTATGATAGATACATATGTCCAACGCGGATACCATCTCCCTCCAAAAGGGCAGCCTCGAAATGATTCTTCTCGCGCTACTCGAAGCCCGTCCCCGGCACGGCTACGAACTGGCCAAGCTGATCGAGTCCGAATCCGGCAACAAGCTCCAGTTCCACGTGGCGTCCCTCTACCCCATGCTGTATCGCCTGGAGCGCAAGGGACTGGTGGAAGGCCGCTGGGTGGAGAAGGCGGGCGAACGCCGGCGCCGCTTCTACCGCCTGACGCCGCCAGGGCGCCGCGCGCTCGGCCAGCAGCGGCGGAGCTGGCGCGAATTCGCGATTGCGCTCAACCGGCTGACGGGGTTCAGCCATGCCTGACTGGCGCGAATATGTGCGCGGCCATTTGCCGCAACTGCATGTCCCACCTGAGCGCGAGAGCGAGATTATGGCGGAACTGGCCGCGCAGTTGGACCAGACCTACACCGAATCCCTCGCCGGCGGGGCTTCCGAGGCCGACGCCCTGCGCCGCGCCGAGGCACAGTTCGCCAACTGGCATGCGCTGGCGCGGGAAATCGATGCAGCCGAGGCCCGCTTCGCAGCGCGCTTGGAGCCGTCACACGGCGGAATGCTGGCGGGGTGGTGGCCCGATCTCCGGTACGCCGGACGGTTCCTGCGGCACAATCCGGGCTTCACGGCAGTCGCGGCCATTACTCTGGCATTCGGGATCGGCGCAAACACCGCCGTATTCACTATGGTGGACCCGGTGGCCCTGCGCAGCCTGCCCTACCACGACGCCGGCCAATTGATGGCCATCGAAACGCGTAAGGCGCAGCAACCCGAATTGGAGCCTTGGACTTCGATTTTGGACCTGCGGGATATGCGCGCCGGCGCCGGCGCTTTCTCTGCCATTGCCGGGATCAGCCCGCTGTGGAACGTCGTCCTGACGGGCTTGGGCGATGCGCAGCAGCTTACGGCACTCTACGTTTCGGCGGATTTCTTTCGGCTGTTGGGCGTGCAGCCGGCGCTTGGCCGCGCCTTCCGGCCGGACGAGGACAACGGCACGCAGCCCTCGCATGTCGTCATGCTTTCTGATTCCTATTGGCAGCGGCAGTTCGGCGGACGTGCCGGCGCGATCGGCGCGTCATTGGCCCTCGACAATGCGTCGTACACCGTCGTCGGCGTGCTACCGGCCGCCTTTCGCTACGAAGGCGAACCGCTCGCGGGCACGGCTGGCGAAGTCGATATCTGGTTTCCGTTGTCCGCCAATCCGCTCGCCGCCTCGCCCCGAGGCCTGCGCTTCTTGAAACTCGTGGGACGGTTGAAGGCGGGCGTCTCACCGGAGCGGAGCGGCCACCAGATGCGCGCCCTGGCGGCGACGTTGGCGCAGAAATATCCCGCCACTAACCGCGGCTTTGCATTCGATGTGCAGCCTCTCCGCGCGCAAGTCACAGGACGCTCTCGCGTGGCTATGTTCCTGCTGCTCGGAACTGCCGGCTTCGTCCTGCTGATGGCCTGCGCGAATGTCGCTAACCTGCTGCTGGCAAGGGCTGCCGCGCGCCACAAAGAAATTGCCGTTCGCGCGGCCTTGGGAGCTTCGCGCTTCCGCCTGCTGCGGCAATTTCTTACGGAGAGCTTCTGTCTGGCGGCCGCCGGTGGAACCCTGGGGCTGGTGGTCGCATTCGCCGGGTTGGAGTTTCTGAAAGCCGCCGCGCCGGCCAGCCTGGTGCGCGCGCAAGACGTCCACCTGGATTTCCGCGCCCTGGCATTTGCCTGCGCCGCGGTGTTGCTGTGCGCCGTCGCCGCGGGATTGCCGCCGGCATGGCACATCGTGCGCAACGATATCGAATCCACCCTGCGCGGGTCCGGACGCAGCCTGACCGCGGGACATCACGGGCTGCGCGCGGCGCTGGTCGTGGCGCAAGTTGCCGCGGCTCTGGCGCTGTTGGCCGGAGCGGGACTGCTCATCCGCAGCTTCGAGCGGCTGCTGGATGTCGACCCCGGGTTCCAGGGGCGCAACCTGGTGACCATCTCGACGCAAATGCCGGCAGCCGCGCGCACGCCTGCGCAACGCACCGCCATGTACCGGTTGATCCACGACCGCCTGCTGGCGGTGCCGGGCGTGGTCGACGCCGCAGCAGTCAGCCGGCTGCCCCTGATGGGGATGAACCTCAGCGCCCGGGTTTTCATCGAAGGCAGGTCCACACCGGGCGAACCGGGCGCCGACGTGGAATATCGCGCTGCTACGCCGAACTACTTTTCGACGATGGGGATTCCGCTGCGCGCGGGCCGCGTCTTCGACGACCGCGACGACGCCAATGCCGCGCCCATCGCGCTGATCAACGAGACCATGGCCCGCAGGTTTTGGCCGGGTGCCGATCCGGTGGGCAAGCGCCTCAAACTCGGCGACAACCCGGCACTGGCTCCCTGGATCACGGTGATCGGCGTCGTGGGAGACGTACGCCACGCCGGCTTGGATACCGAGCCGTTCGCGGAGATCTACCGGCCTTACGCGGCGAGTCCGCTGGGCGCGCCGGTCCTGGTAATTCGGACGGCGGCCGATGCGCGGCCGTTGGTAGGCGCGCTCAGTGCCAGGGTTCGCTCCGTGAGTGCCGAGGTCCCTGCGTATAACGTCTGGCTGATGCAGGACTTGGTCGATCGCTCGACGGCGCAACGGCGGTTCGTAATGTGGCTGCTGAGCGCCTTCGCCCTGACAGCGCTGCTGCTGGCCGCCGTTGGAGTGTACGGCACGGTGGCGCAATTGGTGACCCAGCGGACACCGGAGATCGGGCTGCGCATGGCTCTGGGCGCATCGCCGGCAGCGGCCTTGATGCTGGCGCTGCGGCAGGGAGTCCGCCTGGCGGCGGTGGGTATTGCCATCGGCGCCGCGGCCGCGGCAGCCTTGGCGCAACTGATGCGCAAGATGCTGTTCGAAGTGCAGCCCCTGGACCCCGCGGCGTTCGCGGCTGCGGCCCTCGTCCTGGCGGCGTTTGCCGCATTGGCCAGCTACATCCCGGCGCGCAAGGCCGCGCAGATCGACCCGCTGGGCGCGTTACGCCGCGATTCGTAAGAGAGCCGCAGGAGTTACCCTTGTAACCGCGGGAATAACAGTTCCGTCGAAGCCAGCATGTGCGCTATCCGGCTGGCTGCCGTTACGCTTCTGCCAATGCTCAGCCTGGCCGCCGAGATCCCGCTCGAACGGTTCTACGATGACGATCCGGCCGTGCGGCAAGTTGCGCTTCAACAATTCGCATCGCTTCCGTCTGCGCAAAAGGACGCCTACGTTCCCCAATTCGCTAAACTTCTTGGTAGCGGATCGAAGGGTCTGGAAAATCGCTCCCTCTTATTAGCATTTGCCAAAATCGGGCCGGTAGCAGTTTCACAGTTGTTGCCTTTGCTCGACGACCCCAACCCGGGAGTGAGAGCATCCGCGGCGGAAGCTGTAGCCATCATTCGGCCCGCCGATCCGGCCGCTGTTGAGAAACTGCGCAAGATGCTCAGCGATGCGGAATTCGGGGTGCGGGACAGCGCGGCGAAATCTATTTTGAGCATGGGTCTTGGCGACGAAAAAGCGCAATCCATCGTTAGCGAGGATACCCGCGGAGATGGAGAGCCTGTAAGCGCGGAGAACCTGGTAGCGCTCTTTACTAAAGCGGGGCCGGTGTCGGACGGGAAAATAACGGACTGGATCGCAGCGCTATCATCGGACGATAGCTTCACCGCGTTCAGCGCCGTTGGGTTCCTGAGTATGGTGGGCACGCCAGCCGTACCCTTTCTGCTGACGGCCCTTAAAAGCGATAACTCGAATACGCGGGCTGGCGCTATGCAAGCACTCGAAGGGACGCACCTGTACCGGTCCGACATAGAAGCGGCGGCCATGCAGGCGCTGAAGAACGACCCATCCGCGCGTGTGCGTTACCATGCGCGCTGGACTCTCTTTTCTGTGTTTCGAGAGGCGGCGCAAGAGGCTCTGCTGCAAGATGAGATCGATGAAATAACGCGGAAGCGGAAGCTTGACGCGGATGCGCGTCTGGCCAGGACGCGTAGCTACACCCGCCACGAGGTTCTTGCCAGCATCGCCGCGGATCCGGATCATACCTACCCGCTCGACGTTTCTGAAAAACTCGAAACGAGAGCGCCCGACGGGACCGCAATCTTCGCGGTCGTGTATAGCGGAAAGAATCGCGGGGATCTGCTACGGGTATGGAGAGTTCGCGCCGGCCGGTATCGCTTACTGCGCGAAGACAGCCTTGAATACGATTCCGAGCACTGCTCCGCCAGTGTCTTCTATTTCGGAGGCAAGGTGTATCTGCACGTGCTGGCCACGCACGGCGGCAATGGAAATCACCATACCGACGAATTCTTTAGAGTCGAATCCGGCGGATTGACGCCCATAAAGACTCCCAAAGGCCTGCCTTTGAAGCTTGCGCCGGACGAGGCAGTAATGAACGGCTTCGACGAGAGTTTCCAGGATCGGGACTTGCGCTTTGCGTTCTCCATCTGGAAGAAAGGCGACGGACATTGTTGCCCGAGCGCCGGCAGCGTGAAGGGCAAATACACGATCGTTGGAAACGAGCTCCGCTACGCCCGCTGGACTCGATCGAAACCGCCAGGATAACAGCCAGCCGCTAAAAAACACCGAAATGCTCTATACTGTAAAGTACTTCTCGCTGGAGGGAAGCGTTGTGAGCCTTTTCGATCTGCTGTTCATCGTCATATTCCTGGCGACCGTAGTGACGCTGCTGAGCGTTGCATCCTTCGCGGTTCGCGGTCAAGGCGCCCGCGCGCTGGCGATCTTGCGCAGACTCTGCTTCTGCGCCGGGGCATATCTAGGCGTTGTTGTGCTCACATCGGTGTTCTGGCCCCGCACGGTGTTGCAGGTGGGCGAGCAGCGATGTTTCGACGACTGGTGCATGGCCGTCGCAGGCGCCAGCCGGCAGTCCACTGGCGCCGGCACTTCTTACCTGGTCACTTTCCGCCTGTCCAGCACCGCCCGCCGGGTATCGCAACGCGAGAACAATATAGCCGTCTACCTGACGGATAGCCGCAACCGCCGTTACGGCCCGGTTCCGAAACAGTCGGATGTACCGTTCAACGTCCAGCTAGGGCCGCAGGAATCCGTCACGGCCACTCGTGTTTTCGAAGTGCCCAACGATGCTCGTGAACCAGGACTCGTCATCGCGCACGAGGGCGGCTTCCCGATTGGTAGGTTCATCATTGGTTATGAAACCTGGTTCCATAAGCCGGCCATCGTGCGACTGCCATGACTGACCCGCATCTGAGGAGCCTCTAGCGCTTGGAGGAACTCGGCGATGTGCGGCGCAAGGGGCTCGAGCGTCAGGTACTTCTCGAGCCTCGCAAGCCTGTCCGGTAGCGCTTCGAGCGATGTTCCGGCGCCTCTCCTGCCAGTATGAGCTCCCGTTTTCCTGGATGTGCGCACCTCCGACTGCAACGCCCCGTTGAGCACCAAGGCCGCGATGCGTGGCTCCACGCCCGCCAGGACACCGCCGGCTATCCCGCCATAGCTGTGACCGACATAGGCGACTCGCTTCGGGTCGATGCCGGGCTGCTGCAGAAGCAGGTCCCATACGCCGAGATGACGCCGGTGCCCGCCAGAATCAGGGGCTTGACCAGCATGAGGTTGACGCGCCCGCCGCGTGGGCCGGTAAATCCGCAGCCTTGGAGGTCCGCTTCGGCTCGCGGCGCCGCTGCAAGTAGCAGGCCCGCCATCCCGACCCCCTAGACATCCGCGCTTGCGCCGCGCATACTTTAATCGATGGCAGAAGCCGCCGACTACGGCGAGTTGCTCCGTCAGCTTCGGGAAGACATCGCTTACCGCAGGTTGGATAGCGGTATGCGATGCCTGGAAGCCAACCGGACCCTGATCGGATCGCTCGTCCCTACACGGAAAAGCGCCGGCGTCCTGTTAGGATACCTGGCGCAGTGGGTGGATATCGGATTTGAAGGCCCACAACTGATCAAGCGCCTGCTACCGCGCTTCCCAAAGGACGTACGCGCCGCCTTACCGTTGCTCGATTACCTGCATGTGCGCATGGCCGAAGGCCTGGTCGCCATGGCCGAGGAAGACTTCGAGCAGGCCAAGCGGCATTTCGCTTTCGTCGAATCGGTGGAGGAGGAAGTGCGCGACCGCGAGATGCTGGCCATCTCGAATTTCTGGATCGGGCGCTGCCTGCGCAGCCAGGGCCGCTATGACGATGCCCTCAGCTACACGGTGCGGGCGCGCGCATTGGCGCAAGAACTAGGCTACAGCAAGGCGGCCGCCGTGATGCAAGTGCTGGAGAGCTGGCTAGCCTTCCAGAAAGGAAAACTGCAGGAGGCGGCGCGCACGCTGCAGGAGGCCGAGGCCGCGCTCAGCGAGACGGACGACTACGTCAACCGCGGCAATATCCAGTCCGCTTACGGCAGAATCGCGCGCCGCGAAGCGCGGTACGAACAGGCCCTGCAGTACTTTGAAAAGGCCATGGAAGAGTATGCCAGGCGCAATCCGCGGCATCCCAACATGGCGCGGTCGCTGCTGAATATGGCCTCCGCCGAGCGGTTGATGGGCCTGCAATTGCGCAGGAAAATGGACGCCGCCGCGGCCAGCCGGAAAGCCGCCGGGGGCCGGGAGCCGGGCGCAACTGCCGATACGGCGCACGCCATGTCCAGCGATTTGGCCAGCGCCCGCAAGCGATTTGCAGAGCTGCGGGAGAAGGCGCACGAACAACTGGAAACGGCAGGCGCCATCTACCGGGGCCAGGGCAACCACCGTGGCATGGGCGCGGTCCATATCCTACGCGGTTTTCTTTGCCTGGATAGCGGCGAACTGGACATCGCCGGATCGGAAGGCGCGGAAGCTTACCGCCTGGGAGAGCCGAAGGCCGACTACGTTCTGATGGCGCGGGCGCGCGTGCTGCAATGCGTCGTGGAAAACGCCAAATTCGACGAGCAGATCGAAGAGGCATCCGGCGCCAACGTGCATGCGCAGCTCGCGCACGATTTCGCCCGCGACGCCGTGGACTTCGCCAAACACACGCAGAACCGCCGCTTGCTGGCGCGCGCCTACGTGTGGCAGGGCATGACGTTCGCCAACGATTTCTTCGACAACGTGGAAGCTGCCCGACAGTGCTGCGACGCGGCGGCGGCCCTGCTGAGGCCGCAGGGGCCGGACTATATCTGGGACGATCTACAAGACCTGAAGGCCCGCATCCTGCGCCGGGGCCCGGTGGAGACGGTGCTGCGCGAGTGGTCGCAAGGGCTGGTCGGCGATAAGACCTTCCAGCAGATCACGGAAGACTTCGCGCACATCATCATTCCCAAAGTTTGGGAGCGGGAAGAGCGCAAAGTCTCGCGGGTGGCGGCGCGGCTCTCGATATCGCCGAAGAAGGTGCGCCGGGTGCTGCGCGCCGCCGGTTTGTTATCCGATGGAGCCTGACTATACGAACTTATACTCGCCGGGCACGGGGAGCGGCGGCACATCCAACTTCATCTCATAGTCGAACACCTTCGGCTGTAAGTCCAGGGTAGAGGCCATCATCTGGTCCCAAGTAATCTCCTGTCCCGAGTAAGCCGATTCGCGCGCCATGATACAAGTCATGGTACTCTCCGCCACAGCCATGCCCTTC
>DATKFU010000079.1:0-5991 GCA_035511215.1 Bryobacteraceae bacterium | reverse complement strand
CTCTTCCGATCTGGGGGCCTGTAGAGCGGCTCTGCGTCTCCGTAGCGGGCCTGGACCGAATACAAATCCGCCAGATTATGCAGGGCCACGGCCGCCTGCGGAGTATCGCCGCCCAGGTGACGGGTCCAGATCTCCAAGGCCCGGCGATCGCACACTTCCGCGTCGACATATTGCTTGCGCTTCAGGTCCAGATCGCCAAGATTGTTCCAGGCAACGGCGGTCTCCACGCTGCCGGCTCCGAAGGCTTTCTCCCAGATGCCCAGCGCGCGCCTGTAAAGTTGTTCGGCCTCGTCGAGAGACCCCTGGTTCATCAGAATGCCGCCCAGATTGTTGAGGCGCGTGGCCAGGTCCGGGTGCATCGGCCCGAGCGCCTTTTCATCGATCTCGATCGCCCGCCGCAGCAGCGGAATGGCTTGCGCCTCGCGGCCTTGCGCATGGTAAAGGTCCGCCAGGTTGCTCAGGCTGGTGGCCGTCTTGGGATGCTCCGGCCCCAATAACCGCTCATGAATTCGCAGCGCTCGCTGGTAATCGGTCTCGGCCTCGCGGTAGCGCCGCTGCATCTGATACACTGCGCCCAGATTGTTGAGCAGGAGCCCCAGTTTGCTGCTTTCCGGTTGGTTATCCTCGCCGTCGAGCGCGCGTAACAATAGAGGCTCCGCATCGCCAGGGCGGCCTTGCTTCAGATACAGCTCCGCGAGGTCGCCCGTCAACGTAGCGCGCAGCGCGGTGGATTCCTCATCAGGTTGGTCCGCCAAGCCGATAGCTTTGCGATAGAGCGGCTCCGCCTGTTCGGCTCGCGCGGTCGCCACATACAGCGCCGCCAGGTTGCCCCACAGGCTGGCGAGAATGCGGCGAGCATCGGCGGATTGGTCCGGTTGCCAGATGTCCAGCGCGCGGCGGTAGTAGCTTTCCGCCTCGGTATAGTGACCGCCGTCGTAGCACGATGCTGCCAGATTGTTCAGAGTCTGGGCCAGCCGGCTGTCCGCGCTTCCCCACGCCTCGGCTACGCGCAGCGCTTGCTCATAAGCGCCGCGCGCGTCTTCATACTTGCCTTGCTCTCGCAGGCGTGCGCCTTCCGATTGCAGCTTGACCCAGCGCTCCTCCTGCGATTCCGCGCGGATAGCGCCGCATGCGCAAACCAGCAAGATCACCCACCTACGGCGTTCACCCAACCTCATTGCGCCTCCCTTGATGTCGGACGCGGCCACGCTCGATTACTGGGATGACGCAAGAATTGCGCAGGAGTTAGGTAAGGAGAGTGTAAATCAATCTAAAACGATCTAACACGGTCTAACACCGTCTAAAAGCGATCTAAAACCGCAGAAAACCGCATGACATACGAAGGGCGCTCCCGCCAGTTATTGAACCGCGGGAGCGTCGAGCACTTCGCGGATGCGCGTCGACAGGGTATCCAGCTTGAGCGGTTTGCGAAGGAATGACACGCCCGGTCCGAGCGCGCCCGTGTCGGACAGCGCCTCATCGGTATATCCGGACATATAAATCACCTTGAGGCCGGGCTTCGATGCCAGGGCTTTCTGAGAAAGCTCGCGGCCGTTCAGGCCGGGCATCACGATGTCCGTCAACAACAGATCGATCGAGCCGCCGTGCTGTTCCAACAGGCGCAGGGCTTCCCGGCCGTCCGCCGCCTCGATCACCCGGTAACCGTTGGCGTCCAGCAGGCGCCTGAGCAGCCGGCGCACGCTCGCTTCGTCTTCCGCCAACAGGATCGTTTCTGTTCCCTTGCCGCGCGCCTGCGGGAGGGAATGTGGGTCGGCAGCCTCGCCGTCATGCTCCGCGCGCGGCAAACAGACGGTGAAGGTGGTTCCCCGCCCCGGTTCGCTGCGCGCCCAGATTCGGCCGCCGGCCTGCTCCACGATGCGTTGAACCGTGGTCAAGCCCAAGCCCGTGCCGGCGCGATTCTTGGTGGTGAAGAAAGGCTGAAAGATCTGGCGCAGAGTTTCCGGATCCATGCCCGCGCCCGTGTCGGAGACCTCCAGCATGATGTAGCCGCCGGGCGGCAGCCGGTGCCATGCAACGGCGGGGCCGTCCAGGTTCGCCGTGCGGATGCGGATGGCGCCGCCCGCCGGCATGGCATCCCGCGCGTTCAACACCAAGTTCATCACCACGCGCGTCATCTGCGCAAAGTCGGCCTTGACCCCGCCCAAGCCGGGGTCCGGAGCAACGGCCAGGCTGATATGCTCGCCGATGATGGGGCGCAGCAGGTTCAGCATCTCCGCCACCAGGCTGTTCAGTTGCACGATGGTCGGCAAGGTAACTTGTTTGCGGATGAAATCCAGAATCTGGGCGGTCACCGCCGCCCCGCGCGCGGCCGCCCGGCGGATCTCCTCCAGTTCGGAACGGCCTGGATCGCTGGGACCCATGCGGTTTAACAGCAGGTCGCTGTAGCCGGAGATCAGCGTGACCATGTTGGCGAAATCGTGGGCCACCCCGGCGGCCAGCCTGCCCAACGCCTCCATCTTGTACGACTGGGCGCCCGCATCTGCGTCGGGCGCGACGTCCGCGTCCTTGTGGGCCAGCAGTACGCCTTCGATCGCCGCCTGGCGATACGGAGTCGCCACCAGGCGCATGCGCATCTCGCGGTCCGGCAAGCGGCAGGAAAACTCCACGCTGAAAGTGTCCGCGTGTCCGGCTCCTACTGCCCGGATCCCCGCGCACACAGCCTCGGCGCGCGCGGCATTCCCGCCACAAATTCCCATGAGCAGATCATCGGCATCGACCGAGCGGATCACCCCATCGGCATCTATCGCGAACAGCACCGGCAGGGAGCCTTGCGGCGCGGCGCCCAGTGGATGCCAGGGAACGGATTCGGCGATCGAGAGGCTAGCCATCCACAAGTGGTGAAGCAATCGTGCTGCCAAGTACGGTTGCTCGTACCAATCCCGTACAAGTCACTGAATCCAGGACACGACTAAGGGCGATTATAAGGCGATTATAATAGGTTAACTGGCCTGGCAGGTAAGAATTGCCTACTTCTTCTTTCGCAGATAGATCTTTCCGTTGAAGGTAGTGAACTGCATTTCCGGACCGCCGCCATTGATCGACCCGTAAGTGACCTTATCGAATTGCACGCGGAAGCGGCCGTCCTTGCCATGTGTCTCCGAGACCTTGGGGCTGGCCGGATTGGCTTCCGGATGAACGTCGAAATCGCTGTAGATCTCGCCGTTGTCGGACTTCAGCTTGACGCGGGCCTTGACGTCCGCCGGCAACGTTACGTCCACATCGCCATTCATGGTGCTGAAGGACATCGACCTGCCCGGAGTCACCTGGTCGAGGGTCACCACCACGTCCTCGTTGAGCGAATGCGCCACTACCGAGCCCGAGATGTTCAGTAGCTTCACTCCGCCGTTCAAATCGTCCGCGTCCACCTCGCCGCTCACCCGCTCCACTTTGATATCGCCATCGTTGAGGCACTTCAGTTTCAGGGAAGTATTGAACGGCACCTGGATGTTGAGGTCTACCGTGCGATTCATCGAACTCACTCCAATATTGACTTCGTTGTCCTGCTCCTCGACGCTGAGCCCGCTGCCCCGGCTGTCCAGACGGCGCATGCCTTCAGCCTTACGGTCGGGCTTCGATTCGTGCGCTCCTTCGTGGCGGGGGCGGGCTTCCACGATCACCTCCTTGCCGTTATAGCCGGTCACCGTGATGCCGCCGTTCATCAGGGAGGCATGCACTACCGCCGGCCGTGACGGATCCGTCAGCGGAACATTCACATGGTCCGGTGTCTCCTGGGCGAAGCCCGTAAGGCTCGCCGCCGTCAAAAATGCAGTTACAAATACAGATAGGCTGATTGGTGCTCGCATGATTATTGTCCTCGATTCAGAATTCGAATATTGCCGTTGAATGCGTCGAAACTAAGCTCCGGCCCGCCATGGCCCACACGCACCCCGGACCAGTCACTGCTCTTGTAGATAAACTTACCGTCGTGTCGTTCGGCGGCCGCGGCCGGCAGGGGCAAGTAGGTGACCGGATAGTCCGTGTATACCCCGCCGTTGAACGTCTTGAAGCGCACGTCCGCGTTAAGGTCGGGCTGGAAGCTGACCCGGACTTCGCCGTTCAGCGAACCGAAGGAACTCCTGCCGCGCGGGTTTTCGCGGAAGGTGATCTTCACCTTGCCATTCAGCGCATAGACCTTGCCCGAGCCTGACAGCTCCGTCATCTCGACGCCGCCGTTGATGTTGTCCACCTTGTAATCGCCCGCTATGCCTGCCACCTTGATCTCGCCGTCATTGATGGTCTTCAGATCTATCGCCGTATCTTGCGGCACCTGCAGCTCGAAGTCGTACTTCACTTCATACCCCGGGTCCCGGTCGATGTGAATACCACCGTCGCGGCAGCGGAACGGCCCGTCCACATAGAAGCGCACGGTGTTGGCGTCCTGCGAGATATCCAGCTTGACGTCGCGCCGCGCCTGCCCGGCCGTCTCAGGCGAATCGGCGCGCAAACGCATCTGCGCAACCAACTGGACTTCGTTGCCCGCATAGCCCGTAACGTGGATCGATCCGTTCATGTTATCCACGATGACCTTCTTCGGCCCGGCGCCCGCCAGTGGATAGGTTTTCCGGATGGTCTCATTCTGCTCTATCTCGGCTGCCGCCATCGTCAGCGGCAGGCACGCGAAGAGCAACCCAAATACAATTGGAAATCGATTCTGCATTGCGCGTCTCCTCTTACTGCGGTTACTGCGGCCTTACTGCGGCATTACTGCAATTGGGATAACCCCCAAAGGGCTTTTTCCTTCACATTCTTATCCGCGGCAGGGTTTCGCTCCAAAGCTGCCAGCGAAGGAACCGCGGTCTTATCCCGCGTATCTACGATGAAATCGATCAAGGCAAGCTGCACCATGGGCGACTCCTGCTTGCGCAGCGACTGATCGAGCGTCCCTTTGACCGAAGGGTTCCCCGCGAACTTGCGCAGCGCGTCCACCGCAGCCAGGCGCACATTCACGTTCGGGTCGTAATTCACGGCATGCAGCAAAGCCGCCAGCACCTGCGTATCGGACTGGTCCACGCGGGAGGAGTAGTCCACGCCGCGCAGCCGCTCGCTGGCCGATTGTTGCTCGAGCAGCGACAGCGTGACCAACTGCCGCATGTGGTGTACCTCGTCCTGCAAGCCCGCCAGGTCGTTCCGCGCGCGGTCGCGCTGGCCCAGCCATTGACCCGCGCCCAAGCCCGCCACCAGCAGGGCTGCCGACCAGGCCCACCCCTGCCAGCCCCAATCGAAAAACCGGCGCTTCCCCGGCCCGGGCGTAGCGGCCGTAGCGGCCTTGAGCCCCTGCTGGTAAGCTTCCAGCGATTGATAGAAGCGCGGCCCCACTTGCGCGCTAGGTTGTTCCTGCTCCAGCAGTCCGAGCATCTCCCAGGTTTGCGACAGGGCCTCGGTTTCCTGCTTGCAGGCGGCGCACTGGGCAAAATGCTCGTCCAGCTCCTCAGCCTCGGCGCGGCCCAGGGCGCCCGCCAGATAATCGGCGATATGTTCCTTTACCTGATCGCACTTCATGATGCTTTCTCTCCAGCTAGTTCAAAAAAGATCAGACTGAGCGCCTTGATGGCGCGATACACGCGCACTTTGACGGTTCCTACGTCGCACGCCAGGATGTCCGCGATCTGCTCATACTTGAGGTTTTGAAACCGGCTGAGCACCAGCACCTCGCGCTTTTCCACGGGCAGGGCCGCCAACGCGCGGCGCAGCAAGCCCAAGTCCTGGCGGCGGCGCAGGATCTCGCTCGGATCCGGTTCCGCGCTGGCCGGCTCTCGCGCGCTCTCGTCGTGGCCTTGCTCGAACAACGGTGTTTCTCCCTTGCGCTTCTGCACACCGTCGAGGTGCGCATTGCGCCCCACCTGGTACATCCAGGACGTGAAGGGGTTGCCATCCCGATATGTGTGCCGGTATTTCAACATGCGAAAGTACACGTCCTGCACAAGGTCTTCACTAAACTCGCGATTGCCCGTGAGCCGCAGAAAGTAACGG
>DATKFU010000078.1:0-18564 GCA_035511215.1 Bryobacteraceae bacterium | reverse complement strand
GGAGAGGCCCGCTCCTCCTAAGCCAGCCCCCGCAGCCCACGCCGCGCCCCCCAAGCCTCCAGCGGCCATGGTCACAACGCCGTGGGAAAGCGATATCACGGTTCTGCTGAAAGAGCGCTTCGGAGCCGCCGTCACGGAGTTCTCCACCTACCTCGGGCAGAATTTCCTGGTGGCGCAGCCCGAAGCGGTCATCCCCATTCTCGAAACCTTGAAGCTGGAGCTGGATTTCGATTACATGGTGGACATCACCGCGGTCGACTATCCCAAGCGGCCCGAGCGGTTCGATGTGGTCTACATTCTTTATAGCTTCCCCCGCAACGAGCGCATGCGCGTCAAAACCATGATCCCGGATGGCCATCGCCCGGCCACCGCGGTTCCCGTGTACGCCACGGCCAACTGGCTGGAGCGCGAGGTGTTCGACATGTTTGGCATCGAGTTCGAAGGCCATCCCGACATGCGCCGCATTCTGCTGCCGGAGGAATGGGAAGGCTACCCGTTGCGCAAGGAGTATTCGATTTTGCAGCAGGACGACCGTTGGGTGCGGGAGAATCTGGGCATCGAGAGCGGACAATAACCTTCTATGCCGGACGCTACTTTTTTAGACGCAACCGAACTAGTCATCAACATGGGGCCGCAGCATCCCTCCACGCACGGCGTGCTGCGCGTGATCCTGAAGCTGGACGGCGAAAAGGTGATTGGCACCGAGTGCGTGATCGGCTATCTGCATCGCGGCGTGGAGAAGATCGGCGAGAACCGCACTTATCAACAGTTCGCGCCATACGTAGATCGTATGGATTACGTCGCGGCGGTCTCGAACGGCTTGGGGTATTGCCTGGCGGTCGAGAAACTGCTGAACGTCGAAGCGCCGCCGCGCGCACAGGCCGTGCGCGTCATTCTGACGGAGTTGAACCGCATTGCCAGCCACCTGCTGTGGCTGGGCACCCACGCGCTCGATATCGGCGCCATCACGCCGGTGTTCTATTGCCTGCGCGAGCGCGAGGAAGTGCTCAAGATCTTCGAGAATTACTGCGGCGCCCGCCTGACTACACATGCGTTCCGGATCGGCGGGCTGCAGTACGAGACCTACGACGGTTTCGAGGAGGAGGTCAAGAAGTTCTGCGACTGGTTCATCCCCAAGGTGGATGAGTACGAGGAACTGCTGACCAATAATCGCATCTGGGTGGGCCGGTTGAAGGGTGTGGGCGTCCTCTCGGCCGACGAATGCAAGGAGTACGGCGTCACGGGGCCGGTACTGCGTGCGGCCGGCGTGGCCTGGGATCTGCGCAAGGCGCAGCCATACTCGGGCTACGAGCAGTACGATTTCGAGATCCCTACGGCCGAGAACGGCGACACATACGACCGGTACACGGTGCGTATGGAGGAGATGCGGCAATCCACGCGCATCCTGCGGCAGGCGGTAGACCGCATCCCCAGCGGACCCATTATGGGCAAGGTGCCTAAGGTGGTGAAGCCGCCCGTGGGTGAGGCTTATGTTTCGATCGAAGCGCCCAAGGGTGAGCTTGGCTACTTCATCGTGAGCGACAATTCCACGCAGCCGTATCGTCTGCGCGTGCGGCCTCCCTCGTTTGTGAATCTGCAGGCGCTCGACCGAATGGTGCGCGGCGGGCTGGTGGCTGACGTGGTGGCGATTATTGGTACGCTGGATATCGTGCTAGGCGAGGTGGATAGATGAGTGGGGCAGGCTCGCAGCCTGCGGCGGCCTCGCAGGCCGCCTGGGGCCCTTCCCTACCCGGGCATCGAGAGTGAGTCATGATTTCGAAACTTTTCAGAAACATCTTTCTCGTGGACCTCTTCCAGGGTCTGTGGGTGACTTTCCGCAATCAGGACCCCAAGCGTATCTACACCGAGCAGTACCCCGCCGAAAGGCCCAAAGTCGGCGAGCGCTACCGCGGCGCGCCGCGCCTCAACATCAATCCGGACAACGGGGAGACACTCTGCATCTCCTGCAACCTGTGCGCGCTGGCCTGCCCGGAGAACCTCATCGTAGTCACCAGTCAGCGCAACGAGGTGACCAAGCGCAAAGACCTGACTACCTTCACTTACGATACATCCCGCTGCATGTTCTGCGGGCTTTGCGAAGACGCTTGCCCGGTGGACGCGCTCGAGCTGACGCAGGATTTTGAACTGGCCAGCTACACCCGCGAAGGCGCCATCTGGGATCGCCAGATGCTGGAAGAAGGTCCCAAGCCGACTCAATACAAATGCTGACCCCAGAGCTTTCCCAGGCCATCTTCTTCTACATATTCGCCGCCATGGTGCTGGGCGGCGGCGTGCTGACCATCACCCGCAGAAACGCAGTTCACAGCGCCTTATTCCTGATCGTATCGCTGATGGGCGTAGCGGGTTTGTACCTGCTGCAGCAGGCGGAATTCCTGTTCGCCGTGCAAATCGTGCTGTATATCGGCGGCATCATGGTGCTGTTCCTGTTCGTCATCATGCTGGTGAATCTGGATCAGGCGGCCAAGGAAAAGCAGTTTAACGGACAGTGGATCGTCGCGCTGGTCTGCGTAGCCGTGGTGGGTGTGCAGGTGTTCTGGTTTCTTTCGAAAGGGCGTACCGCCTTCGAGATTCGACAGCCGGGAATCATGCCCGCGGCCTCCGCTATGGGGAATACCGAGCAACTGGCCGACGTATTGTTCAAGGACTATCTGCTGCCTTTTGAGATCGCGTCGATCCTGCTCCTGGTGGCGGTGGTGGGGTCCGTGGTCATGGCCAAGAAACGGATTTGATCATGTACCCGATAACCACAGCCCATTACATCGCCTTGAGCGCCGCTCTCCTGCTGATCGGGACGGTGGGTGTGCTGACGCGGCGGAACATTGTCATTATTCTGATGTCCATTGAGTTGATCCTGAACGCGGTCAACATCAACCTGGTGGCATTCTCGCAGGCGCTGCATAATCTGGACGGGCAGGTGTTCGCCATCTTCGTGATCACCGACGCAGTGGCCGAAGCGGCCGTGGGGCTGGGCATCCTGATCGCGCTGTTCCGAAATAAAGAGACGGTGTTGGCGGATGAGGTGGACTTGCTGAAATGGTAACCGTGGCCCAGTCTTCGCTTTCTGCATTGTGGGGCGGGCCTCCAGGCCTGCGCGAGGCCTCCAGGCCCCGCTCTTCGCGAACAGGCCCACGTGGAGCTGCCTTGTGAATTTCCTCCCGCTGATTTGGCTCATCCCGCTATTCCCTCTGTGCGGCGCACTGCTGATGCTGCTGTTCGGCAGACTGCTCGATCCGCAGCCGGTATCGGAAGTAGCGGTGGCGCCGGGCGTGGAGCACACCCACGACGAGCACGAGCATCATCACGATCACGGCCACAGTCACTCGCATGACCCTCACCATGACCACGGCCATTCGCACGATCACGGCCATCATCACGGCTCACCGCTGAAGGTGCTGGTCAGCCTGATATGCCCCGGCATGGTACTGATCTCGTTTCTGCTTTCGGTGGGCGCGGTCTGGCAATTGACGGACAAGCCAGGGAGGGTCTACCAGCTTATCCAGTTCACCTGGCTGGCGGGGCTGCCGTTCCACATGATGGATGGCCGGCTGGCCACCTTCAGCGCCGATTGGGGCTTTCTGCTCGATCCGCTCAGCGCGGTGATGATCCTGATAGTCACTGGGATCGGTTTCCTGATTCACGTGTATTCCACGGGCTATATGGCCCATGACAACGGCTATTACCGGTTCTTCGGCTATCTCAACCTGTTCATCTTTTTCATGCTGATGCTGGTGCTGGCGAACAACTATACGCTGCTTTTCGTGGGATGGGAAGGCGTGGGGTTGTGCAGCTACCTGTTGATCGGCTTCTACTTTCAAAAGAAGTCGGCGGGCGATGCGGGCAAGAAGGCCTTCATCGTAAACCGGGTGGGCGACGCCGGGTTCATTATGGGCATGCTGCTGATGTTCAGCCTGCTGGGGACTGTGCGCTTCCTGGATGTGAACGCGGCGCTGCGTAGCGGCCATTTCCATGCGGAGACGGCCGGCTTCGGCGTGCTCAGTGCCATCGCCCTGTTGTTTTTCGTCGGCGCCACGGGCAAGTCCGCGCAATTCCCGCTGTATGTATGGCTGCCGGATGCCATGGAAGGTCCCACGCCGGTCTCCGCGCTGATCCATGCGGCGACCATGGTGACCGCGGGCGTCTACATGGTGGCGCGGTCGGCGGCCTTATTCCAACTCACTCCGCAGACTCTGAATATTGTTGCCGCGATAGGCGCGTTCACGGCGATCTTCGCCGCCACCATCGGCCTCGTGCAGAACGATATCAAGCGTGTGCTGGCTTATTCCACCGTGAGCCAGCTCGGCTATATGTTTCTGGCGCTGGGAGTCGGCGCATATTGGGTGGCCATCTTCCATCTGTTTACCCACGCATTTTTCAAGGCGCTGCTCTTCCTGGGTTCCGGCTCTGTGATTCACGCCATGGGCGGCGAGCAGGACATGCGGCACATGGGTGGTCTGAAGAGCAAGATCCCGATCACGCATTGGACCATGTGGGTGGGCTCGGTGGCCATCGCCGGCATACCGGGTTTCGCGGGCTTCTTCTCGAAGGACGAGATCCTCTGGCAGGCGTATAGCTCTCCCTCAGGTTCAAAAGCTCTGTGGATCGTTGGCCTGGTAACGGCCGGGCTGACTGCCTTCTACATGTGGCGTCTCATGAACATGACCTTCTATGGCAAGTCGCACGTGGCGCCGGAGCGCGCGGCGCACATCCATGAGTCTCCCCCTGCGATGACCGTTCCGCTCGTTCTGCTGGCAGTCGGAGGAGTGTTCGCGGGCTGGCTGGGCGTTCCACACGCGTGGAGCCTGTTCGAACGCTTCCATGGGTTTGAGCGCTGGCTGGAGCCGGCCTTCGCCTCGGCGGCTACGGAAGCAGCCAGTCAGGGCGCGCACGACGCCTCCACCGAATGGATTCTGATGGGTATCTCGGTGGCGGTGGCCATCATCGGGATTGTGGTGGCGCGCTACTTCTATCACTACCGGCCCCCTGCGCCTGGATCTCTTCCAAAGTCGCTGAAGCCGCTGCACGGGCTACTCTACAACAAGTACTACGTGGATGAGGTCTATGACTTCCTCTTCGTGAACGGTCTGGGCAAAGGCGGCGGCAGGGTGTTGGGCGCATTCGATCGCGACGTGGTGGATGGTGCGGTGAATGGCGCCGGATGGCTGACGCGCTTCTCGTCGCGTGTGTCGATGTGGTGGGATACCTGGATTGTGGATGGCGCGGTTCGCTTGGGCTCCTTTTCAGTGAAACTGCTCTCCTACCCGGTCTGCATCCTGCAAACGGGACGCGTGCAGGCTTACGCCCTATTTGTCGTGGTTGGTGTACTGGTCTTCTTCGGGTATTACCTGGCGGGCAAATAATGAACGACCACTTACTCAGTCTGGTTCTGTTCACACCGCTGGCGGGGCTGTTGGTCCTGCTGTTCATTCCCTCGCGCCAGAAGGAACTGATCAAGGTCTGGGCGAATCTGGCCAGCTTCGCCGGCTTCCTGATTTCGCTGCCCTTGGTTTCGCGTTTCGACAAAGGCGTGTCCGGGTTTCAGTTCGTGGAGCGCGCCAACTGGATACCCAGCCTGGGAGCGCAGTACCTGATCGGCATCGACGGCATCAGCCTGTTATTGATCATGCTGACCACGGTGATCGGTTTCATCGCCATCCTCTCCTCGTGGAACGCTATCCAGGATCGCCTCAAAGCATACTATTGCATGTTCCTGCTGCTGCAAGTGGGCATGCTGGGCGTATTCATGTCGCTCGATTTCTTCCTGTTCTATGTGTTCTGGGAACTTGTGCTGGTGCCCATGTATTTCATCATCGGCGTGTGGGGCGGACCGCGCAAACTGTATGCGGCCATCAAGTTCTTCCTCTATACACTGGCTGGCTCGGTGCTGATGCTGCTGGGCATCCTGACGCTCTACTTCCAGTACGCCAGTCAGTTCGGCAAGTACACGTTTGAAATCGCCGAATTGATGAAACTGACCCTGCCGCTCGGTTTGCAGGAGTGGGTATTCTGGGCATTCTTCCTGGGCTTCGCCATCAAGGTGCCGATGTTTCCGTTTCATACGTGGCTTCCCGACGCGCACGTGGAGGCGCCTACCGCCGGTTCCGTTATCCTGGCCAGCGTACTGCTGAAGATGGGAACTTACGGCTTCATCCGGTTCTCACTGCCGCTGCTGCCGAAGGCTTCGATGGACCATACCATCGTCGAGGTGCTGGCGGTGCTCTCGATCGTCGGAATCCTCTACGGCGCGCTGGTCAGCCTGATGCAGAAGGATTGGAAGAAGCTGGTGGCTTACTCTTCCGTGAGTCACTTGGGTTTTTGCACGTTAGGCATCTTTGCCATGAATCCGAATGGACTGGCCGGCAGCGTGCTGCAGCAGATCAATCACGGCATTTCGACCGGCATGCTCTTCCTGATCATCGGCGTAGTCTACGAGCGGCGGCACACGCGCGAGATATCGGAGTACGGCGGCTTGGCGCATGTAATGCCGAAGTACGCCGTGATCTTCGCGATCGCGATACTGAGCTCCGCCGGACTGCCGCTGCTGAACGGCTTTATCGGCGAGTTTACGATTCTGCAGGGCGCGTTTGAGGCCAATCGCGCGTGGGCGGCGTTCGCGGTGACCGGCGTAGTCTTCGGCGCGGCCTATCTGCTATGGCTCTATCAGCGCACTATGCTGGGCCAGGTGACCAACGGCAAGAACCTACATTTGCCCGACCTTAGTCTGCGTGAGATTGCCGTGTTTCTGCCGCTGATCGTATGGGCCATCTGGATCGGCGTTTATCCCAAACCGTACTTTGACATTCTGGAGAAGCCCGTGCAACAAATTGTGGAGCGCGTGCGGCCCGGATACTACCAGGGCGGCGCGCAGGCGGCTACGCGGCCGGGGCCGGGGGTGAGCGGCCAATGAACCAGTTCTACTCCAGCACGGATCATTTTGTTTTAGTCCCGGCAGTGATGCTGGCTTTGTTCGGATGCGCCATCCTGTTGTTCGATTTTATCGTTTTCCCCGATCCCCGGCAGCGCAAGTACCTGCTGTTCTTCCTGGTCCTGGGTGAAGGCTTTGCCGGGTTCGGCTTGTGGAACCAGCAGTCCCATCTGTTGGCTGACGGCGTGCCCAGTTATACGGCTTTTCACGGCTCCCTGGTGGCCGATGGCTTCTCGATTTTCTTCAATTGGATCTTCGTCGCGGCGACCGTAATTGTCGCGATCGTCTCATACAAGTATCTGGAGATCGAAGGCGAGCACCACGCCGAGTATTACTCGCTGATGATGTTCGCCCAGTGCGGCATGTTCTTTCTGGCCGCCGGTACGGACTTAGTCACTCTCTTCATCGGCCTGGAGTTGATGGCCCTCTCATTCTATGTGATGGTGGGCTTTCTCCGCACCAGCAAGCGCTCCAACGAGGCAGCCATGAAGTATCTGCTGCTGGGCGCATTTTCGAGCGGCTTCCTAGCTTACGGCTTCTCGGTAATGTACGGTATCTCCGGGTCTACCAAACTGACGGAGATCGCCACCGCGGTTGCCGCGCGTGGGCCGTTCGATCCCCTAGTCTTACTGGCGTTGGCCACCACGTCCGTCGGCCTGCTCTTCAAAATCTCGGCAGTACCCTTTCACATGTGGGCACCGGACGCTTACGAGGGCGCACCGACCACTATCACCGCCTACCTTTCGGTGGCGTCCAAAGCGGCCTCCATCGCATTTCTGCTGCGTATCTTCCTCGGCCCGTTGGCGTCCGCAAGGGATGCCTGGGAGCCGATTCTGGCCTTCATCGCGGTCGCCACCATGACGGTCGGCAACCTGGCCGCTATCAACCAGAGTAACATCAAGCGACTACTGGCCTACAGTTCCATTTCTCACGCCGGCTACATGCTGCTGGGCCTGATTGCCGGGAACGACACCGGCATCAAGGGTATCGCCGTCTATGTGATGGTCTACACGTTCATGAACCTGGGCGCGTTCCTGGTGCTGGTGGCGCTGCGCCGCAAAGGCATCATCGGCGAAGACATGGACGATATCGCCGGCTTGATGCACAAGAGTCCCGGCTATGCGCTTCTGATGCTGCTCTTCCTCCTGTCGCTGGCCGGCATTCCGCCGACGGCGGGCTTCCTGGGCAAGTATTACATCTTCCTGTCGCTTATAGAGACTCGCCACTACACGCTGGCGGTGATTGCCACACTCTATGTAGCCGTGGCGATTTACTACTACTTCCGCATTGTGCGCAGCATGTTCGTACGCGATCTCACCGAACCCGCGCCGCTATCCACCAGCTTCGGATTGCGGCTGGCGCTGGCCGTGAGCGGCATTCTGACGCTCGGTATCGGCATCTATCCCGAGCCGTTCCTGCGGCTGGCGGGGACTTCGCTGCTGCATTAGGAATATATGGACGCCATCATCCATCACCCTTTATTCACGCCGCTCATGGTGACACTGGTGGTCATCGCGCTGTTCCCGCTGGTGGCAGGGTACATCGTGCTGATCGAGCGCAAAGTACTGGCGGATTTCCAGGTGCGGCTGGGACCCATGCGGGTCGGCCCGCACGGCCTGCTGCAGCCCATCGCGGATGCCTTGAAGCTGCTGATCAAGGAAGATATCATTCCGACCGATGCGGACCAGTCCATCTTCTGGCTGGCGCCGGTGATCTCCACTGTCACCGGACTGACTGCGTTTGCCGTGATCCCGTTCAGCAAGTACTTGTACGTAGCGGATGTGAACGTGGGCCTGCTGGTGATTTCGGCCATGTCGGCGGTCGGCATCCTCGGGATTATTCTGGGCGGCTGGGCATCCAATAGTCATTATCCATTGCTCGGCGCGCTGCGCAGTGCGGCGCAACTGGTGAGCTACGAAGTGGCGCTGTCGTTCGCGCTGCTTTCCGGCGTGATGGTGGCCGGCACCCTGAGCATGCAGGGGATTATCCAGGCGCAGCAGACGCGAGGCATCTGGTTCGTGTTCTCCAATTACGGCTTCATGATCGTGCCGTTCGTGGTATATATCATCGCCGCCACGGCGGAGACCAACCGCGCGCCGTTCGACCTGCCCGAAGCGGAGTCGGAGTTAGTGGCCGGCTTCCACACGGAGTACAGCGGCTTCCGTTGGGCGCTTTACTTTCTGGCGGAGTACGCCAACATCTTCGTGATCTCGTCGGTGGCCGTCACGTTGTTCTGGGGCGGCTGGCTGCGCCCCTTTCCCAGCGTTTCGTGGCTGGGGGCGCTCAACTACATAGTGCCTCTGGCGGTGTTCGCAGGCTCCGGCTTAAGCAGCCTGACGCTGGTGCGGAAGCTGAAGGACCCGGTGCAGCAGAAGGTCCTGATCGGCGCGGCGCTGCTGTTGGTGCTGATCGGCCTCATCTACATGATTCCCGCCTTCAATGCCGCCGCGATCGGTATCTTCTGGTTCCTCTTCAAAGTCTCCGCGATCGTCTATATGATGATCTGGTTCCGCGGCACCTTCCCGCGCTTCCGTTACGACCAGCTTATGAACATCGGCTGGAAAGTCATGATCCCGGTAGGCATGGCGGCGATTGTGATCAACGCGCTGCTGGGCATGATCCCGAGCGCATAGGCAGTGCTACCATAGTATTCGATTCATGTCTTCGCCCGTAATTCCGCCGCCGCTCGAGGCGCTGCGCAACCGGCCTTTTTCGTTCTATCCGGCCATCCTGAACATCGAGCACAACAAGTGGCAGTATCGCAAAGCCACCTGGTCGGATGTGCTGGTGGTCAACGCGCGCACTGGCCTGGAGATCTGGATACCACGCCGCTTTCTGGGCGAGATCTCGCGCATCGAAGACCCGGTCGTGATCGTCGGCCTGCTCAAGGAACTCGAGTACAAAGAGGGCGCCGTGTGGCCGTACCAGCGGCGGGTGATCGAGATGCCCATCGCGGTGGGCGCACACGCGCGGCCCGCATCGCCGGCGCAGCAGACCGGCCTGGCGCCGGTGGTCGGCATTCGCCTGGAATCCAATACCGAGTCGCACATCTTCCGTATAGTCGGCGGCGCGCTGGTGTTGGGCATTGTAGCGGCATATGTGGCGGTGAACTTCTACCGCGATAGCGTACTGCGTCCGCGCAGCGCTTACATTGCCCGGGACCGCACCTACCTCTCTCTGACTTCGCACGACGATTACGAGGCCGTGGTACGCAGACTGGGCGCTCCCGCGCGCGACCGCTGGCAGGGCGGGGCAGGCGGCGCGCGATTCCGCGGGCTTTGGTATCCGGACCGCGCCTGCACGATCATCCTGAGGGCTGCCGACGGCCGGGACGCCACCTACATCGGCGCGCTGGACGCGAACTGGAATCCAGTCCACTCGGTGCGGCTGGAAAAGGGCGATGCCGGGGAGTTGCTGCGGACGCTAGGTCGCTTCTAAAGTGCTCGAACCCGGCAGGCCACTCACGACGATGGCCCGCCCCACACTACACTAGTTCTCTTTCAACAGCCACGTGGCGTACTCGCGGACGGGGACCAGCCTCACCGGCATGGCATCCAAAGCGGCGCGCATGTCGATCGACTGGCCATGCGCATAGCCCAGCGAGAGCGCCGCGAAGGCTTCGTCCAGCGCCCGGCGCGCGGCCGCCTTACCGGCGTGCAAAACGGATTCCAGCATGTATTCGATAGTGAACGGCGCGCCTCCAAGCTCCTCGAAGATGCGCACGACTTCCAGCGGAGTGCGGGCTTCAGGGCCACCGAGCGCGAAGGTGGCGTTGCGCGCGGCAGGAGTATTGAGGGACCGAACGGCAAACTCAGCGACGTTGGGGAACGAGATCCAACTGATGGGGTTCGCACCGGCGCCATAGATGCGGACGCGCCGCGCGGCCAAGTCGAAGCCCAGCGGCGCGCTGAACCAGATTTCCATAAAGAACGTGGGGCGCAGAATGGTATACTGCATGCCGCTCGCGATCAGCGCCTGCTCCACTTCGCGCTTGGCGCGCTGCAAGGCGAAATCTTCAGCCATGGGCGGAAACGAAACGAACACGAAATGTTTCACTCCGGCGGACTTGGCGGCCTGGACCAACTGCAACTGGCCGATGCGGTCCACGCCGTCGATGGTGTCGCCCGGCTGACGCGACAGCACGGACGAAGCCGTCGACAGGACTGCGGTGGCGCCGGCGCAGGCAGCCTGGATGGATGCCGGATCCCGCAAGTCTCCGTAGGCGAGTTGAGCGCCCGCGGCGCGGAGTTCGTCGATACGGGACGCATCTCCGGTGGGCCGCACCAGCGCGCGGACCGGTCTCCCATTGGCCGCCAGCCGGCGGCAGATATCGCCGCCTACCAGCCCGGTAGCTCCAACGATGAGGTTCATATAGTCACATGATTCTCGCCGGAATGCAGACTCCGCGTCTGGCCGTGCCACTCGAATTGGCCTTCCACGCCGGCGGGCAAAGTCACACCGGCTTCCAGTTTACCGTTAGTCAGCGTCAGGGCGACGGCAATTTCGCCCTTGGGATGGGGGATCGCGCCGGATACGTGGGTCAGCTTGCCCAGAAACGGGCGGATCACGACGCGCGCGAAACCGGGGGCCGCGGAATCGATGCCCAGCACGGTGCGGAAGAGTTCGTAATTAGGACTGGCGCCCCAGGCGTGGCAATCCGAGCGAGTAGGATCGGCGGTCTCCGCCCAAGTGGTGAGGCCGCGGCCGAGCATGGTGCGCCAGGGACCCAGCATGTCGAGATACATGTCGCCCGCGCCCGCCTTGTTCATGGCGGAGTGCAGGTAGTGGCGGAAGTAGATGGAGCATTGCACCAGGCTTTGGTCGGCAGCGACGCGCTCGATCAGGTCGCGGGCCTGGGCGCCTTCGCTGACGCCGGCCAGCACGGCGAGCGCATTGGCCTGCTGGGAGTACTCGCGTTTGGCGGTGCCTGCAGGGGGCGTGTCGGCGAACAGATTGCGGGCGGAATCCCAGTAGAGCCGGCGCGCGGAATCCCGGAGGCGGTCAGCCGCCTCGCGATCGTCCGCCGCGAGCGCTTTATTGCCGAGAGCGGACTCCATCTCCGCGGCCCATTGGTAGGCCAGCAGCAATTGCAGATCGAGAGGCGCGGAGTTGCCGCCGCCGAGCGCGGGCGGGACGCCGCCTTCCCACTCTTTCGTCCAATCCACGAAGTTCCACCAGGGCAAGTGACTGAGCGACCCATCGGCCTGCTGGTGGGCGGCAAAGAACCAAAGCACCGCGCGCACGCCGGGCAACATGCGGGCGACAAATGCGACGTCGTCCTGATACATCCAGTAATCGTGCAGCATGCCGATCCACCAGAGAGAGAAGGGCGGGATATATTGCTGCAGGCGGGAAGGCGCACGGCTGTAAGTCGCGCCTTCGGCGCTGCGCGAGGAATCCAGCAGCTCGATGGCGTTGCGCATCAGGCGGCCGTCGCCGGTCATATACAACGAGACGAGAGCCTGCACGCGGGTGTCGCCGACATACTGTAACTGCTCGTAGTAGGGGCAATCCATGTAGGTTTCGTGGGCGCAGAGGCGCGCGGTACGCCAGCCGGTATCGAGGATCTTGTCCAGCTCGGGCGAGCCGGCGTCGAAGCGGGCCTTGCGCGCGAACGGATAGCCGGTGTAGAGGCCGTGCAGATCGTCGATGGTGAGGGCCTCATCCGCGGTTTCGATGGAGAGCCGGAGATAGCGCCAAGTGCGCCACCAGAGCGGTTCGAAGCGGCGCCGCGGGCCGCCGTCGGGGATGAAGACGTCGTGAGAGCCGATGAATTGCTTGCCTTCGATTTCGTTGCGGTTGCCTTTGTCGCGGAGGCCGGGGAGAAACAACGACTCGGCGTAACCCAGGTCGACCTTGGCGCCTTTTCCGCCGCTGATAGTCAGTTGCGGATATCCGGTAGTGAGAAAGGTCTGGTCGAACAGGAGGACGGCCTTGCTGTGCGCGGGGATTTCGCGGGATGGGCCACCCGACCGCAGCACGGTGATGGGTTGCGGCGTCAATTCCATGGGCGGGATGGAGCGCGGCTCGAGCATCCAACGATTTGGGCCATCCTGCGCGTCGCGCGGCGCGCCGGAGCTTCCCGACGTGGCGGCCACCCAGCCGGAATCGTCGAAGCCGGGCTGTTCCCAGCCCCATGGATAGAGGCGCGAATCCACCTGGTCGCCGGGGCCGGTCACAAAGTAGAAGCGGGACATCTCAGGCTCGCGGGGCGCCGGGGAATAGGCTGCGTCACGCACGCACTTCCACTGTTTGCCTTTATCGCCGGTATCGACGATGCGCTCGGCCTCGCCGTCGCCCTGCACGAGGAGGCCGGTTTGACTGGTGGTCTGGGCTTCGGGCGCTAGCTCTGCGAAATTCCAGACGACGGCGGCGAGGACGTTTTTGCCTGGTTTGAGATGGCGGGCGATGTTCGCGG
This sequence comes from Bryobacteraceae bacterium, assembly GCA_035511215.1. Lineage (GTDB taxonomy): Bacteria > Acidobacteriota > Terriglobia > Bryobacterales > Bryobacteraceae > Bog-159. The sequence continues at coordinate 5,203 of DATKFU010000078.1, read as the reverse complement.
ATTCATAGCGCCAATGATGCAGATCGCCTCGGGCCGGACCGAGGCTGACTAAGTCGCCATTGACGTACAGCTTGTAGCGGTTGTCGGCGGTGACGTGTATTAGAAAAGAGGACGGAGCGGCGGGAAGATCGAAGGTGCGCCGGAAGTGATAGGCTCCGTAGTCATAGGGCGATGCGTTGGGAACGGAGATCCAGTGTGCGGTCCAGGCGCGGGTTAGCAGGTCAGGGTTGGCGGCGCTTAGTATAAAACAAAGCAACCACATCAGATGAAGACGGATGCACACGGATAAGAAGAACACAGGCGGCCTACGAGGCCGCCGCAGGCTACGAGCCTGCCCCACTGAATTGTTAGGCATAGCTGGTTACCGTGGCGGCGTTCTTTGGTCCGCGTTCGCGCGCGGCGCGCTCCTGGTATCCGCTTTCACGGAACGCTTTCAGCGGCTCGGCGGGGATGCCGTTGGCCTTGCGCCATTCGCGAATGGCCGGGCGCACGTCGGTGGAGAAAGCTTCCTTCAGACACTCTTCGGCGTCGACCAGCGCGGACGCGCTCTGATGGCGGGCCAGCGCTTCGTGATCCACGAGCGCGGCCTTAGCGTAGAGTTCCTGCGCGGTCATGGCGGTCTGAATCATCTCTTCCACCTTGTCTTTCAGGTTGTGGCTCTGATCGACCATGTAGGCGATCTCGGCGCGGCGGCCGGTCTCCCATTCGAACAGCGCGATTTCGTGGAAGATGCGAAAGACCTGGTAAGGATCGATCGATCCCAGCGTGAGATCGTCGTCGGCGTAGCGGCGGTCGTTGAAATGGAAGCCGCCCAGCATATTTTCCGAAAGCAGCCACGCCACGATCTGCTCGATGTTCTGGGCCTGGTAATGGTGCCCGGTATCCACGAGCACCTTGGCCTGGGGGCCGGCGTTGCGCGCCATCAACAGCGACATGCCCCAGTCGGCAATGTCGGTGTGATAAAAAGCCGGCTCGAAGGGCTTGTATTCGACCAGCAGGCGCTGGTTCGGCTCCAGATTACGATGCGCTTCCACGAGACCTTCTTCGAACCAGCGGCGGCGATGGCGGATGTTCGCCGTACCGGGATAGCTGGAGCCATCCGCGAACCACAGCGATATGTCGCGGCTGCCGGTGGCGCCGGCGATCTCGATGCAGTCGAGAATGTGGTGCAGGGCGGCGCTGCGGATGGCGGGGTCGGGGTTGCCCAGCGATCCGTATTTGTAAATCTGATCCTGGAAGACGTTGGGGTTGATGGCCCCGATCTTGACGCCGAAGCGCTCAGCCATGAGCATGACTTCGGGGACGCTGAACTTGCCGTCGGGAAAATCCCAAAGTACGTGGACGGCCACAGTTGGGCAGCATCCGGTGAAGCGATGCACCTGCCCCGCGTCGCTCAGTTTTTCGGCGGTGGTGGTGGCGGCCGCGGCTTGTTGGAACTTGCCAAAACGTGTGCCGGTATTGGCAAAACCCCAGGAAGGCAGTTCGATGCGGAAGCTGTCGAGCGCCTTTCGGACTTTCTGCTCGTGAGCGGCTGTGGGCATGGTGTTCCTCCAAAAAGATTGCGAAGTCTGATTATATCCGGCGGCGGGGAAGGGCGGCCGGGATGCCGCCGCAAGCAGGGTGCCTGGCCCACCGTTAGCCGGGTGGATTCTCGCGCAGTAGCCTCTCGGTTCTGGCTACGGCTGCCGGTGTCTGGGCGGCGAGGGTGCGCTCGCCGGTCTTGGGGTCAACCCAGTAAAGGTCGATGGCAGGGCCCAGGTGCGATTCCTCCGACTGGTCCGGCGTCTGGTCTTGCTCCGGCTGGTCGGGCGCTTGCGCTTGTTTCTGACGGGCGGTTTTGATGCGCTCCAACTCTTTGTAGGCCTTGAAGAAGGCGCGCTCCAGGCGGCCTGTGACAAGGGTGATATGGCTGAACATGGCTTCGCAGGCATGGATGGAGGGGTCCTCGGCCAAGGCAAGGGGCTGCTGCTCGGGCGTGACCTCGCGGTGATGGCGGCCGGTGATGGAGACGAAGGTGGTACCGCTGGTGTTCTGCGACAGATGATCACTTTGCGAAACATCGCGCGGAGCGACCTGGGTCCAAAGGGCTTGCCGCGCTACCGGTTTGTGGCACTTTTCGACGATGACAGGGCCGGGCGTCAAGCCGTTCGCGCAGCCCGTGAATGGGACCATAGCATCATTGAATTTAAGGATGTATTTCGCTTGCGTCCGATTATGCCAATGACCCCTAATGCCGATCCGACGGTTCTCGAAAGGCAGTTCCGAGTCCTTACAAAAATATCGAGTGGGAGTTGCAGGACTTGCTGGGAACAGGGCTTCTGTCAGATTCTGTGAAGAGTATCCGACCGCCATTTCTCGACAGTTCCGGGCTGGGGAAGTTGCGCATCGCGATTTTACTCGGGAAGGCAAGGCACGACTTCACCGGTTTGTGAGGGTTCACGCAATGCGGAGGGACCTAGTAAATGTGACTGGAGTGCTCAGGGCGTTTAGGCGTTATCTCGGACTTAGAGAGGACGGCTGTTTGGATTCCCCTACTTCTGGTCAGACCTCGTCGTAGAGGATTGCCGTTAATCAGTTCCTGGGAGTCGGGCGATGATTTTTCGGCCGCTCGGTGCCGCAAAGAACGGAAGAGGGCCGCTATCTCGACCCATAGCGCCTGAGCACCCGAAATTGGGAATGTGCAGTTCCATCACGGAGTGTAACGCGCTAATGTGCTTGCGTCCGTGCAGACCTGGAAAATGCGCCGGAGCGACTCCAGGTGGCGGATCGACGAGGAGTGATCCAGATAGTGTTGGCATTCTGTAATGGGCGGCGTACTTGATCCATTTTGCCGGACTCTTTTCACATCCGGACTAACGAGACTTCCATCGTATCGGATCTGCTGCCGCCCTGAGGAGAGTCTTGCCCAGTTCTCTATGGACGCGACGATCCTCCAGCGAAGTGCGCCTGGCTCGCGCCATCCTACGGCAGACTTGCGCTATGATGACGACGTGCAGCAATTCAACCGTATTACGATGGATCCTGAAGTCATGGGCGGCAAGCCATGCATCCGCGGGATGCGTGTAACGGTGGGCATGATCGTGGAAGCGATGGCGGCCGGCCGCAGCATCGAGCAATTGCTGGCTGATTTCCCGTACATCGAAGAGCCCGATGTCCGGGAGGCTGTAGGCTTCGCCGCGCGGCTCGCGCAAGGACACGAGATCCGGCTAGCGAGTTGATGCGCCTTCTTGTGGATATGAACCTGACGCCTCGTTGGGTTCGCTTTCTCCAGGGCGTTGGGCACGAAGCTGTCCACTGGTCATCGGCCGGCTCGATATCCGGCAAGGATAGCGAGATGCGTGATTACGCCCGCCAATTTGCCTATGTAATTCTAACGAACGACCTGGACTTCCCTCAAATCCTTTAGCACAAGCCGGCGGCCTCAAGACGGCGTTTGATCTTGCGGAAAGGGAGGGGCTTAAGCCGCCTAAACTTCGACCTCGATCATGCGTACCTGGGGCGGGGCAGTGTCGCTTGCGGCGGCTCGAAGTGCAGTTCAATCGCTTCCTTGAGGTTGGCGAGAGCCTCGTCCTCGGACTCGCCCTGGCTGGCGACGTCGAGTTCGAGGCATTGGGAGATATACCACTTCCCTTCGCGCCAAACAGTGGCCGCAAATGGCCGTTTCATGTCCTCATTGTTTCACAGGCAAGGTCAGGTCGCCACGGAGGTCCGCCGACAAGCCGCAGGGTGAGGCGACCTAGCGCGCGAGTTGGGCGGCCTGCGATGCCGCCAAATGTGATGGGACCGAATGTGGGGCAGGACTCCAGTCCTGCGGCCGGGCTTGCACAAAAGATGCACGTCGTCCTGCGAGTCCTGGAGGACCCGCGCAGGACTGGAGTCCTGCCCCACTCGGCGCTTTCGACGGTGCCCCACTCTCCATTCATTTCAAAGTGCTTAGTCGCGGATCGTCGCGTAAGCATTTCGACGGAGCAAAAAAATCCGCTGAACACCGATGAGTTTCAGCCGCAATGCCGGTTTTATACAGTAGAGGGACAAGATGACTGAGGGCAGACGATGAAGACTAGCGATTACACCACTTCTTTTACGGTAGACCAAACTCCCGAAGAAGTCTTTGACGCCATCAACAACGTGCGCGGCTGGTGGTCGGAAGAAATTGACGGCAGCACAGACGAACTCTGCGCTGAGTTCACGTTCCACTACAAGAACGTTCACCGCACCACCCAGAAGATCACTGAATTAGCGCCCGGCAAGAAAGCCGTATGGCATGTCGTGGAGAGTCACATTAACTTTGTCGAGGAAAAGACGGAGTGGAAAGGCACCGATATTGTCTTTGAGATCGCCAAGAAGGACGACAAGACCGAACTCCGCTTTACGCACGTCGGCCTGGTTCCGGCCTTCGAATGCTACGGCGACTGTTCAGGGGCGTGGGGCTTTTACATCAACGACAGTTTGCGCAGCCTGATTACGACGGGGAAAGGGCAGCCCAACCGGAAAGAGTAAACGGGAAACGAACGGAGGGGAGAGAAGCCATAAACGATCAAAGTTTCACGATGACATTTACGGTAGACCAGACCCCGGAGGAAGCCTTCGGGGCCATCAAAAATGTGCGCGGGTGGTGGTCGGAAGAGATTGAAGGCAGCACCGACAAACCCGGCGATGAGTTCACTTACCGTTACCAAGACGTCCACTATTGCAGAATCAAGGTAATAGAAGTCATTCCCGACAAGAAAATCGTTTGGCTGGTGGTGGACAACGACTTCAACTTTACGGAAGACAAAAGCGAGTGGAAGGGAACGAGAATTGTCTTTGAAATCGCCAGAAAGGGCGATAAGTCGGAAATTCATTTCACTCACTTAGGCTTAGTCCCCCAATACGAATGTTTCAATGTGTGTTCGAACGCGTGGGGCTCCTATATCATCGGTAGCTTACGGAGTTTGATTACTACGGGTAGGGGCCGCCCCAACCAGAAAGGATCACTGAGGGACAAGAAGATGGTCGTGATCGGCGGGAGCCGAGGGGTAGGACGGCGGATTGTGGAAGCCGGTATCCGCCATGGCGCGCGCGTGCTTGCGGTGGCGCGACAGGAGGGGCCGCTACGGCAATTGGCCCAAGAGGTCCGCGGCGCTGAGGTTCTGGCGCTCGACGCGACGGAGGAAGGCGCGCCTTCCAAGGTATTCGACGTCATGCAGCCCGATATCCTGGT
>DATKFU010000077.1:0-2540 GCA_035511215.1 Bryobacteraceae bacterium | reverse complement strand
CTTTTCGGAACGGCTCGGCGCAGCCAAAGGAGGGCGCTCTCAGAGGCGCTACAACGCGTTGCCAGGGCGCAGTTGAAGGTTAGTGTACCCCTGAAATCCGCGGTAGAGCTCGTTTTCAGCCGGGACTGACTACTGCCACGGGCTGCTAGTCAGTCCCCGCCAGATCATCGATGAATATCCCGGCGGTCTCAACGCGTTTTTGGATCCCAGTAAGCGAGTCAAAGGAATCGGCACGGGCTTCCCCAGGTTCGACGAGAAGACCAGCGGACTCCACGCGGGCGACTTATGCATTCTGGCGGCGCGCCCGTCGATGAGCAAGACCGCGCAGGCGCTGAACATCGCTCACCACGTCGCCACTCAGGGGCGGCGGACAGTGGCCCTGTTCTCGCTCGAAATGTCGAAGGAATCCCTGCTGACGCGCATGCTGTGCGCCGCGGCGCGCGTGGATAGCCAGAAATTCCGGGCGGGCTACCTCAACGCGCAGGAACGTCGGAAGCTGCAAGCGGCCGCCTCCAGCTTGGTGGAGGCACCATTGTTCATCGACGACACGGCGGGCATCCATCTGATGGAGGTGCACGCCACGCTGCGGCGCACGAAGGCGGAGCACGGGCTGGGGCTGGTGATCGTGGATTATCTGCAACTGATGACGGGCCGGGGTCGCTTCGAGAACCGCAATCAGGAGGTCAGCGCCATCTCGCGAGGCCTGAAGCTGCTGGCCAAGGAACTGGGGGTGCCGCTGCTGGTGCTCTCGCAACTCAACCGCGCACCGGAGACCTGGCCGGGAGATCACCGCCCGCAGCTCAGCGACCTGCGCGAGAGCGGAGCGATTGAGCAGGACGCCGACCCGATGGCGTTTATTTTCCGCGAAGAGGTGTACCGGCCGAACGACGAGAGCTTGCGCGGCGGGGCCGAACTAATTATGGCCAAACAGCGCAACGGCCCGGTCGGAACCATCCCACTGGTGTTCCTGCGGGAGTTCACGAAATTCGAGAACCGGGCGCAGGATTCAGAAGAAATCGAGTGATTTACCTGCCCTGAGGAGGGCAGTAACAAGGAGACAATATGCCGAACTTACAGAACTTGCCATCAGATACGACGGCGCTGCTCGAAGCGGTGGGCGGCGAGCCGCTGGCTGTATCAGGCTTCGAAGCCGAACCACCCGAGCCGGGCTTCGCCCCAGACCAGCCATCCATAGACGATGCCTTGCGCACTGAACGGAACATCGCAGGAGGACAAATCCTATGCCGGCTACAACCCCGCAACTAGCGACCGAACCGCAGCCCACCGGCCAACCAGTGACACGAGGCTTTCGCCGGGAAGTCACCAACGGCATAGTCCGCTTGTTGGAGAAGGGTGTGGCTCCATGGCAGAAGCCCTGGCATCCAGGCGCTGCCGCACTCCAGGCGGATCGAGGCGGCGACGAAGAAAGGCGGGTTCTCGAGCCCCAGCGCGTTCATGCGAGAGGCAATAGAGCGGAAAGTGGCTGGCCGCGAAAGCGGCGTCGATGCGGCGAAACAACGGATCGCCGCGAGTCTGGATCGGATGGCTCGCGGGATTCGGAATCTGCGGATAGGACAGCAGGCGTTGTTCGCGTTCGTAGACGTGCTGGCGAAGACGTTCCTGGCCTGCGTTCCAGAACCGCCCAGGGATGTGCATAACCAAGCCGTCGCTCTCGGCAAACTCCGCTACGACAGGTTTCTCAAAAGCGTTGGTATGGCGATGGTGGGCGATTCCCAGGCCGCCATGGCGGAGTTGTTAGGCCGTAGCCAGGAAGATTGAGGGCGAGCGGGAGGTCGGCGCCAGCCGCCCGAACGTCGCGGAAAACCGAAATGCTTGCTGGCCGCCCGCTATGAGCACAGTTGATCGAGTTCAATCGAGTTCCTAGCCGTCGAATTCTGGCACATAATAGGCCTGAACAGTTCTGATAAGGACCGCTGGGGACCTGTTCGCTGCGTGCTCCACAGGGACCTACGTATAGACGTTTGAGCGTTTATCAATTTGAGCGTATAGGTGGTAACGAATGGAAGAAGAAGCCGTCCGTTGGAGCGTCAAGGTCTCGAAGGACGCCGATCTGACCCTGCGCACATTCCTGGGCGCCCACGGCATGAAAAAGGGCGATCTCTCGAAGTTCATCGAGGAAGCCGTTCGTCGGCGCGTGCTTCAGTGCACCATTCAGGACAACAGGGCGCGCAACGCCGATGCCGACCCCGATGAAATCCAGCGCATCGTCGACCAAGCCGTCAGCGAGGTCCGCGCGGAACGGCGCGCGAAAGGGAAGGCTAACAAAGCCCGATGCGCGTGGTCCTCAATACCAACATCATCGTGTCCGCCCTGATCGCCCCGGCCGGCAAGCCCGCCGCCGCCCCCGTTATCATGGACGCCTGGCTGGACGGAAAATTTACGCTCCTGACCTGCGCGGCACATGTCGACGAGCTGCGGGCGTATGGCCGAACTCATCAAACCACAAGAGGCCGGCCGCCTGGTCAACCAGGTCAAGGAGCTCGCCGAGGACATCGAGCCGCTGCCGCGCGTAAAGCGCT
>DATKFU010000076.1:0-13125 GCA_035511215.1 Bryobacteraceae bacterium | reverse complement strand
GTCGTATATCGTCCCGGAAGCACATCGGCCTTGGTGCGGAAGGCCGGAACAAAGAAGTCGTGAATTACGTCTTCCGACGTCATTTTCAGTTTCACGGCCTGACCCACCGGGACATGCAGCTCGTTAATTTCGCGCTGCCCCTCCATGTGCTGTATCTTCCACATCCATTGTTTGCCGATAACGTAGATTTCCTGCGCGTCGTCCGGCGGGCGTGAGATTTCAAAAAATACGCTGGCGCCCCAGCCGAACATGATCATAGTCAGGCCGAACGGAATGACGCTCCACAGAATCTCCAGGCTCATGGCGCCATGCGCCGGAAGCGGCAACTCCGATTCGGAGCGCCGCCGGTAACGGACCGCGAAGTAGAAGATGGTGAGGAAAATTCCCACTGAGAAGAAGACCGCTACGGCCAGCAGAAAGTAGACCAGATGGTCCACACTGGCAGCCACGCTGGATGCCTGAACCGGAAATAGAGGTAAATCGGATCCCATGAATTTATCGAGCCTGCCTCAAGACACGGCGATCTCTACGCCAGTCGCGGCGCCATGCGAAGAACAGGAATGTGCCGCAAATCAGTACGAAAGTGGCGCCCGCGAAACGCACCATGTTCATGGCGATGGCGCCGTATTTACCGGTTGCCGGATCGTAATGGTAACAGAACAGCAGGAGTTGATCCACCGGCGTGCCGATCTTGTTTTGGGACGCCTCCACCAATCCCAGGCGCACGTCGCGCGGCGCGTATTCGACGCCGTAAAAATACCGCGAGAGTTTGCCTTCGGGCGTGAGGATTACGATCGCGCTGGCGTGCGCATATTGTCCTGTCGTGGGATCCAGCTTATAGCGAAAACCTACGGCCGCAGTCAGCGCTTTGATGGAGGGTTCGTCGCCCGTCAGAAAATGCCAGCCGTTGGCGGTGTTGGGGCGCCGGTAGCGCTGCAGGTAGCTGGCTCGCTTGGCCGCCGCGATCTCGGGCGTATCGTGCGGGTCGAAACTGACTGCCACCACCTCGAAATCGCGGCCGGGATCGAGTGAGATGGCCCGCAGGCTGCTCTCCATGCCGGTCAGGACCAGGTTACATAGCATGGGGCAAGTGTAGTAAACCAGCGCCAGCAGCACCGGCTTGTGCCCGTTGAAGTAAGTGGAAAGCGGCAAAGCGCGGCCGAATTCGTCGCGAAAGACTGTGTCGAGCGGCACCTGATGGTTGAGGTTCTGCTCAATGGTTACGCCCTGCAGCCCTGGCGGCAGCGGGGCGGGTTTCGAGTCAGCGTTGCGCATGGCGGATGGCTGGGCGGGCGCGGGCTGGGCCGGTTGCGCGCATGCGGCGGATGCTGTCAGGAATGTTAGGATAAGAGCCGGCCTGAGAGGCCGGCGCAGGCTGAGAGCCTGCCCCACATTGAATATCAGCTTCATTTTGGTTTCCCCGGCGGCTGAGCAAGTACGGGCAGCCCCCGTTGCACGATCAAATCCATGGCCCGATCCACCGGTATCTGCACGATTCCCTTGTCCGGATTAATCCACGAATACTGGTGCAAAACACGATCCTCCGAGGCGCGCCAATCCTGCATGTCCCGCGCCGCATGCGCTTGCAATCGAGGTTCGGGAGGCTGCTTCTGGGAATTCACCATGGCCGCCGGCGAAAGCGGAAGGCCCAACTCCGCCTCCCGATTCTTCAGATAATCGAACAAGCCCCACAAACCAACCAGGAAAATGAGAATCAGGAACGCCATCGAAACCCCGAACTTCGTCAGAGCCTTGGCGTTGACATCCCCCGGCTCATGGTGGACGTGGGGATTGCGCGGTTCATCGCCTGGATGATTGTTATTCCCGGCCATGTTCCAAAGCCTCCTCCAGATGCGGATCTCCAAGCGGCATCAGCGGCCGCAGTTCGAGCTGCCACAAGAACGCCGCCAACCAGATTCCACCCAACCCGATGGGCAGCAGGAAATCCATCCAACTTACGGTAAAGTGCGCCTGGTGGAAGTCCGGAGCGACCATCCAGTACAGATCCACGAAGCGCATCACAAGCACGCCTGCCGCGACCACGCTCAACAGGTGGAAATTGCGTTTGAGATCCCGCGAAAGCAGTAGCGCGAAGGGCAGGGCAAAGTGCAGCAGCACCAGCGCCACGCCAATGTACTGCCATCCTCCGGCAAAACGGTTCAGGTACCACGGAATCTCTTCCGGCAGATTGCCCGACCAGATCACCAACAATTGCGAGAACGAAAAATACGCCCACACCATCACGAGAGCCAACAACAGCTTACCGACGTCGTGCAGATGCCGGTGCGTCAGGACACTCTCAAGCGGCGGGCGGCTGCTGAGGATTACCAGCACACAAATCAAGAATGCCAACGCCGACAGCGCTTCGCCAGCAATAAAAAGCAGGCCAAAGATCGTAGAAAACCAGTGCGGATTGATCGACAGAATCCAGTCGACGGCCATGAAAGTGACGCTGAACCCGAAGAAGATCAGGCCCGGACCGCTGATCGCCTCCAGGCGTCCGCCGGCACGCAAGTCGCCGCAATCCTGATCGCCCGACCACCGGTATAAGAGGTGCGCGATCAGCAGCCAGCCCGCGAAATACAGGCCTGCCCGGATGAGGAAGAAGGGTACGTTCAGGTAAATACTCTTGTGTTGCAAGACCGGGTCGTGCGCCACGATATCGGAGTGCGACCACTGATACAAGTGCGGGATGCCGATGACGATGGGGATAAACAGAACGAGCAGCAGGGGCAGCGTGCGCGAAGCGGCTTCGCATGGGCGCCGGATGACCATGCCCCAAGCGCCTCCGGTGAGGTATTGCAACATCAGCAGGGCGGTGCATCCCAGCGGCACGCCGATGAAGAACATGTAGCACCAGACGTAGGAGCGGTAAAACTGGTCCGCATTGAAGAAGCCGCCAATGATGCCGACGATCAGGGCCACCGCGCCGATCGCCAGGAGGCGCGTCCGCCAGCCGCGCATGTCACGCAGTACTTCCGGCGGGATGCCGAAGGATCGCTCTTGAGTTGCGGATGGCATTATTTCGGCACCCCGCTCGACAGCGCGGCGCGCCGCTCGGGAGGCACATCGTCCAGCGACGCGTTCTGGCTCAACTGCAAAACGCGCACGTAGGCCACAATCGCCCAACGGTCGCGCGGTTCGATCTGGGCGGCGTAGTCCGGCATGGCGCCCAGTCCATTGCTGATGACATCGAAAAAGTAACCTACGGGGGCCTGCCGCAGCCTGTCAATGTGGTAGGACTGCGGGGGCGGATGATTGAATCCCCGCTGCGCGATCATGCCGTGGCCGGTGCCCATGCGATCATGGCAGGGCGCGCAATAGATATTGAAACGCTCCTGTCCCCGGTCTAACACGGCGCGCGTGATGGGGAAGGGGAAAGCGTCGATGGGCTTGTTGTCGATTTTTCCGGTGTAGAACGCGGCGTCCGCGTCCAGGTGCCCGCGCGCCACGGTGCCTTCGACAAGCGGACGCTCGGAACGGCCGTCGTCGAAAAAGGTGCTGGGACGCAACGGGATGTACTTGGGCTGATCCTGCATATCCCGCCGGCAGCCGGTAAGGGCGGCGGCGAGGGCCAGAATGGGGACTAATCGTCTAGTGCGCAACTTCGGTGACCCTCCGCGCATCCAGACTGTCCAGGAATTCCTCGGTGGCCTTGCGGTCGAACAATGGATCTCTGGCTTCAATGCACAAGAAAAACCGGCTGCGCGAAGCCAGCGCAAATCGCTCCACGTTGAAAACGGGGTGATACGGCATGGGCAGCCCGCAGAGCGCCAGCAGACCGAACACCGCCGAAATAGCCGCGAACAGTATGGTCAGCTCGAAGGTGATCACGATGTACATCGGCCAGCTATGCAGCGGGCGCCCGGCGACATTGATGGGGAAGTAGATGACGGTCACGTAATACTGCATCAGGTAGCCGGTCAATCCGCCCAGAATACCGCCGATCAAGACGATCAGCGGCAGCTTGCTTTTCGGCAGATGCAGCACTTCGGTCAACTCTTCGATCGGGAACGGGGAATAGGCATCCAGCTTACGGTAGCCGCGGGCGCGCGCTTCGCGGGCGGCATTCACCAGGGAAGTGGGATTATTGAACTCGGCCATGACGCCGTAAATCGGAGGCTTCATCCTTCGGTCTCCTCCTCGACCTTGGCTTGCGGCAGCAGCGTGCGCACTTCGAATATCGAGATCATGGGAAGCAGCCGGATAAACAGGAAGAACAGGAACGTGAACAGTCCGATGGTGCCCACGTAGGTGGCCCAATCCCAACGCGTGGGCGTGAAGACGCGCCAGGAAGAAATCAGGTAATCCTGCGCCAGGCTGGAGACGATGATGACGAAGCGTTCCAACCACATCCCCACCAGCACAACCAGCGAAGCGACGAAGAGTAGCGCCGGCGTGCTGCGCATGCGCTTAAACCATAGCGCCTGGGGCGCCACGATATTGCAGGTAATCAGGATCCAATAGGCAAAGGCGTATGGTCCGGTCATGCGGTGCCAGAGGGCCGCGCTCTCGTAGACATTGCCGCTGTACCAGGCCGTGAATGTTTCGAGGATGTAGGCGTAGCCCACGATCAAGCCGGTGGCCAGCATGACTTTCGCCGAGTTTTCCAGGTGTTTATCGGTGATCAGACCTTGCAATCCGTAGACATGGCGCAGGGGAATGGCCAGGACGAGCACCATGGCAAATCCGGAATAGATGGCGCCGGCCACGAAATACGGCGGAAAAAATGTGCTGTGCCAGCCGGGCACAATGGCCACGGTGAAGTCGAAGCTGACTACCGTGTGCACGGAGAGCACCAGCGGCGTGGCCAGGCCGGCCAGCAGCAGCGAAGCCACGTCGTGATTGGACCAATGCCGCGCGGAGCCGCGCCAGCCCATGGCCAGAATGCCATAGATGCCGCGAGCCATGCGGTTCTCGGAACGGTCGCGCAGGGTAGCCAAATCCGGCAAGAGCCCCACGAACCAGAACAGCAGAGACACAGTGGCATAGGTGGACACTGCGAAAACGTCCCATACCAGCGGGCTGCGGAATTGCGGCTGCACGCCCATAGAGTTGGGATAAGGGAACATCCAGTAGAACAACCAGGGCCGGCCCATGTGCAGCAAAGGGAACATGCCGGCGCAGGCTACGGCGAACAGCGTCATAGCCTCGGCGAACCGGTTGATGGAGTTACGCCAGCTTTGATTCAGCAGGAGCAGAATCGCCGAAATCAGCGTGCCGGCGTGTCCGATTCCGATCCACCACACAAAGTTCGTGATGGCGAATCCCCAGCCGACGGGTATCTTGATGCCCCAAATGCCGACGCCTTTGGCGAGCAGCAGCACCAAAGACCACAGGAACAGCAGCAACAGAGCGAAGCCGCCGGCGAAGCACGCAATCCAGAAAACAGGCGTGCGGCGAGTCAGGACGACGGAAGCGATCTGGTCGGTAACCGTGCCGAACGTGTAGCCCGGAGCGATGACGGGCGCCGGCTTTAACTCCTCGTCTTCGATTTGTCTGTCGTCAGCCATGTTTAGCTAAGAGCGGGTCCTGGAGGTCCGCCCCACGTTATCCTTCTATCTCCGGATTCGGATTGCGCAACGCCGCCAAATAAGTGGTGCGCGGCCTGGTATTCAAATCCGCCAGCAGGCCGTAATTCGTCTTTTCCGCTTTCATCCCGGCGACCCGGCTGTTGGGATCGTTGATATTGCCGAAAATAATCGCCTCGGTTGGACAGGTAGCCTGGCAGGCCGTCAGGATCTCGCCGTCGCGCACCTTGCGGTCCTCCCTTTCGGCATCGATCTTGGCCTTATTGATGCGCTGCACGCAGTAAGTGCACTTCTCCATCACGCCGCGGCTGCGCACGCTCACGTCCGGATTGCGTTGTAACTTGAGTTGCGGTGTATTCCAATCGGAGTAGAGGAAGAAGTTGAACCGACGCACTTTGTACGGACAGTTATTCGAGCAATAGCGCGTGCCCACGCAGCGGTTATATACCATGTCGTTCAAGCCTTCGCTGCTATGGCTGGTGGCCTGCACGGGACACACCAGCTCGCACGGCGCGTTCTCACACTGCATGCAAGGCACCGGCTGATTGTAGATCTTCGGATCGGCGATGTCTCCGTGGTAGTAGCTATCCACGCGCAGCCAGTGCATATGGCGGCCATGATGCACTTCTTCTTTGCCCACCACCGCAATATTGTTTTCGGCCTGGCAGGCGACCACGCACGCGCCGCAGCCGGTACAGGCGGTCAGATCGATGGCCATGCCCCAGGCGTAATTGTCATATTTGAAACCCGGATAGAGCGTGAGACCGGGCGGCGGGGATTCGAAATCCTCATGAATTACATTCGGATTCTTGCGGTACTCCGCGATATCCGCCTTCTCGATGGTGTGCCGCCCGGTATCGAGCGCGTGGTAGTCCTGGATGGAGACCAGCAAGTAATCGCTGCCGGCTTTGCGCACGTCCAGGCCGTAGTCCTGCCAGAGCGCCGTGGACGTTCGCATGCCGTAAGCGTTGAAGCCGATGCGCGTGCCCACGTGCCCGGCCCGGGTCCTTCCGTAGCCCAGGTGCACCGTAACCGAACCATCGGCGTGCCCCGGTTGAATGAAGACGGGCGCGCGCATTTTGTAGCCGCGATATGCGATCTCCACCAGGTCGGTAGTGACAACGCCTTTCTCCTGCGCGGTCTTGGGGCTGAAGATCGCGGCGTTGTCCCAAGTCAACTGGGTGATCGGCCTGGGCCACTCCTGCAGCCATCCGTTGTTGGTGAAGCGGCCGTCATACACCGCGGGGTCCGGACGGAAAACCACTTCCAACCCTTGCGCGTGGGACGATTGCGGCGCCGATTGAGTCAACGATTGAGTTAACGATGCGGCCCATCCCGTACGCGGCGTCGCGCTTCTGGCCCGGAGCGCCGTGTCCGGCACTACTCCATCGTGCACAGCCTTGCGCCACCAAGCTTCGAAATCCGCGCCGGTATGCTGCGTGGCCCAATAGTCCTTCACAATCTGGTACGAGGTGCGTTCCAGTTGCCCCGTCAGCATAGTCAGCACTTCGTGCGCCGACTTACCCGCGTACAGCGGCGCGATCAACGGCTGCATAATGGTCGTGACGCCGTCGTGCGCCCGGCAATCGCTCCACGTCTCCAGGTAATGCGACATGGGCAAGTGCCAGTGGCAAAGCTCGCTGGTCTCGTCCTCGTCCAGGCTCAGGTGAACGCGCAACGCTGCCTTCTTCAGCCGGTCCCGGAAGCCCAGCTCGACGGGCGCGTTGTACGCGGGATTGCCGCCCAGGATCAGCAGCAGATCCACGGTTCCGGCGTCCAAATCTTTCACCAGATCGTAAAGCGAAGCCACCTGGTCCACGGGATCGGCTTCGACCGGATCTGTGTACAACACGGTTTTGCCTGCATTGCCCAGCGCCGCGTTCATGCTATGCGCCAACGCGTGGACTGCCGGACTTTGCTGCTCGCCCGCGATCACCAGGCTGGCGCCTTTATGCTGCTGCAGATCGCGCGCCACCGGAGCGATCCATTTATCGGCCGCGGTGGATGCGCCTTTCCGTCCGCCTGTATCCGCGCCCAGCGCGGCAGCCAGACTCCAGGCGAACTGTTCCACATCGCCGGCCCGCAGCGGCAAACGGTGATCGGCTTTCGTGCCGGTTGGGGTGGGCATCGGCTCGACCATATACAGCCGGTTCATTCCGGTCTGCTCGCCGCGCACCCGCCGGCGCGCGGAAAACTGCCGCGCATACTGCAGGCTGCCCGGCCCCGAGGAAAGGAAATCGGCGTCGAGGGAAACAATCACGTCCGCGCCGCGCAAATCGTAAATCGTGTTCACCGGCTGCCCAAATGCCAGGCGCGCACCGGCCCCGGACGAATGCGCTCCGGCCGGTTCCCATTGGTGCCACTTGGCCGATGGAAAGGCCGCCAGCATTTCCTTGAGCTGGTTCGCCAGCGTCGGCGACGTCACTGTCTCCGTCAAAATGCGCAGGCCCGCGCCGCGCTTGGCCTTTTGCTGCGTCATGGCCTGCTGGACGGCGCCCAGGAACGCACCCCACGACCGGATTTCGCCCTCGAGTGACAGCGCCTGCGAGCGATCCGGATCGTACAACCCGAGCACGGATGCTTGCGCGTACACATCGCACGCGCCCAGAGTGGCGGGATGGTCCGGATTGCCTTCCACCTTGGTGGGGCGCCCCTCGTGGCTTTCCACCAGCAATCCGGTGGAACCTGCGCCCAGCGGCATGGCGGTGGCGAAAAACATGGGACGCCCCGGCACCAGTTCTTCGGGCTGCCGGACGTAAGGGTTGATCAACTCGGTGGGCTGCCGCGTGCACGCCGTCAATCCCGCCAGCGCCAGCGATGCGCCCATCAGCTTAATGAAGTTGCGCCGGCTGTCGCCGTCCTCCCACTCCGACGCGTAGCGCGGGAATTCGCGATGCATCAGATCCTGGAACGCGTCCGTCTGAGCCAGATCTTCGAGACTGCGCCAGTACTCGCGCCCGTGCGATTTTTCCAGCAGGGCACGCACGCCGGGCAGATCCAGTTTGCGCGGGGCTTGCGGCGCGGCCTCGTCCTGGTGCCGGTCGTGGTGCTGCCCGGTTTCCCGGTTCAACGGATTGTGAGCTTCACTCATCTTTATGTCAGCGGTGGCAAGTATTACAACTGGTCAGCGTACGCGCGTCTTGAATTTTGTATTCCGCGATCAGGCGGCGTCCCATGGCTTCCTGGTCTTCGGGCGGCTGGTATCCCATGGTGAAGACTTCGGAGCGCGGCCGCACATTCCGCTCGGGATTCCGATGACAGTCGAGACACCACTGCATCTGTAAAGAATTCTGCTGGTACATCAGCGGCATTTTGTCTACCCGGCCATGGCAGGTCTCGCAGCCGACGCCTTTATTTACGTGAATACTGTGATTGAAATATACATAGTCCGGCAAGTCGTGCACGCGCGTCCAGCTGATCGACGTCCCGCTCCGAAAACTCTCGCGTACAGGCTCGAGCATCGGCGCGGTACTCCAGATCTCCGAGTGGCAGTTCATGCACGTCTTGGTGGGCGGAATGTTGGCGGTGTTGGAAGTTTCAACAGTCGTATGGCAGTACCGGCAATCGATTCCGTCGTCCGCCACATGATGCACATGGCTGAACGGAATGGGTTGCTCGCGCACCTCGCCCTGGCGCGTCTCATAGCCCGACCTGTCGAGCGTGGCAAAGCACCAGGTTAGAAAAGCGATGGCGAACACCGCGCCGTAAATCGTGATGCGCGAAAAAGTATTCGCACTGTGATGAAAGATCTGAGCCATTCGTCAGATGTATTGATACATTCTATTCAGCCGAAGTTGCGCGAACTCACGCCTTTCGTTCAAATAGATACGCGCTGGTCTCCAGCCGGCTGGCGCCGCCGCCGTCGTTGACCGCGAAGCGCGCGGGTCTGAGCTTGCCCGCGCGTATCTCGCCATTCCACAGCGCTGCGCCGGCATACTCGCCGTCGTTACGCAACGCATAAAAATTCAAATCCACTTTTTCCAAGCGCGGCATGTCGTTGTCGAAATTCCGCGCGACGCGCTTCAAGGCCTCCAAACAGGCATCCCGTGGCGCCATTCCACGGCGCATGTTTTCCACAACGGTATGTGCGCCTACGATCCGGATATTCTCTTCGCCGCGGCCGGTGGATCCCGCGCCGCCCACGTCCTGGTCCAGGTACAATCCGGCGCCGATGATCGGCGAATCTCCGACGCGGCCTGCAATCTTCCAGGCGAGGCCGCTAGTGGTTGTGACACCGGACATCTCCCCTTTGGCGTTGCGCGACAGGCAGTTGATCGTGCCGTGCGTGGGGTGGCCGGCCATCTCCCATGCCCAAGTCAGGGTCTCTTCATCCGCCTGCGGAAACATCTGTTTCAGCCGCGACATGGTCTTTGGCTTGGGCGCATCCAGGCCGGGTCCCCAATTGCTGTGGCCCTCCGGATCGTGCAGCGACATTTTCCAGGTGAGCCAAGCCATCCGGGATTTTTCGGTGATCAGGTCCTCCTCTGGGTAGCCCATCTCCCTGGCGAATTTCCCGGCACCGGCGCCCACCAGCATGATGTGGTCCGTCTGCTCCATCACCAGTTTGGCGATCTTGGAAGGCGTCTTATTGCCGCGTATGGATGCCACGGACCCCGCCCGCCGCGTCGGTCCGTGCATCACGCTGGCATCCAGTTCGACTACGCCTTCTTCGTTGGGAAGCCCGCCATAGCCGACCGAAGTATCCTCCGGGTCCTCTTCGTTGATGTTGACGCCTGCGACCACGGCGTCCAACGTATCGCCGCCCGCTTTCAGAATCTCCATGGCGCGGGCACAGGCTCGCTCGCCGTTGGCGCTCGAAATGACGACGGTTTTCGAAGTTTGGGCGGAAGCCATGCCCAGCGCCGGCAGCAAAGCCGAGCCGAGCATGACCGCTCTGCGGCTCATCGCTTTTTCGTTGTTCACGTTCCGCTCCACCTGCACCCGTTTGAATGAGCTATTATGGCACAGGTTCAGCGGTATGATGTAGTCTTTTTTGGCGGATTCCGCTGATTAGATTCTGCGCGGACGGCAGCCTAAAGAGCGACCAGCCGTCACGCGTCGATGTGCGTGCTAAAGAAGCGGTCCAGCGCGACCTTATTACGGGCCGCCAGACCGGCGGAAAGCTGGCGCATTTCGCCGGGGGGAAGCGCCTTGAAAGCCTTTGCCAGCGCGACGTTCTGGTCGATGAATTCAAATTTCGGCATGCCGGCCACGGCTAGCGTCACGCCAGCCAGCGAGAGCGGGTAGTAAAGTAACTTTGCGGGCGGCGCCTGCCCGACCAGCGCTTCCTGCGCGAAGACCTTCATTGCGATCACGCCCATCTTCTTGCGGCGCGCCACCGGCAGCGCCACATCTTCGAAGCTGGTTTTCAGATCCGGATTCGTCACCATCCCACTTTTGCCGCTCTGCATGCCGACGCGCGCGGCGTTGAGCGCCATCTGGGTGCAGTCGAAATCGTGCCGTTCGAGCGCCGTCTTCAGCACCACCGGATCCGTGTGGCTGGTGATGCCGATGAAGCGCGTGACCTTCTGATCGCGCAGTTTCAAAAGGACGCTCAGCACGCCGTCGGGCGCTTCCACGGCGGCCAAGTCGGCTTCGTCGGTCAGGCTATGCACGTGAATGAGGTCCAGGTGGTCCGTTTGCAGGCGCTTTAAGCTGCCTTCCAGAATGCGCTGCGCCTCGTCACCCTTGCGCGCTTCGATTTTGGTGGCCAGGAAGATGCCTTGGCGGCGGGTCTTCATGACCTTGCCGACGCGCTCCTCGCTGCGCCCGTTGCCGTAGCTGTAAGCCGTGTCCATGTAGGTGATGCCCAAGTCGAAGGCGCGGTTGAGGGCCTCCAGGGCCTTGTCCTCGTCCTCATACATCAGGAAGCGGCTGCCTCCGCCCATGGCCAGAATGGAGACGCGCGCGCCGGTGCGTCCGAGGATGCGGGTGGGCAGGGCGTCGGTACCGGCAAGCGCGGTGGCGCCGGTAATGGCGGCGGTACCCAGGAAATCACGCCGTGAGATCTTCATAAGGCCAGCATAGCTCAGTGCGAGCGGGTCGGGCCGGTCAGGCAATTCACCGTGTCCGAACTCGGCAGGCCACCAACAACGATGGCCTGCCTTACGGCCAAAAACGATTACTTTGCGAGCTGTGCGCCAACCTCCGGCAGTGCCCTGGTGCCCTCCGCATTCACCGCGTCCAATGCCTCCGGTGTTAGCCCCAGCGCCCCCAGGATGGTCGGCGCGACCTGCGCGGTTCGCGTTGTGGCCGACACCGTCTGCGCCGTAAAGGCTGGGTTGGCCGCCAGCAGCATAACGTTGGTATCGTCGTGCCCGAACCCGCCGTGGTCTCCTATCATGGTGGTGCTGCCCGAATACGTCACGCCGATGTTCGGCGTCACGATAATGTCGGGGGTCCGCGGATCCTGGCCTGGACCAAGACCGCCTACGTTGTAATTCAGCGCCAGCGTGGGCCCGTAGTAGATCTCCCCTAACCCTATGGCTGTCGCATCTGTTTCAAGCAACTGCACCGCGGCTGTCAGGCTCGCGCCCGGTTTCAACCAAATCACGGACACATCGTCTTCCGTTGCGCCAATGCCTGTCGGGTTCAGCGGCGACTCCGAGTAGGGGAGGGCCGTGCCCAACAACGTTGCCGGCGTATTGGCGCCGTCTGCCACATAGCGTGTCGGATCGATCGGCGACTCCCCATGCTTCGCCGTGACAACGATCAGCGTATTGTTATATAGTCCCGCGGCCTTAAGCGCGTTGACAATGACTCCGATCGAGTTGTCCACAAACTCGATCTCTCTCAGCAACTGCGCGCTGGGCAAGGCCGCGGCGTTCTGGTAACCGCCCGCGCCCACGGTCGGCTCGTTCAGACTCTCTCCAATGTACACTGATTGGAAGTTCATGCCGAAGAGTGCGGGCACCTGCGCCGGCGCGCCCAAGTGCGTCTTGCCTGCAATTTCGTTGAGCAGCGCACCAACTTTCAGCGCGTCATAGCACTGGATATTTAAGAAGCTGTTCGTCCACGATGACAGATTAGCGTTCGGGTCGCGGATGGTTGCGCACGAAGCGCCCTCCGCGGTCTGCACGCCGGGCAGCGGCACCACAGTCGAATCCACCTCTGGCGAGTAATAGTCGTCCAGCCCCGTACCGCCAGGCCCCGCCGCAAACGAATATGAAGCGTGCTTGTCGATCCAGGCTGTGTATCCGCCCGCCGCGTGGACCACGCTAAATATCGTATTCGTCCGCACGAAGTTCCACGGATATACGGGCGCGCAACCCTTAGCCGGGTCCCGCACCAGTTTCTGCGGGTCGATCGAGGCGATACCACCATCGGTCGGCCCGGCGCCCGGTGCGCCTCAGTTCAACTGGGTATCGTCATATTCTATGCCTTGGTCGTAGTCGGTCGTGGTACCTGTCGGGACGCCATATGGAGTGCATGGCCCTCCCGCAAGGCCGGTTCCGGTGGTCGTCGCCGGCGCATCGAGCGAGCGGTCATACGCGACATCGTAGTACAGGCCGGTCGTCTTCGGCGATCCTCCGGTAACCAGAGCCGCGAGCCCCGGAAAGGAATCCGATGGCATTGACGACGCGGTCGCCACATA
>DATKFU010000075.1:0-21949 GCA_035511215.1 Bryobacteraceae bacterium | reverse complement strand
GCCCGCGGAACGAAATGGAAAACGTTTTCAGCCGGTTGGCGGATGCTGTCGCGGCATAGTGCAGCACGGTCGACGAATCGATGCCGCCGCTGAGCCAGACCCCTAGCGGAACATCCGAAAGCAGATGCTCGCGCACCGATTGCCGCAGCAGTGAATCGAGTTCTGCCTCGGCGTCCGCGCGGCTCCAATCGCGCTGCGGCCCCAGCGGCAAGTTCCAATAGGCCTCCGAACGCAGCTCGCCGCCCTGCCACTCCAGCCAGTGTCCGGGGCGCAATTTCTCGATGCCCTCCACCAGCGTCCAGGGAGCGGGCACATAGTTCAGCGACAAATAACAATCGAGCCCGTCGAGACTGAGCCGCCGATCGACCTCGGGGTGCACGAAAATGGTTTTCAGTTCGGAGCCGAAGAACAGATCCGCGCCGTGTCGCGCGATGTATAGCGGCTTAATTCCCATGCGGTCGCGGGCCAGCACCAGGCGCTTGCGCGATTGGGTCCACAGCGCGATGGCGAACATGCCGCGCAGCTTGGAAAAACAATCGGTGTCCCATTCCAGGAACGCCGCCAGCACCGTTTCGGTATCGGTGCGGGTGCGAAAACGGTGACCGCGCTGTTGCAATTCTACGCGCAATTCCGCGTGGTTGTAGACCTCGCCGTTGAAGGCGATGACGGTGTCGCCGGTCTCGGAAAAGATCGGCTGGTCGCCGGCGTCTAAGTCGATAATCTTGAGCCGCGCAGCGCCTAGCGCGACGCAACTGGATTCGAAAACGCCTTGCTGATCCGGCCCGCGATGAACGATGGATTGAACGGCGCTCCGGATGCGCTCGGGGCCAGGACGGAATTTGAGCTTAGTAAAGCCGGCGACGCCACACAAGCCATTAATGTAGCATAAGACTGTGACAGCTCTTTTCCTGGCGGTGGCGGCGATCCCCTTCATTTATTATCTGATCGCGCTGTACAGCTCTTGGGCCTATTTTCGCCACGCGCCAAGGCCCGATCTTCACCATGGTCGAAGCGTCCCGTTTACACCGCCGGTGAGTAACCTGAAACCGATCCGTGGTATGGATCCCGGCGCGTACGAGAATTTCGCCAGCTTCTGCCGGCAGGATTATCCGGAATACGAAGTTGTCTTCTGCGTGGACGGCCGCGACGATCCGGTGCTGCCGGTGATCGAAAAGCTGATTCGCGATTTTCCAGAGCGCCGCATTCGCGTGCTATTCGGCTCCGGCCGCATTGCCACCAACGACAAAGTGGCCAAACTGGCGCGCATGGCAAGCGAGGCGGCGTATGAAGTGGTGGTGATCAGCGACAGCGACGTGCGCGTCCAGCCCGACTATTTGCGCAGGGTGGTCGCGCCGCTGGCCGATCCCAACGTCGGCGCGGTGACCTGCTTCTACGTGCCGGCCGGTGAGCGGACCTTCGCCGACAGCCTGCAGGCCATGGGCATGTTTTCCGACTTCTACGCGGGCATCCTGGTGGCCTGGCAGTTGGATGGAGTCAAGTTCGCACTGGGACCGACCATCGCCACCACTCGCACGCGCCTGGCCGAATTCGGCGGCTACGAGTCGCTCGAGAACCGCCCGGCGGACGACCTGCTGGTCGGGCGGCTGATCGCCGAGCAGGGACACCGGGTCGAGCTGCTGCGGTACACCGTGCTGGCCGTGGCCGACTACCAATCGATGAGCGAATTGATTCACAAGCGTCTGCGGTGGATCGTGGTGATGCGGCACATGCGTCCCTGGGGCCACCTGGGGCTGCTGCTGACGCAGGGGCTGCCCTGGTCGCTGGCGGCAATTGCGGTCCATCCGTCGATGGCAGTGGCGGCTGCCTATCTGGGCACTTACCTGGCGCTGCGGTTCGCAATGACGTGGACAATTGGCGCCTGGGGCCTGAAGCAGCCCGGGCTTTGGAGGAAGATGCCGGTGATCCCGGCCTGGGATGCGCTGGCATTTTTCATCTGGCTGACGAGTTTTGGACGGAGAAGCATTCGCTGGCGCGGCAGCGACTATTTGCTGCGCGACGGCAGGTTGGTTCCGGTGGCTACGGTGGAGGAGTGAGTTGTGGGCCGCGCATGTTTCTGGCTGGCCGGGTACGTCGCCAACTTCCCACCACCGGACATATAGCGCGCTTGGTCCACCTCAGCGAGTCGGGCGTCCCAGTGAGCAGCACGCGCGATTGCCGCACACCAGGCCGCACCTGCGACTCGTTGCAGTCCTTGCCGGCCGCCCCGGATGATCTACCCTTTCGCGCGAGAACCAGACACGCGCATCGGATAAAACTCCCCTCGGTTCAGCCCTGCGCGAACCGAGGGGCCGTTTTCGCCGAACGGCCTGGCCTCAGCTTCGTCTCCGACCTCGTGGATGGCCAAACCGAAGGCCCCATCCGGAGCTATCACCGGACCATAAAGAAGAAGCTTGCCGGCCTCAAATGCCGCTGAAGATAAGCGCTGTGCTCGTTCATTAAGGCCGCCTCTGTCTCGGTTATGTCCTGGTGAAAGGTCGGCCGGGGTGGAATCAGTTTGAAAAAGTAGTGCTGCTTGTTCATGGCAATCGCACAGAAGCATTATAGCGACCCGTAGGGCTTAAACCGGTTCGGTCACCTGGTGGGTAGCCGCCACTCGGAAACAGTTCACTTGGCCAGATAAGTCGCCAAACCACTGATCTGCCACCGCAGCGATGCTCGTCAGCGCGCCAGCAGGATCACGCCGCCCAGCACCAGCAGCGCGCCGGCGCCGCGGCGCATGCCCACATTCTCCTTCAGCACCAGCTTCGCCAACACCGTTTCCAGGATGAAACTGGAGGCGGAGGCCGGCACGGCGAAGCTCAGGGGCTCAGCCTGCACCAGGGCCATGAAGGCGAAGAAAGAAATCGCCAGGCACACGATCGAAAGGATCAACTCGCGCCGCCTGGCGATCGTCTTGAGCAACCGCGCCAGGCCCCGCGCATCCACCGATTGCTCGCCCGCCCTCTTCATCTCGTGGCTCTGCAGCAAGTCGCTGAGCGCGGTAGCCGTTACCACGATGCTCAACAGAATCCATTTCATCCGGATTCCTTCGCATCCGCCGTGGTGTTTTGCGGGGTCGTGCCGACCAGGCCCGTGCCCATGAAAATCAGCACGCTTCCCATCCACTGCTGCGCGCTGACGGCTTCATGCAAAAAGACCTGGCCAAACAGCGTCGCCAGCACGTATCCGATGGCCGTCACCGGCAGCACGAAACTCAAGTCCGCCAAGCTCAGCAGCGCCAGCCGCGTCAGCAGCGCCAGGATCAGCATGGCGATGCCCAGGGCCACGAAGGGATCCACCATCGCGCGCAGGTATACCACCGGGTTCAACGACAATACTTGCGGGAAATGTTTGGTGCCCCAGGCGAGCGACAGATTGCCGAGCGGCCTTAAGAAGACAAACAGACCCAGCAGCGAGTAGGTGCGGAAGCGCGCGCCGGGACTATGTGTCATTCACTCAGCTTAAACTGGAACGCCGGGTTCAGTCCACAGCCATCTGGCATACATCTGTCATAAAGGTGGCATAATAGGCGCATAGAGGGCCGATGTCTGTCGCGCGAATTCTCGGCATCGCCATGGCTGTCTTCGTGGCCAGCCAGATCTATTGGTATGTGCGGGCGCGCGCGCTGCTGAACCGCGTGGCGAAAACCAGAAGGGCGCGCATGCTGCTGACCGCGGCCGGGCTCGCGGGTTATCTTGCGGTGGTCCTGCTCAACTTCGGAGTCTTTGGGCGGCGCTCGAGCCCCACGCGCATGACGTGGTACGACGCGCTGGTATCGGCTCCATTCGAGTGGTGGGTGGTCAGTTCGCTGGTGGCGTCTCTGCTCGCCATCCTGATGTGGCCTGTACGGCGCGCGGCGCGATCCACCGGCGCGCTCGGCTCACCCGGCAGGCGGCAATTCCTGGAGCGCACCGCCGGCGCGGTGGTCGCCGCGCCATTCTTGGCCGGCGCGTATGGCTTGTTGTATGGCCGTTTGAATCTGCAGATCGCGGAGCAGCGCATCCGGCTGGCGCGCCTGCCCCAAGCCTTCGCGGGATTCCGCATCGCGCAGCTTTCCGACATTCACATCGGGCCGTTCATGCCCGAAGACGAGATTCGCAAGTATGTGCGCATTACCAACGATCTGAAGCCGGACCTGATCGCGCTGACCGGGGACTTCGTCACCTGGGACCCGTCGACGCAGCGGGCCGTAGTGAATGCGCTCACCGCGCTGCGCGCGCCTTTCGGGATCTTCGGGTGCCTGGGAAATCACGAGGCCTGGTCGCATACCGAGGATTCCATTACGCGCATGTTTCAACAGGTGGGGATCCGGATATTGCGCCAGGAGCGCGTGCCCATCACGACGCGCGCGCAGTCGTTCAATTTGATCGGAGTCGATTTTGAGACCCGCCGCCCGATGGTGTCGGGCAGCGAGAAGTTCGTGCAGCGCTATCTCGACGGCGTCGATAGCCTGGTCGCGCCGGACACGGTGAACATCCTGATGAGCCATAACCCCAACACCTTCGACCGGGCGGCGGAACTGGGCATCGACCTAAGCTTGGCGGGGCATACCCACGGCGGTCAAGTCGCGCTCGAATTCATCAGTCCCGAGCTCGCGCCCAGCCGTCTGGTGACGCCCTACGTGGCCGGCTGGTTCCAAAAGCCGGGCGGCCAGCTTTACGTGAATCGTGGGATCGGCACCATCGGAGTGCCCATGCGTATCGGCGCGCCACCCGAGATCACCGTATACGAATTGGTGTCGTAGGACGGGCCTCAAGGCCGTCGCCTCTCTCCGCTAACCAAACTCTCGGTAGCACGTCTACCCAGGCAGGCCCGCTTAGGGTAGAATGTCAACTAGGCCTATGCCGAAAGAACCCGCCGACCGCATCGAATTGTTGCAAGGAACGCTGGACATGTTGATCCTCCGTACCCTGCTGTTTGGTCCCGCCCACGGCCATCAAATCGCAAAACATATCCAAAGAACCACGGACGACTTACTGCAGGTGGAGCACGGATCGCTCTATCCGGCGCTGCACCGGCTCGAACGCAAGGGCTGGATCGCGGCCAAATGGGAGCCTGCTGCGAAGGACTTGAAGCGCGAATTCAAATACTACCGGCTGGTTGCGGCCGGAAAGAAGCAACTCATCGCCGAAGAATCGAAATGGAAGCAAATGACCGGCGCCATTGCCCGGATTATGTGGCCGTCGGAGGAGGGTTGACGTGCCCTGGTGGAACGCTAAAGAACGCGAGCGCGACCTGGAGCGCGAGCTGCATTCGGATCTGGAATCGGAAGCCGCGGAGCAACGCGCGAAGGGCCTGTCCGATACCGAAGCCCGCAACGCGGCCCAGCGGGCCTTTGGCAACACGGCTCTGTTAAAGGAGGAGGTGCGCGAGATGTGGGGATGGACGTCATTCGAGCGCCTGGTGCAGGACCTGCGCTATGCCGTGCGCCTGCTGCTGAAGAGTCCCGTGTTCACGGCGGTGGCAGTCCTGTCGTTGGCCCTGGGGATTGGAGCAAACTCGGCCATCTTCACTCTGATCGACGCGGTAACGCTCCGCCGCCTGCCGGTTGCCGAACCGGAGCAACTGGTTCAGATCGACAAATTCTACGACAACGAACCGGGTGGCTTCTCGTATCCGCTCTACCAGCAGCTTCGCGACCGCAACCAGGTCTTCCGCGGAGTGCTTACGGCATCCAAGACGCCCCTGCGCCTGGCTGACGAGCCCGAGGGCGAAGGCGCCCGCGGACAATACGTCTCGGGCAATTTCTTTCAGGTGTTGGGCGTGCGCGCGTGGCTCGGCCGGACGATCGTGCCGGAAGACGATCGCCTCTCGCAAGGCGGCAACCCCGTCGCGGTGATTGGCTACGGTCTATGGCAGCGAAGATTCGGAGGGGACCCCGCCGTTGTGGGAAAGACCCTACCGGTGGAAGGAAGGCCGTTTACCGTCGTGGGTGTTCTGCCTCCGCAATTCTTCGGCCTGCAGGTGGGCGAGACATTGGATTTCGCCATCCCCATCGCCAGCGAAACGCAGATTCGGCCCCACAGCTGGCTGGGCGAGTACGACGACAACTGGTTGAGCGTAGCAGCGCGGTTGCAGCCTGGTGTATCCTCCGCCCGCGCCCGCGCGGACCTGAACGTGATCTTTCACCAGATTCTCCAGGCGCACGCCGGCAGCGTCCAGGACCCGCACGAGCGCGATCTTGCGCTGTCGCAGAGACTCGACGTCACTCCGGCCGCGAACGGTCTCTCCGCGCCGCGGGATGCGTTCTCGCGACCTCTGCTAATCCTGATGGCGGCGGTAGCGCTGGTGCTGCTGATCGCCTGCGCCAATCTGGCCAATCTGCTGCTTGACCGGGCGTCCGCGCGTCGCAGGGAAATGGCTGTGCGGCTGGCTATAGGCGCGGCGCGCGGCCGGCTGGTTCGCCAACTGCTTACCGAGTCGCTGCTGCTTTCCTCGCTCGGCGGCCTGGTGGGATTGTTACTCGCCTGGTGGGGAAGCGCGTTTCTGGTTACCCTGATGGCCACTGGAACGACGCCTCTGCGCCTGGAGTTGCATTTGGACCTGCGGGTCTTGGCGTTCACCGCGATGGTGTCTATCCTGACAACGGTGTTGTTCGGCGTGGCGCCGACATTCCGCTCCACGCGCGTGGATGTGGGGCCGGCGCTCAAAGCCGGAAACCGCACGCTCGGTCGCGATGCATCCCATGCATGGTTTGGCAAAGTGCTGGTGATGGCACAAGTGGCTCTGTCCCTGGTGCTGCTGGTAGGCGCCGGCTTGTTTATCGGCACGCTGTGGAACCTGCGCACCATGGACGCGGGATTTGAACGCAACGGCATCCTTTTGGCTTCCGTCGAGCCGGGCACCGCCGGGTATAAAGGACCAACGTTGTCAAATTTCTACCAGGCGCTGTTGCAACGGGTCCGGCAGGTTCCCGGTGTGCGAGCCTGTAGCGTTTCGCTTCTCACTCCGATTGCCGGCGGGGGTTTCGACATGCCGGCCAAGGTGGACGGTTACACGCCGGCGCCGCACGAGGACAATACCGTTTACATCAACGGCGTTTCACCAGGATATTTCGCCACATTCGGCACGCCATTGCTGGCGGGACGCGATTTTGACTGGCACGACCGTCCGGAGTCGTCGCCGGCCGCGCTGATCAATGAGACCATGGCTCGATACTATTTTCATGATGCGAGCCCGCTGGGGCGCTGGGTGGCGCTCGGCGATCGGAAGCCGGTACGAATCGTCGGGGTGGTAAAGGACGCCCGGTACATGAGCTTGCGGGAGCCGGTACACCGCACCGTCTACCTGGATCTATTTCAGATGGCCGAGATGGACGCGGGGTTGCGCTTCGAGGTGCGTGCCGCCGACCACCCGCTTCAGTTGCTGGCGGCGGTCCAGGCCGCGGTGCGAGCGATGGGTGGCCATGTTCCGGTCAAGAATGAGACCACATTCGACCGGCAGATCGACGAATCGCTGATCCAGGAACGGCTGGTAGCTGCGCTCTGCGGATTCTTTGGATCGCTGGCGCTGTTGCTGGCCGCGATCGGCACGTATGGTGTGCTGGCGTACGCCGTGAGCCGGCGAACGAACGAAATCGGAATCCGCATGGCGCTGGGTGCAGGTAGGCGAAGCGTGCTGTGGATGGTGCTGCGCGAGACCGTCGGCCTGGTTCTGGCTGGGATTGTAATTGGCCTTCCGCTCACGCTGGCCGCTACCCGTCTCACCGGTAAATTGCTTTTCGGACTGACGCCTGCCGACCCGCTCACCATGACGCTGGCGATTCTGGCCATGCTGTCGACGGCTGCCGCGGCGAGTTACTTGCCGGCGCGCCGTGCCTCGCGCGTCGATCCTATGGTGGCTTTAAGGTATGAGTGACTGGAGCGCATTGCGAGAAGAAGAAACCGCCGTCTGTCGCCGCTAATCTGCTGCCGCTTCGCGATACTATGTGGCTGAAGATCGATGACGGCGCGCATCGGGATATTCGGAATCGGACTGGCGGCATACTGGCCCCAGTTTCCGGGCATGAAGGAGCGGCTGGAAGGATATGGGCGCGCGGTGGAACAGCGCGTCCGCGGATTTGGCAGCGAGGTGGTTTCCGCCGGGTTGGTGGACACGCCCGAAGGGGCGCGCGCGGCCGGACAACTTTTCCTGCGCGAGGACGTGGACCTGATTCTGTGCCACGTGGCGACTTACGCCACATCGTCGCAGGTGTTGCCGGTGGTGCAGAAGCCAGGGGCTCCGGTGCTGGTCCTGAATCTGCAACCTTGCGCCGCGCTCGATTATGAAACTGCGGATACCGCCGAGTGGCTGGCGAACTGTTCGGCGTGCTGCGTACCTGAGATTGCGAACGCGTTCGCGCGCGCCCGCATCGATTTCCACGTGGTGTCGGGCCAGCTTCACGAGGATGCCGCCGCATGGCGCGAGATCGAGGACTGGTGCCGCGCCGCGGCCGTAGCCCGAGCCGTCCGCCAGTGCCGCATCGGTTTCCTGGGGCACACCTATCCGGGCATGCTGGACATGTATGCGGATTTCACCATGGTGCACGCGCAGCTTGGCGCGCATGTCGAAGTGCTGGAAATGGACGACCTGGCGAAGCGGGTGGCGGCTGCAGGCGCCGATGAGATCGGGGCGAAATTGGCTGCCGCGCGCGAGGTGTTCGCCATCGATGCGGACGTGCCGCCGGGCGACCTCGATTGGGCCGCGCGGGTGGCGGTGGGCCTGGACCGGCTGGCCGCGGATTTCGCGCTCGACGGGCTGACATATTACTACCGCGGACTGGATGGGAACGAATTCGAACGCCTGGGTGCGGGGCTGATCCTGGGCAATACCTTGCTCACGGCGCGCGGCATTCCCGCCAGCGGCGAAGGCGACGTGAAGACGTGCCTGGCAATGCTGACGATGGATCGATTCGGCGCGGGCGGCTCGTTCACCGAGTTCTACGCGATGGACTTTCGCGAGAACTTCTTGCTCATGGGGCACGATGGTCCCGGGCATATCGCCATCAGCGACGTGCGTCCCGTGCTGCGCGGGCTGGGCTTGTATCACGGCAAGCGCGGCTCTGGCGTCTCGGTCGAGTTCAAAGTGAAGACCGGGCCCGTGACTTTGCTCGGTTTGACGCAGACCGCCGACGGTAAGCTGAAGCTGGTTGCCGCGGAGGGCGAGTCGCTGCCCGGACCGATTCTGCGCATCGGCAACACCAATTCGCGGCTGCGGTTTAGGCTGGGGCCGGCGGAGTTCATCAACCGCTGGTCGATGGAAGGCCCCACGCACCATTGCGCGCTGGGAGTTGGGCACAACCTGGCGCGCATCGGCAAGCTGGCGTCGCTGTTGAAGATCCCGCTGGCGGAGGTGAAATGATGCAACGCGTGTGCTTTCTGCTGAAGGTGCGGCCGGAGCGGCTGGCGGAATATAAGGAGCGGCACAAGGCGGTGTGGCCGGAGATGCTGGCGGCGCTGCGCGAAACCGGGTGGCGGAACTACTCGCTATTTCTGCGCGACGATGGCTTGCTGGTGGGGTATCTGGAGACGCCCGATTTTCAGGCGGCGCTGCGCGGCATGGCGGGACGCGAAGTCAACGAAAGGTGGCAGCGCGAGATGGCGCCGTTCTTCGAGGCGTTGGATGGGCGGCGTCCGGACGAGGGCATGCTGGCGCTCGAAGAGGTGTTCCATTTGGAGTAGCTTGCGCGCAGGCCCACGGATGGCGTCTCATTTACAGGTGTTGACAGCCTACCGGTAGGTAGGTGTATACAACCACCAGCCAATACCCGCCGCCGCGCTATGCTTGGACTTCCAGGCACTCGGAACGAACCAGCGGGGACCATCTGATCGGCGCAATCGACATCGGCGGCACCAAAATCGCGGTAGCGGTGGTCGACGGAGACGGCCGTATCGTCGGCCGCGCGGAATGCCCTACCGCCTCCCAGCGCGGCTTCCCCGACGGGCTCGCCCGCATCGTCGCCATGCTGCGCGAAACCGCCGCCCTTGCGGCCGCGCAACTGCATGGCATCGGTATCGGTTGCACCGGCCCCGTCGATCCCTTCACCGGTGTGCTGGGCACTGTCGATCTGCTGCCCGGATGGCAGGGCGCCGCAATCGTGGCGGAGCTATCCGAGGCCTTCCACGTTCCTGTGGCCATGGAGAACGATGCCGACGCCGCTGGCCTGGCGGAATCCGTGTGGGGCGCCGGCCGCGGCAAACGGCGCTTCCTGTATGTCACCGTGGGCACCGGCATCGGTGTCGCCGTCATCTTCGACGGAACCCTCTACCGCGGCGTGGATGGCGCACACCCCGAGATAGGCCATCAGGTGATCGACGGCGCCGGGCCGCCCTGCTATTGCGGCGCTCACGGATGCTGGGAGATCCTGGCCAGCGGGCCTGCCATTCTGGCCTGGGCGAAGACCCGCATCGTGCCGGACCATTCCGCGAATGGCGAACTGGCCGTGCACCGCCTGTGTGAGTTGGCCGAAGCCGGCGACCCTGCGGCGCTCGCCGTGATGGACCGTCAGGGTTACTACCTGGGATTGGGCCTGGCCAACCTGGTCACCACGTTCTGTCCGGACATGATCGCGCTGGGCGGCGGCGTGATGCGCAGCGCCCATCTGTTTCTGGGTCGCGCCCGGCAAGTGATCCGGCAGTGCTGCACCATGGTTCCCTACGAAAAGGCGGAACTCGCGCTCGCCTCCCTTGGCGCGGATACCGCCCTGGCGGGTGCGGCGCAGGTCTGGCATCACCGCTTCGGGCCCGAAAGGAAAGCGCATGCAATTTGATCCCGCGGCCGTGGATGGGCCGTACTTGCACGACATCCTCGCGCAACCTGGCGCGTTGCAAGACACCGTGGCCGGACTGTGCGACGCGCCAGGGCTCCCGGACCTGCCCCGGTTCGACCGCATCGTATTGACCGGGATGGGCGCGTCCTATCATGCCTTGCATCCGCTCTGGATCCAGCTTGTGGAGCAAGGATTCCACGCGGTTGCCTACGAGACTTCCGAACTGATTTACTACTACGCCGCGGCCCTGGCGCCGCGGACTCTCCTGGTAGCGGTATCGCAGTCGGGGCGTAGTGCCGAGATCCTGCGGCTCGATGCCGCCGCCTCCGCGCCCGGCCATAGCCGCGTGTACACCATTGGCGTAACGAATACGCCGGAATCTCCGCTCGCCAGCCGCTCTGATTTCACGATCCTGACGCACGCGGGCGCGGAGTCGTCGGTTTCGTGCAAGACATTCGTAGCTACGCTGGTCGCGCTCGAATGGCTGGGGGCGGCGCTGGGAGGCGCGGGTCGGAAACAGACCGAAAGCACCCTGCGCGAGGCGGCGCCGGCTGCGCAAGATTATCTGGCCCGGTGGCAAGCCAAGGTGGAATCGCTGGTAACCTTGCTCGATGGCGTCGGCTCGTTGTTCCTCACCGGCCGGGGAACTTCCCTGGCGGCCGCTGGCGCCGGCGGCCTGATTCCCAAGGAATCGGCGCACTTCCACGCCGAAGGAATGACTTGCTCCGCCTTCCGGCACGGGCCTTTCGAAATGTCCGGCCCCGGCGTTTTCGTGCTGGTCTTCGCGGGCGACCCAAAGACGGTGGCTTTGAATGAGAAGCTGGTTGCCGACGTGCGCCACGCGGGCGGGAGGGCCGCGCTCGTCGGTCCGCAATCGGACGTGGACGCCTTTCGCATTCCGCTCACGCCGCCCGCCATCCGCCCCGTTCTGGAAATCCTCCCGGTGCAGCTCGTGACACTGGCGTTGGCGGCACTGGCCGGCCACCAGCCCGGCAAGTTCAGCCTGCTTACCAAGGTCACCACCATTGAATGAGCCGCGCGTGAATCCCTAAGCGGGCGCGCCAAAGGCTCACCACAGGTCATGCTAAAGTACCCTCAAGGGGGACTTCATGCGACGGCTTCCAGGACTTCGCCGGTTCTCTTTCACCGCGGCGCTGTTGATTGCCCGCGCTTCATTTGCCCAGGATCCGGCATGGAAATCCAAACCCATCGTTCAATGGAATGCAGATGACGCGAAAGCCGTGCTGGCCGATTCCCCGTGGGTCAAGCATGTCACGCCGCAGCGTCTCCGCGATCTGAGTCCCGACGAGCGTCGGAATGGCGGAAACATGGAGGCAGGCATCGGCAAGGGAGTCGGTTTAGCCGGGCTCGGTTTGCTCGGCCCGCGCCGCGAGGCCGAGGCCCTACAGCGAGCCCACGCCAGGCCCACGCCCGATGCGGTCGTGGTCCGATGGGAAAGTGCGCCTGTGCGCGCCGCGGAATCGAAGGCCGGCGAAACCGCTCCCGCCGTGGATGCTTCCTACTATGCGGTCGTAGTCTACGGCCTTCCCCTTCCCCGCCGCTGGAATCTGGCAAACGAGCTGAAGGACGTCGCATACCTCAGGCGCTACCGGAAAAAGGATCTCAAGCCCTCGCGCGTCGAGGTCCTCCGAGGGGACCGTGGATTGGCCACCGTGGTGTATCTCTTTCGGCGCTCCGTGGAAATCACCCGGAAGGACCAGAGCGTCGAATTCGTGGCCCAACTCGACCGCCTTTTTCTGGAGCAGTTCTTCAACGTCCAGGAGATGCGCATCATGGGCGAACTGGAGATTTGAACCCCGCCCGGACGTTAGCCGTGGGGCAGGCCATCGTTGTTGGTGGCCTGCCGAGTTCGAGCAGCGGTGCGCGATACCTAGGGCGCCACGGACTTCCAGTTGTGCACCAGATTGTAAGCGTTAACGCTCCCGATTCCCGTGGCGAAGTCCCAACCGACAGTCGTTCCGTACGCCGGTTTGTAGGCCGATTGCTCGGTGGACAGAACTCCGTAAATACCCGATGGCTCGAAGCACTGTCCCACGACGCCTTTAGTGTACGGCACGTCCATGTCGCCCATCGTCACGTCGTAGAACGTGCAGGTGCTGGCGGCATTCCGGCCATTCGTGGAGTTGCAAGCGGAGTTTCCGCTGGCCCCGTACTCTTCGGCCGCGAAGCCCTAGGAAGGTGTCTCCAGCAAGGAACTGTAGCGTCCTTTGTGGCTTGTGTCTTCTAATATCCACTTTTGCGGACTGACCCGGCCGCCTCCCTGACGGCGTTTCGCACCTCCTCCATTCCGGCGGCGCTATCGTATTTCCTCCGCGGCCAGAAGAAACCGCGAAGTCCGTCTTTCTTGCTGCGCGGCACAATGTGGATGTGCAGGTGCGGCACGCTCTGGCTCACGCGGTTGTTGATCGCCACGAAAGAGCCTTCACTTTGCATGGCGTGCTCCACGGCCGCCGCCAGCAGCCTGGCATTGCCGAACAATGGGCCGGTCAGACTCTCGGGTAGATCCGTCAGCGTCTCATAATGCGCCTTGGGGATCAGCAGGCAATGCCCGGGAAACAAAGGCCGGTGGTCCAGAAAGGCGAGCGATAAGTCGTCTTCGAAAACCGTGGCCGCCGTCACCTCCCCCGCTACAATCCGGCAAAACGTGCAGGTGCTCTCCATCCGGTCATGTTACCGCCCCCCCACTATAATGGTTTTCGGTGACCGACCCAAACCAGGAAAAGCTCGAAGAACTGGCCCGCCTCGGCTGGTATCACAGCATGGAACTGCCCAGTGGACGCGTGATCCACGGCTTTCAGAGCATCGAGACGCTACGCAAACGCATCGCCCAATTCCCGGTTCCGAGCGATCTGCGCGGCAGGCGCGCGCTCGATATCGGCGCTTGGGACGGCTGGTTCACCTTCGAATTGGAACGTCGCGGAGCGCGCGTGATGGCGGTCGACTCCACGCCCATCGAGCGTTTCCGCATCGCGCGCGATTTGCTGGGATCGCAGGCCGAATACCGCATCGACGACGTTTGCCGCCTCTCGCCCGCCAGCGTCGGTTACTTCGATATCGTGATGTTCCTCGGCGTGCTATACCATCTGAAGCATCCCATGCTCGCATTGGAAAGAGTGTGCGAACTGGCGACGGACATGGTCTGCGTCGAGTCGTTCGTCATCGACGACGGCGCCGATCCCGCGGCCAAACCGCTCATGGAATTCTACGAAACCATGGAGTTGTGCGGCCAGTTCGACAACTGGGTAGGTCCGAACACCGCCTGCCTGCTGGCCATGTGCCGTTCCGCTGGGTTCGCCCGCGTGCATTTGGAAAGCGTGCTGGACCATCGCGCGCACGTTACCTGCTACCGGTGTTGGCCGGAAATCGAGAATCCCCTGGAGCCGGCGCCCTATCCGGTTTCGGTCGAGAACGCCGTCACGCGCGATCGCGAGTTCTCCGGTACGAACGACGATTACGTAGCGATCTGGTTTGAGAGCCCGCGCGCCGATCTATCGTCCGCCGATGTGTTCCCGCAGATTGGTCCCTACGGCTCGCATCCCGTCTTTTTGCAGAACACCGGCGGCAATATCTGGCAGGTGAACTGCAAGCTGCCGCCCGGCTTGGCCCCCGGCTGGCATGCGGCCACACTACGCACCGCGAACAGTCCCTGGGGAACCCCCGTCCGCATCGGCGTCGATCTTCCATCGGAGCAGCGGCGCCGCCCCGCCGGCCCCGTGGATGCCGACATTCGCGTCGCTATCGTGACGGACGGCAAGACCTGGGAGCGCAATCTCGTCCGCACCGGTATCGGCAGTTGCATCTCGCTATGGGTCTCGGGTTTGCCGGCGGCAGTTGCCAGGGACGCCATCGCGGTTTCTCTCGATGGCGACGATTTGCCGGCCCTGTTCCTCTCGGGACCCGACCCGCAGGGTCTGCGGCAAGTCAATGCCATGCTGCCCTCC
Source organism: Bryobacteraceae bacterium (assembly GCA_035511215.1). Lineage (GTDB taxonomy): Bacteria > Acidobacteriota > Terriglobia > Bryobacterales > Bryobacteraceae > Bog-159. The sequence goes on along the minus strand of DATKFU010000075.1, from coordinate 7,240 downwards.
GGTGCTCAGCCAGGCGGCTATGCCGTGGCCGTCGCCTTCCGGGGCACGATCTCCGATTCCGTTCCAGTGAACCTCACCTGAAATCGCGCCTGATGCTTTGTCCGTTTCCGAACAGTTCACTTCACTCGCGAACAGTAGCCGCCCAGACCATCGCGCAATGCCTTTCGTTTCAGGCTGACAATTTGGTGGTAGAGTTGCGTTGAGTCTCCTCCAATGAAACTCGCTCTGCGCAACTTGTTGCGAAATCCGGCCTTCGCCGCCACGGCCATCTTGTCCTTAGCGCTCGGCATCGGCGCCAATACGGCCATTTTCACGCTGGCCAACCAGATTCTCTTGCGCGCAGTTCCCGTCAAGAATCCTCAGCGCCTAGTCGCATTCCATTGGGCCGGCCAGTTCATCGGGGGAAGCACCCGCGGATACGAGGACTCGTTCTCATATCCCATGTATGCCGATCTGCAGGGGGCGTCCGATGCCTTCACGGGGATCGCGGCGCGGTATCAGGATTCCGTCGATGTCTCCGGCAAAGGACCAGCCGAGCGGGCCGCGGCCGAACTGGTCTCGGGCAACTATTTCGACGTTCTGGGGGTGACGCCGGCCGTCGGCCGTTTGCTCACGCCCGATGAAGACAAGCTCAAAGGCGGCGAACCGTATGTGGTGCTGAGCTACGACTACTGGCAGCGCCGCTTTGGGGGCGATCCATCCGCGCTGAACCGCTCCATCGACGTGAACGGGCATCCCATGACCATCGTGGGCGTCGCGCAGCGCGGGTTTCAGGGCCTGTCGCTCATGAGCCCGGCGGATCTGTTCGTACCGCTGATGATGAAGACACTCGTGACGCCCACCTGGGACGATATGAGCCGGCGGGACAGCATCTGGCTCCACGTCTTTGCACGGCTCCGGCCGGGTACGGACCCGCGCGCGGCGCAGAGTTCCCTGGCTAGCGCCTACCGCGCCGGTTTGGAACGCGATCTGGCGGCGAACCCGCGCGACGCAAAATTCTCCGCGCGGTACGTCAAGAATCAACCGCGGCTGGTCGACCTATCCCAGGGGTTTGGCGGCATGCGGGAATTCTTCTCGAAGCCTCTCTACGTCTTGTTGGCCATGGTGGGAACTCTTCTGCTGATCGCCTGCGCCAACGTGGCCAGCCTGCTCATCACTCGCACACAGGGACGCCAGAAGGAGATTTCCATCCGGCTGGCGTTGGGGGCCTCGCGCCGATCGCTGATGCGCCTCATCATGACGGAGAGCCTGCTTATCGCGGCTGTCAGCGGCTTGCTCGGGTTGCTGCTTTCCGATTGGATTGCCTCTCTGCTGGTGGGCGTGCTGCCGTTCAGCAACATCGCCGCCGCCATCCCCACGGCGCCTGACGGGCGGATACTGGCTTTCACCGCCGCACTCAGCCTGCTGACCGCGCTACTGGCTGGAGTAGCCCCGGCTTTCCAGACCACCCGGCCCAGCCTGGCGCCGGCACTGAAGAACGTCTCCCGGACATTGTCGCTCGGCCTGGGCCAGACCCGCTTCCGCCAGGTTCTGATCTCCGGGCAAGTAGCATTGTCGTTCCTGTTACTGGCCGCCGCCGGACTGTTTGCGCGCAGTCTGTATAAGCTGATGACCGTTGATTCCGGCATCGAAACCGGCCGGCTGCTGGCATTCTCCATCGACCCGTCGATGCACAATTACAAACCGGACCGGGCCCGGCGGCTGATGCTGGATGTGCAGGCCGCGCTCGCCCGCATCCCCGGCGCGCAGGCGGCCGGCGGCGTATCGTACGCCGTGCTGGCGAACAACAGCTGGCAGAACACCGTGCATATCGAAGGGTACCGGCCGTCGAGCGGAGAAGACATGAACCCCGGCTATAACGAGATGCTGCCTGGGTTCTTTTCCACCGCGGGCGTGGCGCTGATCGCCGGACGGGATTTCAACGAGCGGGACACTGCCGGCGCGCCCGAAGTAGTGATCGTGAACCAGACCTTCCAGCGGCGCTTCTTCCCGCATGAAAGCCCTCTCGGGCACCGCATCGGGTGGGGCGATGGCGGACCCGCCCCCATGGAAATCGTGGGTGTGGTCAAAGACATGAAGGTGGCTGATTTGAAGGAGAAGCCCAAGCCCTGGACGTTCACTCCGGTCCTGCAGAACACCGCGCCGGGAGCGGTCACATTTTACGTCCGCACGGCCCGCGACCCACTCACCGTGGCGCAGGCGGCCCGCCAGGTCGTGCGCCGCATGGATGCCGCGCTGCCCGTATACGATCTGAAGACTGTCGACACGCAGATCGGTGAGACCCATTTCCTGGATCGCCTGCTGGCGTGGCTGTCGGTGGCATTCGGGTTGCTCGCCACGCTGCTGGCTTCCATCGGACTCTACGGCATCACCGCGTTCAGTGTGACTCGCCGCACGCAGGAAATCGGCATCCGCATGGCTCTGGGGGCGGCGCGCGGCAACGTGTTAGGGCTGGTTATGCGAGAGGTGCTGATCCTTGCCGCGGCCGGACTGACCGTCGGCGTGACGGCGAGTCTCGCTCTAGGCAGGCTGATCGAGAGCCAACTCTTTCAGATGCGCGCCAACGATGCGGCTGTCACCATCGGCGCGATGGCCGTAGTGCTGTCGGTCTCGCTTCTGGCGGGCTATCTTCCCGCGCGGCGGGCTACGCGTATCGATCCGATGCAGGCGCTGCGCTGGGAGTGAGCCGCGGTATCATTCTCTTGTGATCCGCCGCTTTTACGTCCATAATTTCCGCTGCCTGCAAAACTTCGAGTTGCCGCTTTCGGGCCAGCCGTCGGTCCTGCTCATTGGAAGGAACGGCTCGGGCAAGACGACCGTCGGGCTGGCGTTCTGGATGCTGCGGAAGCTTGCGCGCAGTGTAAACCGCGTAGGAGATCTGGTCAAGCCAAAGGACTTCGCTCAAGGACGGACAGACGTACCTGTGCGATTTGAAATCGAGGTCGAGCTAGATGGCAGGATCTACGGGTATATCGTCGCCTTCGGTTTTCCCCCGGACTTTAAGGAGCCGCGCGTCCTCGAGGAAAGGCTGATGGTCGACGGTAACCCCGTTTATACCCGGGAAATGGCGCAGGTCCATCTTGCGAGAGCCGGCCGGGAGAAGGAGGCCAAGTTCCTTATAGATTGGCACCTGGTGGCTTTGCCGATCATTCAGGAACAGACTCAAAAGGACCCCATATCCGTTTTCAAGCGGTGGCTTGCTCGCATGCTCATACTACGACCGATCCCCGGCCTGATCAAAGGAGACTCAGATCATGAGACGCGAGTGCCTAAAACCTCTGTGACCAACTTTGCGGCATGGTTTTCCGGCCTCCTGTCTGATGCGCCCGCCGCCTATGCCAGCATCGACAAGTATCTCAAGGGAGTAATGCCGGACTTGAAAGATATCAAGAATCCGCTAATCGGTAAGGACTCCCGGAGCCTCGAGGTGCAATTCTCGAACGACCTGGGAAGCCTCACAATTCCTTTCGAGGACGTGTCCGTTCGGCGAGAAATGTTTCATGATATGCGCCCTAGTGCTTGCTGCGACTGAAAGCTATGGCCCACTGGTCTGTTTCTGGGATGAGCCGGATAACTATCTTGCGCTGAACGAAGTGGGGCAGTTTGTCTTGGCTCTCCGCCGAGCCTTCAGGCACGGCAGTCAGTTCATCGCGACCTCACACAACCCAGAAGCCATCCGGAGCTTTTCCCGCGAGAACACGCTGCTTCTATATCGAAAGAGCCACCTCGAACCCACGATTGTCCGGCGCGTTGAGGATCTGAAGGTCAACGGGGATCTTGTGTCGGCACTGATCCGCGGCGACGTCGAGCCATGAGCGTAAACAGGAACCGGCCCCACGTCTTCGTGCTCCCCGAAGACGACGCCAACCTCCAACTTGCGACCGGTTTCGTACTGGAGTTCCCGACCAGGCAGATCTAGCGACTACCTGTGGCGGGCGGCTGGCGTGAGGTGCTCAGCTGCTTCGAGTCGGATCACCTCAGCGGAATGAACAAATATCCTAGCCGGCTGATGGTTCTGTTAATCGATTTCGACGGCAAGAACAGTCGGCTAGACCAGGTGAAGGAGTTTATGCCCGAACATCTGCGGGGTAGAGTCTTTATCCTCGGCGCCCTGACCGAGCCCGAAGATCTCACGAGAGCGGGTCTCGGCTCCTTCGAAACCGTTGGCAGGTCTCTGGCGCAGGATTGCCGCGATAACACCAACACGGCTTGGGGACACGAACTTCTTCGCCATAACGCAGTCGAACTCGCGCGTCTGTGCGATCGCATCCGCCCGATCTTGTCCGCTTGATGGACTCTAATCCCCGAACGATCCGACTTCTTCCCGCTCTTCCACCTGCTCGACGGGCGCCGGCTTTGAAACGGCCTTCGGTACAAGCTGAATCGACCCCAGCGGCACCAGGTCGGGCGTAGGCTGCTCCTTCAGCACATGCTGCCGGTACAACTTCGCCATCCGCGCATTCTCTTCATCCTGCTTGATCTTAGCGGCCCGCGCCCGCAGCTTCTCTTCGCCGGAGTTCTTGGCGATGCCCAACTTATCCAGATCGTGCTGCACTTCGTTGGTGATGATGCCGTCCCGCAGCACCATCGAGTGATCCGAGCTCTGCATCGCCACCTTCTTGCCGCCCGCGAAAATCTCGTGCCGGCCGTGCTCGTCGTACCACTTGGTCAGCGTCGCGGTCATGTGCATCTTCTCGATGATGTTGCGCCAGCCAATACCGGTGTTGTATGCGCAGAAGGAGATTTCGCCTTCCTGCGTGGCGTACGGAATGATGCACTGCTCGGTGCGGCGGAAATCGTAGTTGAACAGATCCTGGAACCACATGCCCGCGATCAACAGGAAATTCCAGCGGTCCTGGCGGCGCTTTTCGATATCCTCCATCGTCCGGTCCGAACCCACTTTGCCGTAATTCTTGCCGGTGGCGCCGAAGGTCTTGTCCAGCTTCTTCATCAGGTCGGACAGCTTGAAGTGCGTGGGCGATTTGAAAGGATCGTAGTTGCGCGCCGTAGCCAGCGCCATGCCGATAATCGACAGCCATTTGCCGCGCGCCGCGTCGTTCACGCGTGCTACGTCCTTGGCTAGCTGATCGGCGTTCCAAAACGAGGTGACGGGCGCCGATTCCCCGGTCTGCTTATCCACCATCACGGCCATGCCTACGCCGCAGTTCGGATGGCATCCGCAACTCAACTGGCCCCATTGGTGCTCCGGCCCGTGTACCAGGTCGGACCAATCCGAGAATGTGCTGATGAAGGACAGCGGGAACCAGTCGCGGGCGGGTTCGCCCAATCCGGTCTGGTTCTTTACGTCGTGCGCCAGGTGCGCCAGCGTGTAGCGCTGGGCCATGCGCCGCTCGTCGGTAACCGCCTCGTCGCGGCCGGTAAACGAAACCGGCTGGAACGATAGGAACGGAATGCGCTTGGGGTTGTCTAGCGCAAACTGGATCACGCGGCCCACCTGCTCGTTATTGATGCCGTTGATCAGAGTGATCACGGGCACAATATCCACGCCATTCGTGTACAGGTTTTCAATCGCGCGCAGCTTCACGTCGAACAGGTTGCCGACCTTGCGGTGAGAGTTGGCGGCGTTGCCGATGCCGTCGAACTGCAGGTACGCATAACGCAGACCAGCATCGGCGGATTTGCGGCAGAACTCGGGGCTCTTCGCGAACTCGATGCCGTTGGTGGCGGCCTGCACGCTCGTATAGCCGACTTTACGCGCGTACGACACCGCATCCAGGAAATACGGCGAAATGGTCGGCTCCCCGCCGGAGAACTGCACCGACATCTGCCGCTTGGGCTTGATCGAGATGGCGTTGTCGAGCAGCGTCTGAATATCTTCCCAGGTCAGTTCATGCACGAAGCCGACCTGGTTGGCATCCATGAAACATGGATCGCACATCATGTTGCAGCGGTTGGTCAGGTCGATCGTCAACACCGAACCGCGGCCATGCGTGATGGTGCTGGTGCCGTGATGGTGCAGGTGCGAATCGTTGTGCGCGCGGATGTCGCGGCCCGGGAAGCACTCTTCCAGGTGCTTAAAAAAAGCGGTATCGATCGACATCACGTCCTCAAAGTGGCCGTGAATGGGGCAATCCTTCACCATCAGGATCTTGCCGTCGCGCTCGATTACTTTAGCCTTGATCTCGCCCACTTTTTCGTTCAGCAGGATGGACAACGGCTTCTTGCCGCTCAGAATCTCCTCGCGGGCCTCGGGAACGCAGCGCGGACACAGCGAGTCGGTCTCGCGCGGCCACCCCAGCGGCGGCTTGGTCTTCTGATACGACTTCAACAGCGGCTTTTCAGACCAGTTGGGGGTGAACGACGGATTCTGCTTGATTTGATTGGCTTTATCGAAAACGGTCCAGGCCGCTTGCGCAGCGTATGTCAGGGCTTTTTCTACGTACTTGATTGGCTTGTGCATCCGTTTTGAACTCCTCATCAGGTTGCGAGCACATCCCTGCAACCACCGGTTTAAGATAAACGCGCTCGCGCAGCACGGCGTCGCCGCGTGCTCGATTTTTCCAGTATAGTTAATGACGGTTAACCAATACCACGCGCGGTCATCAAACTGTTGATTTCCTTGGTTGTATGGCAAGTTCGGCTGTTGAACGGAGGATTTTCGCCAATTGACCGGTCCCCGCCGGTAGATCATTGAAAGCGCTGGAGTTAGGGCAGGCCGTGGGGTATTTCATCTATTATGCCTTCACGCGCCGCAGCCGCAGGGCATTGCCCACCACCGACACCGAGCTGACGCTCATCGCCGCGGCCGCGATCATCGGACTCAGCAGCAGACCGAAGAAAGGATAAAGCACACCGGCCGCAACAGGCACGCCCACCGCGTTGTAGATAAACGCGAAGAACAGGTTCTCCTGGATGTTTCGCATCGTGGCGCGGCTCAGCCGGCGCGCGCGCACGATTCCCCCCAGATCGCCTTTGACTAAGGTCACCGAGGCGCTCTCCATCGCAACGTCGGTGCCGGTCCCCATGGCAATGCCAATCTGGGCCTTCGCGAGCGCCGGCGCGTCATTGATGCCATCGCCGGCCATCGCCACGAACCGCCCTTCGTCCTGCAGTCGCTTCACCACGCTGCTCTTGTCCTCCGGCAGCACCTCGGCGATCACCTCATCGATTCCCAGTTTCCTGGCCACCGCCTGCGCTGTTGTTCGGCTATCTCCGGTCAGCATGACGATCCGGATGTTTTCCGCGTGCAACTGCCGGATCGCTTCCGGCGTACCTCCCC
>DATKFU010000074.1:0-8429 GCA_035511215.1 Bryobacteraceae bacterium | reverse complement strand
CCCGCCGCCATAGTCAACGAAACCTTCGCCCGCAAGTTGGGGCTGGGCGTCAACCCGGTGGGCCTTAGATTCCGCAAAGAAGCGACGCCGTCGCAGAAGGAAACCGTCTACCAGATTGCCGGCCTGGTGAAGGACACCAAGTATGTCAGCTTGCGCGAGGAATTCGTGCCGATCGCATTTCTCTCGACAGCCCAGGACGCGGACCCCGATTCGTCCGCTGAATTTGTGGTTCGCTTCACCGGACCTTTGGCGGATATCGCCTCCAGGATCAAGCAGGCCGCCGCCGGGGTCAGTCCGTCCATAACGGTGGACTACCGGGCGTTTGACGCGATGGTCCGCGAGGGGCTGTTGCGCGACCGCCTGATGGCCACGCTGTCGGGCTTCTTTGGCGCTCTGGCGGCGCTGATTGCCGCCCTGGGGTTGTATGGCGTGATGTCGTACCTGGTGGTGCGGCGTACTAACGAGATCGGGATCCGCATGGCGTTGGGCGCGAATCGCGGCAACATTCTGGGCCTGGTTCTGCGCGAGGCTGCCGCGCTGCTCCTCGTTGGCCTGGCGGCAGGTTTAGTACTAGCAGTTGCCGCCGGATACGCCGCCGGGTCTCTGCTCTTCGGACTGCGGCCCACGGATGCCGGCATCCTCGCCATGGCTGCGGCCCTGTTGGCTGCGGTGACCATCGCGGCCAGCTACCTGCCGGCCTGGCGCGCCGCGCGGCTGGACCCCATGGCGGCCTTGCGGGAAGAGTGAGCGTCGGAATTGACTAATTTAGTACTTATGCCCCATCAGTTTACTAACTTAGGACTGGTAAATCGGCGATAAGTGTGCCATTCTTAACTCTTGCTGGCAAGCTACGAAATCAAAGCGGCGGCTGCCGGGCTGGCTATCTGCCTCGTCGGCATCAGCGCCGCTGTTTATCACGCTTCGACCAAGCTGGTCGAGAATGCCCACTGGGTGGCTCACACCCACCAGGTTCTTACGCAACTCGAAGCTGCTGCTGGAGTTGTGGCTGGCGCAGAAATCCGTGGCCCGCTCGAAGCGCTCCGCCAGCTTACTGCCGACAACCCGGTGCAGCAAGCCCGCATCGGCAAGCTGGAGCGCCTGATTCAACGCCGTCCGCACCCGGAAGAAATCCGGCGGGGCGTTCAGGAGATGGCGCACGAAGAGCAGGAACTACTGGCATCTCGCTTTGCCCAGCAGGAGTCCGACAGCCTGCGCCTGAAATGGATGGTGGTCCTGAGCTGTGCCGCCGCGCTGTTTCTGCTGTGCGTGGCGCTGGCCGTCCTCTTCCACGATCTATCGGCGTTCGAAGCGGCTTTCCGCGAGGCGAAATACACTGTCGCGCACGATACGTTAACCGAATTGGCCAGCCGTGACAGCCTCATGGTCCAGCTTGACGTCGCCATGGCGCAAGCCGCACACACGGGCCAGCCGTTGTCGGTATGCATCTGCGATATCGATCGGTTCAAGTCCGTCAACGATACGCACGGCCACGCCGCGGGCGACGAGATCCTGACCGCTTTCGGAAAGCTCGTCCGCGGCGGCATCCGCATCGGCGACATCGCCGGCCGCCTGGGCGGCGATGAATTCTGTATCGTACTGCCGAACACTAGTGGCGACCGGGCCGGCCCGCTCATGGAGCGCTTGCGCGAAAGCTGGGAACGCCTGGAATATCGCGCGCCGGATGGTCGCGCATGTTCGGTAACGGCCAGCTTTGGCGTGGTCCAGTACGGCGGAGAGAGAACCGCCAAGGCGTTGCTCCACGCCGCCGACCAGGCTCTCTACTGCGCCAAGGGCCAAGGCCGCAACCGCATGCATCTGGTTCTAGCGGCCTGACCCGGCCCCGTTGGCGCGGCTCATCTTCCGCGAGATGAACAACGCCATCTCCAGCGCCTGTTCGTAATTGAGCCTGGGATCCAGGCCCGATTTGTAGGCCAGTTTCAGGTCCGCTTCGCGCAGCCCCCGGGCCCCGCCCAGGCACTCCGTCACGTCTTCCCCAGTCACCTCGATGTGGATGCCGCCCAGCCGGTTTCCGCAGGCCGCATGGATGTCGAAGGCCTGGTCGATCTCGCTCAGGATCTCCTCGAAGTTGCGGGTCTTGGTGCCGTCCGCTGTCGCATGTGTGTTGCCGTGCATCGGATCGCAACACCACAGCACGGTTTTGCCCGTGGCGCGCGCGGCCTCGATCAGCGGCGGCAGAAACCGGGCGATCGAGTCCGCGCCGAAACGGTGAATCAGCGTCAGCCGCCCGGGTTCGTCGTCCGGATGCAGAACCTCGATCGTCTCCTGCAGCTTGCCGGCCCCCATTCCCGGTCCGATCTTGACCGCGATCGGATTGCGGATGCCGCGGAAGAACTCCGCGTGCGCACCCCGCGGATCGGCGGTGCGCATCCCAATCCAGGGAAAGTGCGTGGAAAGGTCGTACCAGCCCTCCTGGCGCGGTACGCGGCGCGTCTGCGCCTGCTCGTAAAGCAGATGCAAACCCTCGTGGCTGGTGAAGAAATCGATCCATTGCAGCTCGCCCGGATGCACGCCCATCAGGCTTTCCATGAACCGTATGGACTCGCCGATCTGCCGCGCGACGCGCCGGTATTCTTCGGCCATGGGCGAATCTTTGACCCAGTCCAGGTTCCAGTAGTCCAGGCGCGCGGGATCCACGAAGCCGCGGCTCACCAGCGCGCGGATGAAGTTGAGCGTCAGCGCGGCCCGCTCGTATCCGCGCAGCATCAGTTGCGGGTCCGGGGTGCGCGCCGCGGCGGTGAACGCCGGGCCGTTGATCAGGTCGCCGCGGTAGCTGGGCAGCGTAACGCCGTGGCGTGTCTCGAACTCGTCGGAGCGCGGCTTGGCGTACTGACCTGCAAAGCGGCCCACCCGGATGACGCGCCGCTGGCCGCCCAGAGCCAGCACCAGGCTCATCTGCAGCAGGATTTTGAGCTTGTTGGCGATGGTGCCGGAGTCGCAATGGTCGTAGCGCTCCGCGCAGTCGCCGCCCTGCAGCAGGAAGCGCTCGCCGCGTGCGGCCTCCGCCAACTGCGTGCGCAGCGCATTGATCTCCCAGGAGGTCACCAGCGGCGGCAGCTTCGAGATTTCATCCACCACCCGCGCGACGTCGGCTTCGCGCGGGTAGAGCGGCTGCTGCTCGGCGGGCTTGCTCTTCCATGAGGTGGGGCTCCACTCGGCCATGCAGCCAACAGCTTAGCAACTTTGGCTAGCTGCGAATGACCTCGATATCCTCGCCCTCCACGTGGTTGTCGCCTCCGCGCGTGGCCGTGTCAGCACCACCGTCCGGCGCAACAGGTCGAACGTGGTTTTCTTGAGAACGTACCAGTCATCTGAAAGCGTCTCGACGGCTTTGATCCGAATCTTGCCCTGCATGGGCCTCATGGCGCGGACAAGCCCAGGCCGGCCAGACTCAAGGTCTGGGGACTGTTCTTGAGCGCGTCAACGATGCTTACCGACCCGCTTCGTATCCCGGTTGCCGAGGGTTTGAAAACTACGGCGATCGTGCAGGACGCTCCCGCCGCAAGGCTCGCGGGACAGTCGTTGGCCTGGCCGAAGTCGCCGCTCGAAACGATACCGCCAATCGTCACGGGTTCGGCTCCGATGTTTTTCAGGATCGCCGCCTTCGGAGCGCTAGCGATGCCAACGGCTTGGCCTTCGAAAGTCAGCGTCCACGGAGTCAAAGTGACAGGGGCATTGAGACACCCGGTCGGCGGTATCAGCGACGGTGTCCAGATGGCGCTGTTGTAGAAGCAGAATGTCTCGACTTCCGTCACCAGGCCTCCAGTGAAGCCCGCCGCCGGGCTCAGCAGCAGGAAAGACGAGGCGTTTGTATAATACGACCCCGACGGCCCGTCGTTGTCGATCCATAGTTGTGCCGCGATCGGGCTTCCTTGAGGGTCGGCGGACAGAACACGTTTGACCACCGCCCCCTGCCCGGTGCTCGGATTATGCACCGCGAACCACCCTCTGCAAAGGACCAGGCCGGGCTCAACGCGGCAGCGCCGGGCGCGCTTTCCGGACCGGTACACCCGTTCGGGCAGTTGGAAGCGTTCATGACCGCCAGGGTGCCGCTGGTGGCCGGATACAGCACTTCCGTGTAACCTGAGTCCATATTGAGGCGGGGAATGTACGGGCGAATGTCATGGGGGAACGCTGTCGCGGTGAAATCGAAAACGCGCTGCACGCCAAACCAATTGACACCGGGCTGGCCGGCATCGAAGAATCGATACGTCGTTTGCACATTGATTCCGGCGGAAGACGGCGGACAGTTTGTGGAGTTCGAGTTGATAGTGACCTGCGCAGCTCCGGACGCCAAGAGATCCGCCGCCCACGGGACTGTTCCCGGTGGAGTGATTGTGCCCCCACCCACCAGTACCAGGCTTCCCAACTGTGGAGCTAGCCCTGACCAGCTGTTTCCGAAGTATTGGACGTTGCCGCCGTCGGGGCCGAGGTTGCCGCAAGTGTCCACCTCATATGAGTCTGTCACGTTTGACCCTCCCATCCAGTTCAGCGTGGTAATCGCTTCGGTGTCGGCGTCCGTGTTCCATGTGACTTGGAAGTTGCTGGTTGTGACCGTTCTAGTGGCGGGATCGATCGAGACATTCGGAACAGCCTTAGATTGGGGGAACGCAATCCGAGTGGACGGAATTGCGATCGATGCAAGAAAGATCGAGACACTCCCGAAAATGTGGCCGATGCGAGTTATGGTGCGCGTCATCATGCAGTCTCCTTTACTCAGGCGTTGTTGTAGACCGGAAAATACACGCGGGCAACGGTCTCGGGCGCCACCACTGCCGCGAAGCTGAAGGCCTGCCATGCCGAGAAGCCCGCGCGATTCGTCGCGGCCACGACTTTGCAAGCCTGGTCGCCGCCGGCAGTCCAGATGGGTGGGATCAGGAAGGCAGCCCGGCAAATGTACCAGCCGCCCGGTGCCACTGGCCCTTCCACTTGCGGCGTGATCCATTGCGAGAGCCCATCGTCGGGATCAAACCAGGCAGGCCACGGGGCGTCCACCCAGGCGGGGCCGAATGTCGCCAGCGAACACGGATCTGGCGCCGGCTGGTTGTAAGGCGCCGAGGGATACGGTGTGGCCAATTGCCAGTTGCCATCTACGCTCGGGCCACCGGACTCAGATTGACGGGAGTCACGAGGGCACTGGTCTTGCACCCCTCGGGCGGCGGGCATCGCTGCGAGAGCGCACAGAATCGTTTTGGACTGCGTTCGAACGGAAGACATCGTTTCGCTCCTTACCTTACATACAAACACGTGCCGGGCAAAAAAGTTGCGCGCAGCCCTAATTGAGCCCGAGCGTGGCCGGCAGTTCGATCTCCACCAACAAGCCCGGCTGCGCGTTCCGCGCGCGGATGACGCCATTATGCAACTCGACGGCCCGCCGCGCGATGGACAGCCCCAGGCCGGCGCCGCCGCTGGCCCGGTCGCGATCCGTTTCCACGCGATAGAAGGCGTCGAAAATGCGCGGCAGGGCTTCTTCCGGCACGCCCGGTCCGTAGTCCCGAATGCGCAGCACGGCCCGGCCACGCACGGCCTCCAGACTGGCCTCCACCGCGGTAGCTTCGGGCGCATGGCGAATGGCGTTGCGGATCACGTTCTCGATGGCCCGCCGCAGCAATTCGGCATCGCCCTGGACGGTCACCGGCGGCGGGGCCGCGACGCGCACATCGCTCCCGCGCGCCTGCGCTTCGAGCGACGAATCGGCCACCAGTTCCTCCAGCAACCGATCGAGGCGCACCGGCTCGCGCCGCAGCGAGCCTGGGTCGCCCTCGACGCGCGTGACTTGCAGCAGACCGCCGACCAGGGAGTTCAGCCGCTCGGCTTCCTTGTCGATGCGGTCGAGGTGCTGCTCGCGGTTTTGCCCCGACCGCGCCAACTCCACGGCTACACGCAAGCGCGCCAGCGGAGAGCGCAGCTCATGGGAGATATCCAGCAACAACCGGTGCTCCGCGTCCACCAGCGTTTGGATGCGGTCCGCCATGCGGTCGAAGGTACGCCCCAGATCGCCCAACTCGTCATGTCTGCGAGGCTTGGCGCGCGCGGAAAGATCGCCGCGGCCAAAGCGCTCCACGGCACGCTGCAGCTTGCGCACCGGAGAGGTCAGGTAATACGCCAGCAGGTAACAAAGAAAGACGCCGGCCGCCATCATGGACCAATGCTGCGGCAACAGAAACCAGGAGCTGAGGCGCTGATGCGGGATCACGAAAATGAACCAATACCGGCCGTCCGCCGAGTTGCGCGCAATGGCCGCGCCGCGCATGCGAAAGGCCGGAAAGCTGGAGTCTTCGTGCGACTCGCCGAGCAGGGCGGATTCATCGGCGCCGGTGAGCAAGTCGCGCCCGGCCGCTCCCGTCAAAATACCCTCGCCCGCGAAGATGGCGTGGAAGCGCCGCATGAACTCCTGCAGACCCGGCCGCCCGCCGGACTCATACGCGGCGCGCGCCTCGGCCAACTGGAAGCCGATCAGCCGCGATAGCACGTAGGGGTGCGGCCCCGGCAACCCCGAGATGAATGCCGATCCGATGGTGGTGATCACCAGCGTGGCCCAAAACCACAGCAGGATTTTGACGAACAGCGAATTCATTCGTGCGCCTCGTCATGCGGCGACAGCAGGAATTGGTAGCCGACGCTGCGGATGGTCTTGATGAACGGGCGCTTGGTTTCCAGTTTGCGCCGGATGTGGCTGATGTGCATGTCGATGGAGCGGTCGTATGCGGTGGCCTGGCGGTTGTACAGATTCTCCATCAGGTCGTCGCGCGAGAGCACCCGGCCGGCGGCGCGCATGAGGATCTCCAGAATGTCGAATTCGAAGGTGGTCAGATCCACGGCCTGGCCGTCCACGGTGACCTGGCGGGTGGCGGGGTCGAGCGCCACGCCATTCACTTCCAGGCGGGCGGAGGAGGAGGCGCGCGGCTCGTACCGGCGGAGTATGGCGCGCACGCGGGCCACCAGCTCACGCGGGTTGAAGGGCTTGGGGAGATAATCGTCCGCGCCCAGTTCCAGGCCGATGATGCGATCCACGTCGTCGGCGCGCGCCGTGAGCATGAGCACCGGCACGCGGCTCTCTTTGCGCAGCCGCCGCAGAATCTCGAAGCCGTCCAGACCGGGCAGCATGACGTCGAGAACAACCAGGTTGCAGCCGCCGTGCAAGGCCCGTTCCAGGCCGCGCACGCCATCGTGCACGCATTCGATCGGGAATCCCTCTCCTTTGAGAAACTCCGCCAGCAGAGAACACAGTTCGGTGTCGTCGTCGATCAACAAGAGTCGCACGGCTCCGAATGTAGCATGTCCCAAGATGCCTGGCATGCAGAATACCGGCCGACGCAGCCGACAGAATGTCCGCGCCACGTGTTTGAAAATACCGGCCGACGCAGACGACAGAGAACGAACGTCCGCGCCACGTGTTACAACAGAGATGGGTGACAACGCCTGGGTGAGGCGTTTGTACGTATGAGGACCATTGGTTGGCTGCTGTCCTTCGCGCTATGGGGCACGGTCACGCAGACGGTCAATTTCGATTCCGCCAAGCCAGGCTCGGTTCCACCGGGATGGACCGTCACGCCGCACGCCGGCAAAGCTCCCCAGTGGGAGATTCGCACGGACCCCAGCGCGCCTAGCCCGCCTTATGTTTTCGCGGAGATCTCCAGACATGCGGCTGCCGATGCGGCCGGCGACCCGTGCCCGCTGGCCATTCTGAATAAGACGACCGTAAAGGATGGCGACTTAAGCGTCAAGGTGAAGCCGGTGGCCGGCAAGGAGGATCGCGCGGGAGGCTTGGTGTTCCGCTACCGCGATCCGGATAACTACTACCTGGTCCGCGCCAACGCGCTGGAGAACAGCATCTTACTGTATAAGGTTGAGGACGGAAAGCGCATTCCACTGGCGTCGCGCGGCGCGCCGCCGAATAGCTTCGGCGTGAAGCATCCGGTGCCGCTAAACCAGTGGAGCATGTTGAAAGTGCAATTCCGGGGTCCCCTGTTCAGCGTCTATTTCAATCACCGGCGGTTGTTCGAGGTGCTCGACACCACCTTCGGCCAGCCCGGCAAGGTGGGGCTGTGGACCAGAGCCGACGGCGTCACTTACTTCGACGACTTCCGCATTGCGGGTAAGTAGGCCGTTTTCCTGGCTATGCTCGCTGTGACTGGTGGCCGTGTTTGACGATCAAAGCCCAAATCGTGGTATTTGAAAGAGGGTTGTGGGCGATGTGTGCTTTTGCGCGCCCGGCGGGGCTCGGTCAGGGGTTTTCGGACGGCCAGAAGGCCTATCCTACTCTATCCGGCTCTGGTGCAATTTGGGGGTTGAGAGACGCGAAGAGTAGTTTTGCGTTGTCAATCTGAGCGGGAGTTGGTTACGCAGCCAAGGCAGCTTGCCAGATTTCCGGCATCATTGCCGTCCGACCGCCCAGCTTCCCGATTTTG
>DATKFU010000073.1:0-2651 GCA_035511215.1 Bryobacteraceae bacterium | reverse complement strand
GGAGAGGAGTGGCCGCGCGCACGGCTTCCACTCCGAAGCCTTCGGCCAATTCGATCCAGTCCGGCGCGGGGTGCGAAAGGTCGATCATCCGGTCGGCGCGGGGACCCACCGCGCCGGCGCCAGTCCGCTGCATCTCGATCTCGAGGATGCGGTAACGGCGATTCGCCAGAATGACGATGGTGATGTCCAGCCGCTCACGCGCCATCGTCCACAGCGATTGCGGAGTATACATGGCGCTGCCGTCGGCCTCGATCGCCACCACCTTGCGGCCGGGGCAGGCCAGTGCGGCGCCGAGCGCTACGGGCAATCCCTGGCCAATTGAGCCGCCCGTCACCGGGAGATGGTCGTGCCTTGCCGCCCCAGCCAGGTGCGGCCAGATCTGCCCGCTGGAAGAGACACTCTCGTCGGAAAAGATAGCTCCCTCCGGCGCGAGCGCGCCCAGTGTTCTGGCTAATGCCTCGACTGTGAGCGGCTCGCCTCTGGGGAGTTCGGGCCGCTGTGGCACTGAGGTGTTGCTCGCCGCCAGGCCTGCGCCCAACTCCTCAGCCAGCCATTCCAATGCGCCCGGGCCATCCTGACCGTCGGATGCGAGCACGTCGAAGGCGCAGCCGGGCGGCGCCAATGTGCTTCGGATGCCGGGGTAGCCGAAGAACGAAACAGGAGGACGGGCCTCGACGAGCACCAGGCGTTCGAAACCGGCGAGCAACTGCTGGGCCTGCTCAGGAAAGTAAGGAATGCGCTCCACAGCGGGAGTGTCGCCGCCGCGCGTCATCCTGGCAGTGTTTCTATCGGCGAAGACTCTCACGCCGGTGGCGGCGCGCACGCGTTCCGCTGCGCGCAGACCGCGGGCCTGGAGCGCAGAACCTGCCAGCAGCAGCCCGACCGCCTGCCCGGAACGCAGCGTGCAGACTACATCGCGGACCCGATCGGCGTCAGGCAGTGACGGAGCAGGCCGAGGCGCCGGAGCGCCGGGCTCTCCAGCCTCACTCCAGGAAAAATCCGCAGGCACAATCAGGGTGGCGACCTTTCCGGGCGGTCCCAAGGCAGCCGCCACCGCGGCCGAAGCAGCTTCGCCCATGGCGGTGGCGCGATCCAGCGTCCGGACCCAGGCCGATACCGGGCGCGCAAAAGCTTCGATATCCGCGGTCAAGGGAGCGTCGAAGCGCAAGTGCTGCGTGGTATGCTCGCCGACAATGTTGACCACCGGAGAGCGCGCTTTCCGCGCGTTGTGGAGGTTCGCCAGCGCATTCGCCAGCCCTGGACCCAGATGCAGCAGCGTGGCCGCGGGCTTTCCGGCCATGCGGGCATACCCATCGGCCGCGCCCGAACAAACGCCCTCGAACAGGCCGAGGACGCCGCGCATCTCCGGCACGCGGTCGAGCGCCGAGACAAACTGCATCTCCGAGGTTCCCGGATTCATCAGGCATAGGTCGATGCCATTGGCTAACAGGGTTCTGAGAAGACACTCGGCGCCGTTCATGTCGGATTCTCCATCTCAACACATGCTGGCCGGATGTGGGGCAGGATGGCATCCTGCGGCCGATTGGGGGTGCCCTCTGGGCCCGGCCCCCGGCCTTATGCGCGAGCCTAAGAGGCTCAACTGTGACATCGAAATCACCGGGTTTGCGCAACAATCGATTAGCGTGGCATAAGCGCAGGTCCCCGGCATGTGAATTGCACGAACAATCGCCATGTCACCAGGCGTAAGTCAGCGGCTATGCCGAAGGTTGCATGCGATACCTTCAATCGGTCTACTGCGCGCGACTGTCTCAGCCTGGATTCTGGCGTCTGCCGCCCTCGCTGCGCAAACTGTGGAAGGGCAGGTGGTGAATGCTGCGACCGACGCCGCCGATGTCCTCTTGATTCCCCAGGATCCGAAGATACGCCGCCACGCATTCCTTCGTGTCACTGCTTGCGGACAGAATGGGCAATTCGAGTTCGCCGCCGTTCGTCCCTGAGATGGGCTCGCGATCGCCGGAGTCCGGTCTGCGGCCGTGTTGCACTATGACTTCTTGCTGAATCAGGCCACCGCGAATGAAGCCGTCTCCGCCGATATTTCGCTGACCGCCGCATCGCCGCTGGCCGCAAACAGTGTCGGAAGTTGCCGGCAGTTGGCCGATTAACAATCGGCTGCAGGTTAACAACCTGCCCCACATAACTTCGACAACCTGCTTGCGGTGGTGCAGAATCGTCGCGGCGCGCGAAGAAGGCAACGGATAGTAGGACAACTACCCGCCGCGGATCAATTTTCCGTCGGCTTCTGCTCCAGGTGATCGATCACGATAACCGGCATCGGCCGCTTATGCATCTCCAACTTTAGTCCGAGTTGCTTTTCCATTGCCTCGAAAATATTCAAGACGCCAGTCGGTTCCGTCGCTGCCGGCATGCCGCCCTCCGCCGACCCCGCGTCTCCGCCGCGGCCGCCGCCGAACATCATTCCGGCATTTCGGCTGTAGGTCAGGGAAAAGTCCCAGCCGCCCTCGATCTCGGTGGCATCCACAACCGGCCAACTAAGCTCCGGCGCCATACCCTGCAGACGATCCGCAAACTGCGCCATGGTGATGTTACGACACGTGAACATCTGCGAACCTGGCGGCGTACCCGGAGGCGCCGGGGCATACTTGCAGGAAGTGCGGCTCGCGGGGTCGGCC
>DATKFU010000072.1:0-25801 GCA_035511215.1 Bryobacteraceae bacterium | reverse complement strand
CGCCGGAGACGCTGAAGACGTCCTGCAAACCGTCTTCATGCGCCTGCTGCGCCGACCGCCCGAAGCCGAAGCCGTCGGCAACATGGAAGGCTATCTACGGCGCGCAGCCGTAAACGCGGCGCTGGACCTGATCCGCTCCCGGCAGGCCGCGCCGCATATCCCGCTCGAAGACGTGGCCCCCATGCTTCCCGAAAGTGCCCCGCTTGCTCCAGATCGCCTGTATCAGTCCACCGAAATCCGCCACTGGCTGCGAAAAGCCGTCGCCCGGCTCAGTCCGCGGGCCGCCGAGATGTTCGCCCTTCGCTTTTTTGAAGGCAGCGACAATTCGGAAATCGCCCGCGCCCTCGGCAGTACGCCAGCCAGTGTAGCGGTTACGCTGTCCCGCACACGCGATCGTATCCAGCAGGAATTCCGTGCATACATGGGAGAAATCAAATGACGCCACAAGATCCGAACCTCGATCCGCTTTTGGAACACGTAATCGCCGAAATCCGCGACGAACCTGTCGATCCGGCCGTAATTGAAGCTGCTGCCAGTCGGGTGCGGGACCGCCTGCCGCAACATGCCACGCTGCGGAGCTGCGCTGACTTTCAGGCCCTGCTTCCGGATTACCGCGCGGGCAAGCTGAGCCCCGCGCGCGCGCTGCTGCTGAAAGACCACACGCACGAGTGTGTGGCGTGCTACCGGGCGCTAAAAGCCGCTCCGGAGGCCATCGTCCGGCACCCTGCGCCCGGCACCCGGCACCCGTTGTTTTCCCGCTGGGCCCTGGCCGCTGCGCTGGTGGGAGCCGCCGGCCTCGGTTTCTGGGCTTTTGGCGACCGCCTCCGTCCCGCGTTCAGCGGGCCCGAAGCCGTGGTCGAATCGGCCGACGGCCTCATCTATCGGGTCTCCGACACGGGCACCGTTCCGCTGATCCGCGGCGCCGCAGTGCCTGCCGGAGTGGACATCCGTACAGCCCGCGATTCCCGGGCCATGCTGCGCCTCCGGGACGGCTCGCATGTCGAAATGCGCGAGCGCTCCGGCCTCTCGGTCTCTGAACGGGGCAAGGACCTGACGATCGGGCTGGATCGCGGCGCCATCATCGTGCAGGCGGCCAAGCGCCACACCGGCCACCTCTATGTCTCCACGCGCGATTGCCGCGTAGCCGTTACCGGCACCGTCTTCAGCGTCAACAGCGGACTGAAGGGGTCGCGTGTTACGGTGATCGAAGGCGCGGTGCTGGTCGCGCAGGATAGCCATGAGAGCGTGTTGCATGCCGGCGGCCAGGTGTCCACCAGCTCCGCCATGGGCGCAACGCCGGTTCCCCTGGAAATCTCCTGGAGCCAGAACGCCGGTGCGTACATCGCGATGCTCAACGCCGTCACCGCCCTCAACGTGAAGCTCGATCAGGATCACTTCCCTGCCCTGCGCTTCACGAGCAACCTGTTGACCATGGTTCCCGCGCAGACGGTGGTCTACGCCAGTATTCCGAATCTGAGCCAGGCGCTCACCGAAGTGCAGCAGGTGTTCCGTCCGAAGATCCAACAGAACGCTACCCTCAGCCAGTGGTGGGAGCAGAACAAGCTGGACCAGGTGATCGGCGACATGAGCACCATGAGCAGCTATCTGGGCAATGAGATGGTAGTTACCGCATCGCTGAATTCCAGCGGCCATCCCGGACAGCCCGTCATCATGGCGGAGCTGACGCAGCCCGGCTTTGAAACGTTCGCGCAGGCCGAAGCCGCCAAACTTTCGAGCGGCGCAACCGCGCAAAACAATGGGCTGAAGATGCGTATCGTCACCGATCCATCCGCCATCGGTGCGATCCCGCAAGGCCAATGCGTCCTGCTGATTCTGCCGCACCTGGTGGCTCTCTCGCCGGATGCCGCCGCCCTGCAGCAGATCGCCGCCGGCGCGCCCACGCAATTCGCCACTGGCGAATTCGGATCGCAGATCGTGGCTGCCTACGGTGCGGGTGTGGGCCTGTTGTTCGCCGCGGATGTGCAGGCCATGGGACAGGCGACGACCTCGGGCGGCCAGAACCACATGCCGAACGTCCAGTACTTCATGGTGCAGCAGACCGGTAATGCGGGCGCCGCCGAAACGCGCGCCTCGCTAATCTTCAACGGCCAACGCACCGGCGTCGCTTCCTGGCTGGCCGCGCCCGCGCCGCTCGGAGCGCTGGACTTCATCTCGCCGCAAGCCACGCTGGTTTGGGCCGCCGCGGTGAAGCAGCCCACCGCCATCATCGACGAGATCATGACCATGCAAGGATCAAACCCGGCGTTCGCGCAACACCTGGCCGAGGTTCAGGCATTGCTCGGCGTGGATCTGCGCAACGACCTGGCGGCGGCTCTGGGCGGCGAACTCGCCATGGCGCAGGATGGTCCACTGCTGCCGCTGCCCTCCTGGAAGATCGCCGTCGAAGTCTACGACCCGGTCAAGCTGCAAGCCACTATTGAGAAGCTACTGACTGCGGCAAATGCCGCAGCCAACGCGCCCGGATTGCAGCTGCAGCAGTCTATCGCCAACGGCCGCACTTACTACACATTCTCGAGCCCGAGCGCCACCCCGTTCACGCAGCTCTGCTACACCTACACGGATGGCTATCTGCTGGCGGGATCCAGCCAGGCGCTGCTCGACCAGGCCATACAGAATCGCGCCAGCGGCTATACGCTGCCGCGCTCGGCCGGCTTCACGGCGCTGATCCCGCACGATCAATACGCCAACTTCTCGGCGGCGATCTACTACAACGCCTCGACGCTTTCCCCGCTGCTGGAGCAGTTCAGCAAGCAGCCCGCGGTCGAGGAGCTTACGGCGAACTTGAAGCCGACATTGATCGCAGCCTACGGCGAGAACGACCGGATCACCTTCGCCACCAGCGGCAGCCTCTTCACTACGATCGGTAACATGAGCCTGCTGCAATTACTCGAAAAGCCCGGAACACAGTTACACTAAAGTACGTACCTAGTTAAAACCAAGTGGCACCAGTCATAGAACTCGAAAATCTCGAAGTCCGGTTCGGCGAGCGAATCATTCTAAAGAAACTGAATGGTTCGCTCACCGGCCGTTCCATCGGTCTGTTAGGACCCAACGGCGCCGGAAAATCGACGCTCATCAACACGCTGCTCGGCTTCCACCAGCCCTTCAGCGGCACCGCCCGCATCTTCGGCAAAGACATCCGCAGCGAAGCCAAGAACGTCCGCAGCCTGCTGGGCTACATGCCCGAAAACGACTCTTTCATCGCCGGTATGACCGGGGTGCATTTCGTGCGCCTGATGGCCGAACTCTCCGGCCTGCCCGCCGAACAAGCCATGGAACGCGCCCACGAAGCCTTCTTTTGGGTAGGTCTGGGCGAAGCCCGCTACCGCAACCTGGGCACTTACTCGCTGGGCATGAAACAAATGGCCAAGCTCGCGCAGGCGATCGCGCATGGTCCCAAGCTTCTCTTTCTGGACGAGCCCACCAACGGACTGGATCCGCCCGCGCGCGCCCGTATGATCCAGCTCATTCAGGAAATCCGCGACCGCGGCGACCTGCGCTTGATCCTTTCCTCGCACCTGCTGCGCGATGTCGACGAGTGCTGCGACGAAGTCCTGATCCTGAAGGACGGCCGCATCGCGGCATCCTGCAACCTGGAAGAAGAGCGCCGCGCCAATCGCAAATTCCTGGAGCTGGAGACGCGCGGCGCCAACGGCACCTTTACCGCGGCCATCGAACGCCTGGGATGCGAGGCCGCCGCGTTCCCCAACGGCCGTATGAAACTGGTGATGCCGGACGGAGTCGAAATCCGCCAGCTCTACGCATTGGCCGCCGATCAGAACGTGCAGATCCGCCGCCTCAATCACAAGCGCGATTCGCTCGAAGACATTTTCCTGAAAGCCATGGAGGTGCCCAATGGCGGTGTTTAAGCATGCCTACAAAGGCTACGACGGGCCGCTCACGCCTACCTGGTCGCGCTTCCTGATCCTGCCGCGCTACGCCTTCGAAGAGATGTCCAGCAAGCGATTCTACAGCATGTTCTTCCTGGTCTCCATGCTGGCGCCGCTCATCTTTGCGCTGATCATCTATATCGAACACAATCTGAGCGCCCTGAAGATGTTGCAAATCGGCAACCTGGTCCCCATCGACCCGCGTTTTTTTCTGAACTTCCTGGGCTGGCAAAGTATGATGGCCTTCTTCCTGGCGGCCTTCGTAGGCCCCGGGCAAATCTCGCCGGACCTGGCCAACAACGCGCTATCGCTCTATCTGGCGCGGCCCTTCTCGCGCGCCGAGTACGTGCTGGGCAAGCTCTCCGTGCTGTTGATCCTGATGTCCATCATGACCTGGATTCCCGGCCTGCTGCTTTTCATCCTACAAGCTTCTCTCGAAGGCCACGGCTGGCTGGGCCAGAACCTGCGCATCGCCAATGCCATTTTCTTCGGCGCGTGGATCTGGATTCTGCTGTTGTCGCTCCTCGCCCTGGCCCTCTCTGCCTGGGTGAAGTGGAAGCCCATGGCGGGCGGCCTGCTGTTCGGAGTCTTCTTCGTGGCCGCCGGATTCTCGGGCGCCATCAACGCCATTCTGCGCACGCAGTGGGGCAATCTGCTGAACCTCAGCCATCTGATCGGCGCAGTGTGGAGCTCTATGTTTGAACAGCCCATGCATCGCGGCTCCGGCGCGGTCTTCTTCCGCGTGCATGGCGAAGAGACCCCCATCTGGTGCTGCTGGGTAGCGCTGCTGGCCATCTGCGGCTTCTGCCTCTACCTGCTGTCGCGCAAGATCCGCGGCGCGGAGGTGGTGCGATGACGGAACTCCCTTATGTGGGGCAGGCGTCCACGCCTGCGGCGGGTCTCCAGACCCGCCCGCGCATCGTCTTCGATAACGTTTCCCGCTTCTACGGTGAGGTGCTGGGCGTCAATCGCGTGAACCTGTCCATCCCGCCGGGCATCACCAGCCTGGTCGGACCCAACGGCTCCGGCAAAACCACCCTCATGAACCTGATGGCCGGCCTCATCCGGCCCTCGCGCGGCACCATCAACGTGCTCGGCATCCCACCCACCCGCCCCGAAGAGCTGTTCCGCAAAATGGGATATTGCACGCAATTCGATGCGTTTCCCAAAGGCCTCACCGGCTACCAGTTCATTTATTCGTTCCTGCTGGTACACGGCATGATCGAATCCGAAGCCGCCAGGCTGACCGGCGAAGCGCTGCAGCGCGTCGCCATGACGGAGGCCGCCGACCGCCCCGTGGCCGCCTACAGCAAAGGCATGCGCCAGCGCATTAAACTCGCGCAAGCCATCGCGCACCGCCCCACCGTGCTGGTGCTCGACGAGCCGTTGAACGGACTCGACCCCATGGCCCGCAACGAAACCATCGCGCTGTTCAGACAATTCGGCGATGAGGGCCGCCACGTGATCGTGTCCAGCCACATCCTGCACGAGGTGGATCGCATCTCCGACCAGGTGATCCTGCT
Organism: Bryobacteraceae bacterium; assembly: GCA_035511215.1. Lineage (GTDB taxonomy): Bacteria > Acidobacteriota > Terriglobia > Bryobacterales > Bryobacteraceae > Bog-159. The sequence goes on along the minus strand of DATKFU010000072.1, from coordinate 20,367 downwards.
GAGCCACGGCTACGTGGTCGCCGAGGGCCAGATTCAGGGCGTGCGCAGCGAAGTGAAGGATCAGCCCATGCAGATCCTGGTGCGCTGCGATAAGCCCGGCCTGCTGGCCTCCCGGCTCTTCGAGCAGGATCATGTGGTGGAAGCCAAGGTCAACGAAGACGGCAAAGGCCTCCTGGTACGTACCCGCGACGCCGACAACCTGTATCTGCTGCTGAACCGCATCGTGCTGGACAACGGCCTGGAAGTGGAAGCCGTCGCGCCCGCCGACGACGACGTGAATTCCGTCTATCAATACCTGATTGGAGCCGAGGGAGGAACCACATGACCTGGAGCCAAATCGCCACCCAGCCCTGGATGCTCTGGCGCCGCCAGGTGGCCTCCATCCTGCGCCTGGAATTGAAGAAAAGCCTGTTCTCGAAGCGCGCCTGGTGGATCTATATTTTGACGCTGGGACCGGTACTGATCACGGGGCTGCATTCGCTGTTGAGCGGCAGAATTGAGCGAGGACACACCATGGGCGAAGACAACATGATCTTCGCCGGCATGTTCCAGGTTTACTTCCTGCGCCTGGGGATCTTCTTCGGCTGTCTCGGCATCTTCTCTAACTTGTTCCGCGCCGAGGTGCTGGAGCGCACGCTGCACTATTACTTCATGTCGCCCGTGCGCCGCGAAGTGCTGGCAGTGAGTAAGTACCTGGCCGGGTTGATCGCCGCCGTGGTGTACTTCGTGGGCAGCGTGGTGTTGAGCTTTCTATTCATCTCCGCGCACTGGGGTCCGGTCTTCCAGCAGTATCTGTTTCATGGCCCCGGCCTGGCGCAGTTGGGCTGGTACGCTTTGACGGCGGCGCTGGCGTGCGTAGGCTACGGCTCCGTGTTCCTGCTAACCGGCGTGATGTTTCGCAACCCTATGATCCCCGCGGCGGTAGTGTTTGTCTGGGAGAACCTGAATCCTTTCCTGCCCTCGGTGCTGAAGAAATTCAGCGTCATTTTTTATCTGAAATCGCTCTGCCCGGTGGGAGAGATTCCCACCGAAGGACCGCTCGCCTTCCTCGCCACGATGACTGAGCCGACCCCCGCCTGGCTGGCTATCCCCGGGCTGCTGATCGTGTCGGCATTGGTGCTGGCTCTTGCCGCCGCCAAGGCGCGCAAGTTGGAAGTAAGTTATAGCGACTAACGCTGCGCAGGTCAAGAGCCAGATAGCTGCGGTGTCGCGAAAGTCTTACAGACGCTAATTCCAACATGGTTCATTTAAGCATGGAGCGCTCCCCGAATCGCCCTTTCTTCCCTTTCTTGACGGGTCCACGTCGCGCGGAACGAGCGGTTTCCGAGTGGCCGACGATCCGCCCTATTCCGCCATCTGCGGATGCAAGGGCGTTTCCCGGTCCTAATCCATCAAAACCGTTCCTCGTATTCGGCGACGCCGATCCGCACTTCTGGAAAATCGAATTTCAAGGCTGGGCCGTCGAAGGAGACGTGCGGGGATGGCTTCGTAGTTGTAGGACCGACCGTTCCGGGGGATGCAATGCCTTGACGGGCGGCGGCACCGTTGTCCTGCGTAAGGGCAGCGACCGGGTGGAGAGCTGTGAACAGGAGGGCAGATGCCACAACTACTTGCTGCAGAGATCCGGGGATACTTGTCATGCGTTCTCTTCTCCTGTTCTGCAGTCTGTTTGGGTGAGGCTTGGAACCGAACACAGAGGGTAGCATGGCTGCGTTGCGCCGGAGAGAGCCCTCTATACGGATTTAGTCAGTGCCGACGAACGCCCTTTATCGCCCTTAACTCCCGATTAGTCGGCAACCGGAGATCATGGGTGAAACACCGTCACTGCCCCGGTTTCGATGTCGCGGGCTTAGTGGCCGCGACGCGAGTCTCCCTCCCGCTCACGAACACCTTCATGGAGTTCTCGGTTTCGCCCGACTCGTCGGTGTATTCGTAGGAGTCCGCTGAAACAACCTTCATGATGTACCGGGTGTGATACATCTTCTCGCCAAAAATGCTCTCCCCAAGCCAGGTCCATACGTCGCCCCTCACCGTACCAGTCTTGTTTTCTACTCCTCCTGAACTGTCGACCGCGTGGTATCGGTATGTCTTGGAGGTCGGATCGTAGTAGACGAAGGAAGCCTCCGAGCATTTCCTTCCGGGTCTATAGAGTGCTGCCTCGCAAATCACAGCGAAGCCGCCTGCCGTCCATCTGCAATCGTCAGTGCCACTGAATTTCGTCGCTGGCGAGTTCGGCCCCATTGCCCCGGCTTTCACTTCGTCTTCGACCGTGAACTTGCCGACCATTACTGCCAGCTTCTTCACTTCCGGGCCAGGCGTTGTCTGAGACTGAGCGCGAGCCACGATCACGCTCGAAGCGCATGCCAGCACAAATGAGAGCAACGTTGTGAGATAACGCATTCTACGCTCCTTTCAGGGATGCGATGCATACTAGCACAAAATGTTGGGACCGAGGTCTCACCCTAGCCGACAAGAACGTGATCGGCCTAGCAATTCTGCGGACTTGAATCTAAGCGCCTGATGTCGGGAATCCGGACATTGGGCCGGGTTGTTACTGGGAAGTCGCCTTGTGTCGGGCGATTCCGGCCAGATAAACGCATTACTCGGAAAGAGCCGTCGGCCCGCTCAATGTGTTAAGTGAATGGTATTGGCGCTAGTTGATCAGCGCCTGATACACCAACATTCGCGTCTGCCGCCAATACGGCACGTTGATAGCCCTCGGAACCTGCATCATCAGCACCGCGACCAGTTTCTCCTGCGGATCGACCCAGAAGTATGTGCCATAGATCCCCGCCCACGAGAAGTCCCCTACCGACCCTGGCGACGGATTGCGGCCCGCGTCCGTGCGCACCGCGAAGCCCAGGCCGAAACTGGTGCCCATTTCGGGCGTGGGGCCGAACGATTCCAGCAACGCCGCGACGGCAGTATGCCGCTCCGTCCCAGGCGGAAGCTGGTCGGAGGTCATTAGCGCCACGGTCTTGGGAGCGAGAATACGCACGCCGTCAAGCTCACCGCCGTTGAGCATCATCTGGCAGAAGCGCGCATAGTCTCCCGCGGTCGAGAGCATGCCACCCCCGCCCGACAACACCGCGGGCCTGGCGGTCGGATCGCCGCCACTTACGGTGGCCGCGGATTCCGGGCGCGCCAGACGGGCCGCCTGCGACGCATTCAGATAGAAGCCGCTGTCCCTCATCTTGAGCGGGCCGGTGATGCGTTCGGCCACGAAGCGGTCCAGGTCCATGCCGCTGACGACTTCCACGATGCGGCCCAGAACGTCCGTGGACACGCTGTATTCCCAGAATTCGCCGGGCTGGTGCGCGAGCGGCAAGCGCGCGATGCCGGCCACCATGTCGGCCAGCGATTTGCTGGCGAAGATGCCGCTCTTCTTGTAAAGTTCATCCACCGCCGAGCTGCCGAAGAAGCCGTAGGTAAGCCCGGAAGTGTGGCGCAGCAGATCTTGCACGGTCATCGTCCGCTTGGGCGCGGCCTTCTCCGCACCCACCGTTACTTCCTTGAATTCGGGGAGATACTGCGCCACTGGCGCGCCGATATCGAGCTTGCCTTCTTCCGCCAGGATCATGACGGCGACCGACGTGATCGGCTTCGACATCGACGCGATGCGGAAGATGGAATCGCGCTTCATGAGCGCCGGCGACTTGCGCTCCTGAAATCCGACGGCGTCCAGATGGGCGATTTTCCCGTGACGCGCGATCAGCAGCACGGCCCCCGGAATCCGTCCGCTCGCGACGTCCGCCTGCATCTGCCGGCGCACCCGGTCGAGCCGCTGCGAAGATATGCCGACGGCCTCCGGCTTGCTCGCGACCGGGAGCGGCTGACCGAGCGCCGCGCCCGTCAGCAAAATGCCCAGCGTCAGGCTTAGCAGTCCTATCGGTAGCTTCCGTACGATTCGCATCGGATCAGTTTATCAGTAAGATGCAATAAGGGCTGCCATGAACTGGATTTATTGGTCGTTGCTATCCGCGCTCTTCGCCGGCTCTACCGCCGTTCTGGCCAAGATCGGCGTCGCGGGCGTCGATTCGAAGCTGGCAACCGCGATCCGGACCTTGGTGATTCTGATCTTCAGTTGGATCGTGGCCTGCGCCACCGCACAGCCGTCTGCGCTGCGCCACCTGACGTCGCGCACCTGGATTTTTCTGGTGCTTTCCGGCCTGGCCACAGGCTTGTCGTGGCTGAGCTATTTCCGCGCGCTGCAGCTCGGCGAAGCCTCCCGCGTGGCACCCGTCGACAAGTTGAGTGTCGCGTTCGTGATCCTGTTTTCGGCGCTCTTTCTCGGCGAACGCCTCACGCTGGTCCGGGGCGTCGGCGGACTGCTGATTATGGCGGGAGCGATTATACTGGCTCTCGAATAGTATGACGAAAACGAACGATGTCCTGAAGCGGTTGCGCGCCGCGGGGAGCGCCGCCAACATAGCCGGCATGGCCCGCTACGGAATCCGCCCGGCCATAGCCTACGGCGTCTCGACACCCGTCATCCGTTCCATCGCCAAAGAGTTGCGCGGCGGCATTCGCGGCAGCGACAGCATCGACAAAATGGAACTCGCGTCCGCGCTCTGGTCCACCAACGTCCTGGAAGCCCGCATGCTGGCCACCATGATCGCCGACCCCTTGCAGATTCCGGAAGAAGAAGTGGAGCGTTGGGTGCGCGAGTTCGACTGCTGGTCGGTCTGCGACTCCGCCTGCATCGGACTGCTTTGGAGGACCCCGTTCGCGTGGCGCAAATTGCGCGAGTGGTCCCGCCGGGAGCCGGAATACGAGCGCCGCGCCGCATTTGCGCTGCTCGCGGGGCTGGCTGTGCACGACAAAAAGGCTACCGACGGGCAGTTCCGTTCGGCGCTCCGGCTGATCGCGAAGGCCGCCCGAGACGATCGCAATTTCGTGAAGAAGGCGGTGAACTGGGCTTTGCGCCAGATCGGCAAGCGCAACCCCGAATTGCGCGAGGCAGCCATCGAAACGGCCGAATCGCTGATCGCCACCGGCTCGCGATCGGCACGCTGGATCGGCCACGACGCGCTGCGTGAACTGCGCCGCCAGGCCACGCCCCGCCCCGCTAAACAGTGATGTTCAGCGGCGCCGCTTTTCTGCGAGCGTCCGCCGCATGATGGGAAGCACCGCCAGATCCCGTTCTCCGGCCACTTCCTCCTTGACGGCAATCAGCGTTTCGAGATTCAGCACGTGCACGCGTAATCCCTCGCGCACTGCGAGTTCATCCGCGTGGGGCAGCAGATCGGCGTAGCTGCGCGACTGCCCGATGGCGCCCAGAACGTCCAGCGGACCGAACCGTGTCATGAGAAGTTGATGGCCGGGCGAAGCCAGGTGCGATGCGCCGGGCTTTAGCGCCAGTTCGGGCTGCGCGCGGTAGATGGCATCCAGCGAATCCAGCGCGGCGAGCAGGCGGTCAATATTATGCGGCTCCCTGGAGTGCACAATATCGAGATCGAAAGTATTGACCGGCACGCCTTCCAGCACCGCCGCGATACCTCCGACGACGATGAAATCGACTTGACGACGGCGGAGTTCGACGAGAATCGCCGCGAACTCAGGCTTTTCTGTTCGTGGCACGAATCTCCATTACGGAATCGACAAAGCCCTGCAGCACGTCCAAGCGTTGCGCAGGCGTGAGCGACAGCATCCACCGGACCAGGGTCAGATCGACACCGTCAGGGCTGTATGCCGGTTCATCCGCCGTCGATCGTTCATCCGGTTCCAAGGATGGCTCCGCTCGGGACTACCATACCAGACGCGCGAGGGCGGTGTTGTCTTATTCGTACCTCAGCGCCACCAGCGGATCGATGCGGGTGGCCTTGCGCGCCGGGATATAGCTGGCCAACACCGAAACGGCGATGAGCAGCAACGGCACGCCGGCGAACACCAGCGGATCGGTGGCGGTAACTCCATATAACATGCCGGACAAACCGCGCGTCAGCTCAAACGCAGCCGCCACGCCGACGCCGGCACCGATGAGTGAAGTAACCAGCCCGCGGCCCACCACCAGGCGGAGGATCTGCGGCTGGCTGGCTCCCAGCGCCACGCGCAATCCGATCTCGTGCGTCCGCCGGCTCACCGAGTAAGCCGTCAGCCCGTAGATTCCGACAGTGGCCAGCGTAAGCGCGAGCGCCGCAAATACGGTGAGCAATAGCATGGAGACGCGGCGCAGCATCAGCGAATCGGAGAGTACCGCCGCCATGGTGCGCACGTTGGAGATGGGCTGTTCGGGATCCAGTTTCAGGATCTCGTGGCGCACCGCGGAGACGGTGGCCGCGGGGCCGCCTGTGGTGCGCACCACCACGGCCATGGCGGACTGGTTGGAGTGTTGCGCGAGAGGCACATAAATGGCGGGTTCCACCGGCGCATCCAAACCGTACAGTTTGGCATCCGCCACCACGCCTACGATTTCCATGGACCCGCCCGTGACGATGTGCTGCCCCAGCGGATTCTCGTGGGCGAAGTGCTTGCGCACCATGGCTTCGTTTATTAGCGCCACGCGCTTGGCGTCCAGGTCGTCGTGCTGGTCGAACAGGCGGCCCCGCCGCAGCGCGATCCCCATGGTGTTGAAGTAACCAGGCGTGGCCGGGCGGTAATCAGCCTGCGGCTGCTGATCCGGTGGTACGGGTGGCCGGCCTTCGATCGTAAAACTGTTCACCCAGATGCGGAACGAGAGGATCGAGACGCGCAACGGCAAGAACACGACAGCGCCTGCCGAGCGCACGCCAGGCAGCGCGTCGACGCGCTCGATCAGGTTTTTGTAGAAGGTCGCGCGTTTCAGCGGCGTATCGTATTTCACCTCGGGCAGACTCAGGCTCATAGTCAGGATATTGGCGGTGCGCACGCCCGGGTTTACTTCCGTCACGCGCACGAAACTACGCAGCAGCAGGCTCGCGCTCACCGACAGCAGCACCGCCAGGGCCACCTCCGACGCCAGCAGGAAACTGCGAATGCGCTGGGATCCGCCGGCGCTTTCCGAACGTCCGGCGGCTTCCTTCAGCGTGGTGTTCAGATCGGCGTGCGAGGATCTCCAGGCGGGAACCAGGCCGAATAGCAGGCCGGTCAGCATCGAGATGCCGAAAGTGAATGCCAGCACGGGCACGTCCACACGCATGTGTTGCAACATGGGGAACATGTCGGGGACCACGCTGCGCATCAGCCGCACGCTCCAGGTTGCCAGGACGAGTCCCAGCGCGCCGCCGGCCAAGGCCAGCACGAGGCTCTCGGTCAGCAACTGGCGGATGAGGCGGCTGCGTCCGGCGCCCAGCGCGCCGCGAATGGCGATCTCCTTCTCGCGGGTAGCGGCGCGCGCCAGCAGCAGGTTGGCGAGATTGGCGCAGGCGATCAGCAGCAACAGTCCGACCGCGCCCAACAGGATCAGCAGTACCGGGCGGATGCGTCCCGTGAACATCTCCGCCATGGGAAATAGCGTGATGCCCCAGCCCGTGTCGGTGGCCGGATAGGCGCGCTCCAGCCGTTTCGCGATCACGGTCATCTCGGCGCGCGCCTGGGCCACGGTGACGCCCGGCTTCAGCCGCGCCACTACACCATAGTTGTGATTCCCGCGCTCGGGGTTGTTTGGATTGATGGCGGTGGGCAGCCATAAATCCGCAGCCACCATTTCGCCGAGCTCGTGCGGCACGACGCCGACCACGGTACGCGGGATGCCATCCACCGTCAGCGTGCGCCCGACGGCCGCGGGATCGGAATGAAAGCGACGCTGCCACAGCGCGTGGCTGATGAGCACGGCGGGCGGACCGCCGGGACGATCTTCTTCGGGCCGGAAATCGCGGCCCACGATGGGCTTGATGCCCAGCGCGGGCAGGAATTCCTTGGACGCAAGGGCGGCCGGCACCCGCTCGGGATCGCCCACCCCGCTGATGTTCAGGCCGAATTCGGGGATGGCGAAAGCCACCGACATCTGGTCGAATGAACGGGCCTGCCGCTTCCACTCCAGGTAATCCGCCGCGCTCACCGGCATCTGGTCGAAGCCGGATTTCAGCAGCGTGCCCCAGATCATGACCACCCGGTCGGGTTCGGGAACGGGCAGCGGCTTCAGCAGCACCGCATTGACCATGGTGAAAATTGCAGTGTTGGGGCCGATTCCCAAAGCCAGCGCCAGGATGGCGACCGCGCAAAAGCCCGGATTCCGCAGCAGGGTCCGGAAGCCGTAGCGAAGATCTTGCCAGAAGAACTGCATAAGACTCCTATTGGAGGATAAACGCAGTGTGATGGCGATTTGTTCCAGGTCACATTTCTCGCAGATGGCGATAGACCATCGCAACCGGCAGCCCCATTACATTGAAGTAGCAGCCTTCGATGCGTTGGATGAATTTGGAAGCCAGCCCTTGAATGGCGTACGCGCCCGCCTTATCCATAGGCTCGCCGCTGGCGGCGTAACTCTCGATCTCCTGGGACGAAAGCGGCGCGAACCACACGCTGGTTTCCGCGCAGTCTTCGACGGCGCGAGTGGCGGATCGCAGGCAAATACCCGTCAAGACCTCGTGCCGCTGGCCGGAAAGCATGTGCAGCATGCGCCGGGCGTCTGCGGTGTCGAGTGGTTTGGCGAGTATTTCACCTTGAATGACTACGGTGGTGTCGGCGCTGAGAACGATCTCGCCATCAACGGTAGACCCGGATGTCGCCGCGCCGGCTTTCTCCCGCGCGATCCGCGTCACGTAGTCGCGGGCGGCCTCGCCCGGCAGCGGCGTTTCGTCTACATCGATGGGACGGACCACGAAAGGAATGCCGGCCTGCAGCAGGATTTCACGGCGGCGCGGAGAGCGGGAAGCTAGCACGAGCATCTATTCATGTTAGGCGATAGGCCCAGAACGACGCGGTGGTGCGTGCGCTTAGGCCCGGTTTGGGCTATATTCGCAGAGGTGGCATCCGGATGACGCGCCGCGATTACTTGAACTCCACCCTGCTGGCCTCGGGAAGCCTCTTGCTGGGCGGGGCGACCCCCATGGACCTGCTCGCCAAAGACAATTGGGACGGCTACGGCGGCGTGGGCGACTACGCATCTTCGAACGGCAATACGTTCGAGGTTATCGCGGACGCGCACAGCATGATCCGGGACCATGCCTCCGAAGACCTTCCCGCGAATATGATCGACACCGGCGAAAAGTTCGATTGCGTGGTAGTCGGCGGAGGCATCAGCGGTCTAGCGGCAGCGCTGTTCTTCAAGCGCCAGGCGGGCCCGCGCCGCACGTGCCTGGTGCTCGAAAACCACCGCATCTTCGGCGGCGAGGCCAGACGTAACGAGTTTGTTGTGCGGGGCCGGCGGCTGGTCGCCCACCAAGGCTCCGCGATGTTCTTTCCTCCGCTTTCCGGCACGTTCCTCGCGGATTTCTACGACTCGATCGGCGTCGATTCACGATTGTTCGAATATCAGACCTGGACCGGGCGCGAGCCTGAAATCCCGCTCGGCCGAACTTCATACACGCAAGGTGGTGCGAACTCCGGCTTTTTCTTCGGCGCCAGGTTCGGTCAACCTAAAGGCTTGTGGCTGATCGACCCCTGGGGGAAGAAACTGGCGGGCGCACCCATCCCGGATGCTACGCGCCGCGAACTCCTGGCGATATCCGGTTCCAAACCAGTCCTCCCACAGCGCCACGGCGACGAGCTATCGCGCCACCTGGATGGCGTGACGCTCGAAGACCACCTGATGCAGACCCACCGCATCAGGCGCCAGACCGTTCGTACTTTTCTCTCGCCGGTATCGGGCGGAGGCTCGGGTCTCGGCGCCGACGCGCTCTCGGCCTATTCCGAATACGCCGCCGATGTGCTGCTGCCCTGGAAATACGAGTCCGGCGCGCAAATGTTTCCAGGCGGAAACGCGGGTGTCGCCCGGCACATCGTGAAAGCTCTGGTCCCGGATGCCTTCTCCGGCGGCGTCACGCTGCCGGACATATGCCGCTCTCCGGTGAACTTCGCGGCTCTGGATCGCCCGGGCCAGGAGTCGCGCATCCGGCTGCATGCCACCGCCATCGCGGTGCAGCATGGAGGCGAACCGCAAGGGTCGCGCTCCGTGAGGATTGTCTACGCTCAAGACGGAAAGCTCTACGGCATCCAAGCTCGAAGCGCGATCATGGCCGGCGGAAGCTGGACCACGAAGCATATCGTGAAAAACCTTCCCGAGACTCACCGCCAGGCATACGCGCAGTTCTATCGTGCACCTTGCTTAATGGCCAACGTGGCGGTGCGCAACTGGCGCTTCTTGTATGAGCTTGGGATCAGCGAATGCCAGTGGTTCGAAGGCATCGGCAATTATTTCGCCCTGCGCAAGATGGCGACCTTTGGCCCGGTGGCGCCGACCGTGTCCCCCGATTCTCCGGTAGTGCTGACGCTCAAGATTCTCTTCTCCTCGCCCGGCCTTCCGATCGGCGAGCAGGTAACTCGGGGCCGCAGCGAGTTGCTCTCCACTTCTTTCCGGGCGTATGAGCAGCGCATTCGGGAGCAGTTCTCGGCGATGTTTTCGGGCACGGGCTTCGACGAGCGCAGGGATATCGCCGGCATAATTCTGAACCGCTGGGGCCACGCCTATTTGAGCCCCCAACCTGGCTTTTTCTTCGGAAAGGGCGCGAATCCAGCGCCAGGTGAAGTCTTGCGAAATACGCCCTTCGGCCGCATCGCCTTCGCGAACTCCGATCTGGCCGGGATCATGGACCACCGCGCCTCCATTCTCGAAGCGCGGCGGGCGGTGGGGCAAACAATCGATCGATCTTAGGAGAATCCCGGAGGTCTTCCTGCAATCCAACCAACGCATCCCGCCTGTCTGGCTGATGGGTCTCTCGAACTCCACCGTGGGTCTCAATAGCGGTATCGCGTTTTTCGTGGTGCCCCAGTTGCTGGCGGCACAACACGTTTCCGAAGCTACCATAGCCGTAATCACGGCGGCCGCGATGACTTCTAATTTCTGGCCTGTGGTATTCGGGCCGATGCTGGATGTCTGGTTCAGCCGCCGCTGGTATGCAACGGTGTTCGCCGCACTGGCGTCGATTCTTGGGGTTGTCGCGCTCATGAACTTGCAGCATCACGCCCTGCTCGAGGCAGCGCTGGTTGCGGGGGTGGCGGCGGCAATGCTATTCACTACGGCGCTCTGCGGTTGGCTTTCGACAGTCTGCCGCCATGAAGACAAGAACCAACTCAGCGCGTGGGTCAACATCGCGGTCATCTCCGGCACTGGCGTCACGTCGGTCCTGGGAGGCGAGTTGGCAAGGCATTTGCCAGATTGGCTGGCGGCAGGTCTGCTGGGCGCACTGGTTTTTCTTCCCACCGCCATTTTTCTTTTCATCCCCTGCGCGGGACCGGACAAGCGGTTGGTCGGCGAAAGCTTCGGTGAGTTCCGCCGCGAAGTTCTGGCTCTTCTGCGCCGCCGCGAAGTACTGCTTGCCCTGACGCTGCTCGTTTCTCCTTGCAGCTCCTTCGCGCTGACCAACCTCCTCGGAGGTCTCGGTGGCGACTTCCACGCTTCGGCGCGCGTGGTGAGCCTGGCGGGGGGCGCGGGCGCCTTCTTTCCGGGTATTCTGGGATGCCTGTTGTTTCCGATCATCGCCAAGCGGCGGCCGCTGCTCTTTCTTTATCTCGTCGATGGCATTCTAGGCAGCCTCTTTACTTTGAGCCTGATTCTGCTGCCGCACACTCCAGTGACATTTACCCTCGCCCTCGCAGGCGAATATCTATTCCAGGCATTCGCTTTTTCAATTCAAGTTGGGATTATGTTTGAAAGTATCGGCGAAAACAATCCGCTTGCCGCAACCGCTTTCACCGTTCTATCGGCCGCCACATACGTCCCCATTACTTACATGATGGTTGCCGATGGCAGTGGTTACTCCATAGGTGGAATTGCGGGCAGCTTCGGAATGGACGCCGCAGTCAGTATCGCCTCGTGCGTGCTGGTCGGTTTCCTGCTGTACCGGCTTAGTGGCAACTCATTCCATCTGGGCGTTCCAATCCCGAAGCTACACAATACGCTACCGCAGGAAGACTGATCAATAGACACCAAGCTGCTGGTTAACCTGCGGGCCCGGGATTGTCGGCACGGAAGGCGTCCCAGACCCGGCCGCGTGGACGTGGAAAAATACCGGCCGCCGCCCGTTTCAAAACTCGGTATCATATGCTGAAAGGCGCGAAGCGACATTGCACCGAGGCGGCGGATCCGATCGAGCGCAACCGGGCCGCGGTCTGTGGGGTTCGACGCACGGCAGAACCTGGGCGGTGATCCCACCCGTTGAACAGATCTTATGATGGAAGCTAGCCTGTAACCGAGGGGAATGACCTTGACACGAATTCATGCAAATCTCCCGTACCGTCGTTACCGGGTCGCCTCTGGCCTAAGTCTTTTATTCGCCTCTGCGCTGGCCGGCCAGCAGAGCCAGTTCCAGGGCAGCGTCCCAAGCGGAACCGCCACGTCCACACCGCTCGCGCTAACACTCCATGATGCGATTGATCGCGGCCTGCAGGCCAACCTGGGCCTGCTCGTTAGCGCCACCGCCAGCGAGATCGCCCGCGGTCAGCGGCTACGCGCTTTGAGCGCGCTACTGCCTCAGGTGAGCGGACAGGTGAGCGAGACCGTTGAACAACTCAACTTGAAGACGATTGGCTTCGATTTCAGCATTCCCGGCGTTGCGATTCCCTCTATCGTCGGTCCGTTTCAGTACACCGATCTTCGCGCTTCCGCCTCCATAACCGTTTTCGACTACAACAAATGGAAGAACTATCGATCGTTTCAGGAGAGTCAGCGTGCCGCTCAGCTCTCCTATCGGGATGCCCGCGACCTGGTGGTCCAGGCGGTGGCGAACGCCTACCTTCTGGTTACGGCCGACGCTTCCCGCGCGGAATCCATTCGCGCGCAGGTCGCGACAGACCAGGCGCTCTATGACCGTACCGCGGATCAAAAGAAAGCGGGAACCTCTCCGGGCATTGATGTGCTCCGTTCAGAAGTCGAGTTGAAAACGCAGCAACAGCGCCTGCTTGCCCAGGAAAACCAGCTTGCCAAGGACAAGCTTGCGCTGGGCCGCGTTATCGGGCTGCCGAACGGTCAGGATTTCCATATCGCCGACGCGGAGCCATACTCGCCGCTTGCCTCCATCACTCAGGAGCAAGCCCTGCGCACGGCTCTCGAACAGCGCCCGGATTACCAGGCCGCCCAAGCCCAGGTGCGCGCCGCTGAGGAGACGGTGCGGGCAACTCGCGCCGAACGCTATCCAACCGCCGGAGTCACTGGCGACTACGGGGACGTCGGGCCGACCATCGGCGAATCGCACGGCACCTTCACTTTCATGGCCGCGCTGAAGTTCAATATCTTCGACGGCGGCCGCATCAGCTCGGACGAAATTCAGGCGAAGGCCGTTTTGAAGCAGCGGCGGGACGAGTTGGCCGATCTTGGCGGACAGATCGATTACCAGGTTCGAGCGGCCTTTCTCGACATACAGTCGGCGGCCGATCAAGTGGCTGTGGCGAAGACCAATCTCGACCTGGCCAACCAGACCCTCGAACAGGCACGAGACAGGTTCACCGCCGGGGTGACCGATAACATCGAGGTCGTGCAGGCGCAGCAGTCAGTCGCCAGTGCGAATGACAATCTGATCTTCGCGCTCTATTCCCACAACCTGGCGAAAGTAGCTTTGGCGCGGGCGCTGGGCGCGGCCGAGCAGGGAATCCGCAAGCTCATGGAGGTGAAATAATAGATGGCGGACATCGTAGCCGAAGGCAACAAGACAACATCGTCGTCGTCAACGTCGGCGTCAACCTCGTCGTCAACGTCGTCGTCAACGCGCCCGGTGCCGCGCAAGAGCCGGCGCAGCGCGGCGCGCATCGTCGTGCCCATAGTGATCGTGATTCTCCTGGTGGCCGGCTACTTCGCCTGGAAGCACTTCGACGCCTATGAGTCGACCGACGACGCTCAGATCGACGGGCACATCAATGCGGTCAGTGCGCGTATCGACGGCAACGTGATTCAGGTGCTGACAGATGACGAGAAGTATGTGCAGGCAGGCGACGTATTAGTCCGCATCGACCCCCGCGACTACCAGGTGGCGGTGGCCAAAGCGGAAGCCGACATGGCCGACGCCGAGGCGGCACTGCAAGGCGCCCGTACCGATGTGCCCATCACTTCCACCAATACGGCCAGTCAATTGAAGACTGCCCATTCGGGGCGCATGGACGCGGAGGCAGCTCTAGCCGGCGCTCAGCATCAATTAGATGCGGCCCAGGCGCGCCTCGAGACGGCCATAGCCCAGGTCCGCGAGGCCCAGGCGGACTACAAGAAAGCCGGCGACGATGTGGCGCGTTACAAGCTGTTAGTCGCCAAAGACGAGATTTCCCAGCAGCAGTACGACACTTCCGTTTCGACGGCGGACGCCGCGAAAGCAACGGTGGATGCGCGCCGCGCGGCGGTCGCCGAGGCGGAACAGAACGTCAAGGCAGCGCAAAGCGCGGTGGAGCAAGCGCATACGAAAATCCCTCAGGCAGATGCCACCATTCAGGCCGCCCAGACCGCGCCACAGCAGGTCGCAGTTACCCAAACTCGCGCGAAATCCGCGCAGGCCCAGGTCGCCCAAAAAAGAGCGCTGCTCGATCAGGCCAAGCTCAACCTCAGTTATTGCGTTATCGTCGCTCCGGTGAGCGGGGTGGTCGGCAAGAAAACCGTCGAAGTCGGGCAGAACATTTCGCCCGGCCAGCAGCTGTTGGCCGTGGTTCCGCTCGACGACATCTGGGTTACGGCCAATTTCAAGGAAACCCAGCTTCGCCGCATGAAACCGGGCCAGGTGGTCAAGTTTAGCGTGGACGCCTACAGCCGCGAATACACAGGAAGACTGGAAGGTGTGGGAGGCGCCAGCGGTTCCAGGTTCAGCCTACTGCCTCCCGAAAACGCGACTGGCAATTACGTAAAGGTTGTGCAGCGTATTCCGGCTCGCATCGATCTCGACCCCGGCCAGAACGGCGATCACCGCCTGCGCCCCGGTATGTCGGTGGATCCGAAGGTGTACGTAGAGTAACCGCTCGAAGCGCATATGGCCGAAGTTACCGAGAGCACGCTGCCTGCCCCCGCGGCGACGGCACCCTGGAAACCGAAATTCAATCCCTGGCTGATCGCCATTGTGGTCGCCATGGCCGCGTTCATGGAAGTGCTCGACACCAGCATCGCCAACGTCGCGCTGCCGCACATCGCCGGCAACCTCGGCGCCAGTAACGATGAGAGCACCTGGGTGCTTACTTCGTACCTCGTATCCAACGCCATTGTTCTTCCCATCAGCGGATGGCTGGCCGGCCTGTTCGGGCGCAAGCGCTTTTTTCTCGTTTGCATTTTCCTGTTTACGGTCAGTTCGCTAGCTTGCGGCGCCGCCCCCAGCCTCGGGTTGCTGATCGTTTTCCGGGTTATCCAGGGCGTGGGCGGCGGCGGATTGCAGCCCACGGCCCAAGCTATTCTGGCCGATACGTTCCCGCCACATCAGCGCGGCATGGCCTTCGCACTCTACGGAATCACCACCATCATGGCGCCCACTGTCGGCCCCACGTTGGGCGGCTGGATCACGGACAACTATTCCTGGCGCTGGATCTTCTACATCAATCTCCCCATCGGAATCCTCACTCTGTTCCTGGTGATGCGCATGGTGGAAGATCCGCCGTTCCTCGCCCGCGTCAAGGGCGCGGGAGTGCGCGTCGATTACATCGGCATCGGGCTCCTGGCGATGGGCGTCGGGGCGCTCCAGATCCTCCTCGACAAAGGACAGGAAGACGATTGGTTCGGCTCCACTTTCATAGTTACACTGGCCGTAGTCTCCGCCACTTGCCTGATCTCTCTGGTCTTCTGGGAATGGCGGCGTGACGCACCCGTGATCGACGTCCGCCTGTTCAAGAATTTCAACTTCGCCACAGCCAACCTGATGATGTTCACCCTGGGCGTGATTCTGTTCAGCAGCCTGGTGATGATGCCTCAGTTTCTGCAGACGCTGATGGGATATACCGCGCAGTCGGCGGGGATGGTCCTGTCGGCCAGCGGCCTGATGGTGCTGTTGATCATGCCGGTCGTGGGCCAGCTCACCACGAAAATGCCGGCAAAATACATTATTGCATTTGGCTGGCTATCGCTCGCTTGTGCCATGTATTACTCCACCGTGCGGATGGATCTGCTGATCAGCTTTAAGGCGGCGACCTGGCTGCGCGTGGCGCAGTCGTTCGGCATCGGCTTTCTATTCGTGCCGATCACGCTGGCGGGTTACATCGGGACCCCTCCGGAAAAAAGCAACAGTGTCTCGGGCCTGGTGAATTTCATGCGCAATATCGGCAGCAGCGTGGGAACCTCTATGGTGACCACCATGCTCGCGCGGCGGGCACAGTTCCACCAGTCGATACTGTCATATCATGCGACTAACTTCGATCCGGCGTTTCGCAACCAGGTGAGCGGGCTGAGCCGGCAACTGGTTCAATCCGGGGTCGGCGTGGCCGATGCGCAGACCCACGCCTACGGACTCATTTACCAGGGCGTGCAGGCGCAGGCGCAAACGCTGGCGTATATCGATACCTATTTCGTGCTCGCCGTCGGCGCGGCGATCATGTTTCTGCTATCGTTCATCGTGCGCAGGAACGACCCGCACGCGGGCGTAGAAGCTGCCGTAGGTTAGAGAGGAACGACCCATGATCAGAGTGCTGACGATTGAGCGGGAGTACGGAAGCGGCGGCGGCGGCATCGCCGGAAAACTGGCTGAGCGGCTGGGCTGGAAACTGTGGGACCAGTTGCTGACCAATCAGATCGCCCGCCAGATGGATTGCGATTGCCGGGTGGTGGAGGAGCATGAGGAGCGCAGGGACTCGCTGCACTACCGGCTGTTCAAGGCGTTCATGCGAGGCAGCTTCGAAGGGAGCCTGAACGCTCCGCGGATGAAGATCGTGGACGCTGAGTGCATCCGCGAAGTCGCCGAACGAGTGGTGAGGGAAGCGGCCGCGGAGGGCAATTCCGTGATCGTGGGGCGCGGGTCGGCATATTATCTCCGCGGCCGTCCCGACGCCTTCCACGTTTTTGTCTATGCGCCCTTCGAAGAGAAAGTAAACCGATTGCGGATCATAGGGAAGAGCGACGAGGAAGCTATCCATCTGGCGGAGACCGTGGACCGCGACCGCGCGGCCTACATCAAACAATACTTCGATGTCGAATGGCCTGCCCGTCATTTCTTCAATCTCATGATCAACACCACGATTGGGGACGAGGCAGTGGTTGAGACCATCCTCAATGGGATTACTGCGTGCGACAAGCGACCGGCGTAAACACGAACCATGCTGGAGATCAAACTCATCCTTTGTCCCGTTGATTTCTCGGAGTTCTCGGTAAGGGCGTATCACCATGCGCTCTCACTGGCCGAGCACTATCGAGCCAGGTTGGTGGCGCAGCATATCGTCGAGCTATCGAAATATCCTACCCTTGGCCCGGCTGCCTCCGCGGGACTCTATAAGGAGTTTTGCCAGGCGGTTTACGAGAGCGGCAAGGAGCAACTGCGGGAATTCGTGACGAACCGCTCCCACGATAAGATTCAGCCGGAGCTTGTGGTGCACGTGGGAACAGCCCCGGACGATATCTTGTCGTTCGCGGAAGCGCAAAGATCGGACGTGATCGTCATGGGAACGCACGGCCGCCGAGGGTACGACCGCCTGATGCTGGGGTCGGTAACCGACCGAGTGATGCGCAGGTCTCCCTGCCCGGTGCTGGCAGTTTGTAAGGCGCCCGACGAACCTACGGCTGCACGTAAAGAACCGGGCCACGTCCACCACTTGAACCGAATTCTTTACTGTGCGGATTTCTCCGGGAATTCAGAGCGGGCCTTGAACTACGCGATCTCAGCGACAGCGGAGTACGACGCCGAACTGACCCTGCTGCACGTGTTGGAGGATGTCCCAAGTCCGGCCAGGACGGCAGAGGCCGTAGCGGCAGCGACGGAGCGACTCGACAAACTGATTCCACCTGAAGCACGCAAGACCCTCAAGATCAAGACGGAGGTACGCATCGGAAAACCCTACCGGCAAATCATTCAACTCGCCCTGGAAGCGCAAATCGACATGGTGGCTATGGGAGTGCGCGGCCATGGCGCCTTGGATTTAGCGGTGTTTGGTTCCACAACATATCGGGTGATACAGTTGGGACCATGCCCCGTGCTCGTCCACGCTTGAGCCGTATTAGGGGGCTGCCGAATGCAGACGGAGTGACGTATTTCCGAACCGACCCAACTCTATGAACTCCCGAGATCGCGAACTTGGCATGGACCGCCCCATCAATCGGCGGGATTTTCTGAATGGCGTTGCCGTGGCGATTGGCGCGCCATTGTTAGGGGCGCACCCGGCTTCCGCCCAGGACTCCGCCAGTCAGGCGGGCACTACCCAACCAGCCCCTAACTATCCGCCCGCGCTGACGGGCATGCGCGGCACGCACCCCGGCTCCTTCACCACCGCCCACGCCCTGCGCGATCACGCCTTCTGGAACCATGCGGATAAGCCATCCGATATTGGCGAGCGCTACGACCTGGTAATCGTCGGTGGAGGCATTAGCGGTTTGAGCGCCGCCTACTTCTATCGCAAGGCCGCGGGCGACAACGCGCGCATTCTGATCCTGGATGTTTTGGACGACTTCGGCGGCCACGCCAAACGCAATGAGTTCGACGTAAGCGGCCGCAAGTTGCTCGGCTACGGCGGCACCTACGCGATCGAGAGCCCGAGTCCGTATAGCCCCATCGCCAAGAGCGTCATCGACGATCTGGGCATTGATGTGACGGCCACCGCGCGCGTGCTGGATCGCAAACTCTATCCGTCGCTGGGCCTTGGCCCGGGGGTTTTCTTCGACAAGGAAACCTTTGGCAAAGACCTGCTGTTGCCCGATCCCAAGCCGGAGAAGGACGCCGATTTCGGCGATCCCGGCACCTCTGAAACGCACTGGAAGGTCTTCCACGAACAGGCGCCCTTGCCGGCCGGGGCGACGCAGGACGTCCAACGCATATACGAGGGATCGCAGGATTACATGCCGGGTTTGTCGTCACCGGAAAAGAAAGCTCGCCTGGCGCGGATGAGCTACGCCAAGTACCTGACCGGCGTGGTGGGCGCCGGCCCCGCGGTCGTGAAGTACTTCCAAACCCGCCCGCACGCCTACTTTGGGGTGGGCATCGAGGCTGTCTCGGCGCAAGACGCGTGGGGATTCGGTCTTCCCGGCTTCCAGGGGTTGAACCTGAGCCCCGAGCCCGGCCCCGGCATTAGCCGCGACTCTATTCAGAACGAAGAGGCTGAGAAGTATTGGTTTCATTTCCCCGACGGCAACGCGTCCATCGCCCGCTTGCTGGTGCGGAAGATGCTGCCTGCTGCAATTCCCGGAAATTCGGTCGAGGACGTGGTGACGGCCCGCGCTAACTATGCGCGGCTGGATGAAGCCGGTTCCAATACCCGCATCCGCCTGAACAGCACCGTGGCGCGCGTGCGGCATTTAGGAGACCTTGCCAGTGCCAAGGAAGTGGAGGTGGCCTACGTCAAGGACGGCAAGTTGCAATCGGTACGCACGGGACGCTGCATTTTGGCGTGCTGGCACGCGATGATTCCGTATCTCACCGACGAGCTTTCCGAGAGACAGCGCACCGCGCTGGCGTCGGCCGCGAAGGTGCCGATCGTCTACACCAACGTTGTCCTGAAGAACTGGACCGCGTTCCAGAAGGCCGGCGTCAACTCGGTGTACGCGCCGGGTAGCTACTTCAACGGCTTCCAACTGGACATGCCGGTGAGCATGGGCGATTATAAATGTCCCCAAACGCCTGATGAGCCGATTGTCGTGCACTTGATGAAAACGCCCTGCCAACCGGGTCTCCCCGCGCGCGACCAGCATCGCATGGGCCGCATTGCGTTGTACGGTACGACGTTCGAGACATTCGAGCGCAATATTCGCGATGAATTCGCCCGCTCCCTTTCAACTGGCGGATTCGATCCCGCCCGCGACATCGCCGCTATCACGGTAAATCGCTGGCCGCATGGGTACGCGTACGAATACAATTCCTTGTGGGATCCGTTCTGGCTGGAGGGCGGCGAGCAACCTTGTGTGGTGGCGCGCCAGCCATTCGGAAGAATAGCGATCGCCAACGCGGACGCTGCGGCGTACGCTTACACGGATGCGGCGATCGATCAAGCCTATCGCGCCGTCGGCGACCTGCTCGGCATCGCGTGAGCGCCAAAATCCTGCTTCGGGGTTCGGAAAGGCGTCCGAGACCTAAAACAAATGCACAGTTAATCCACGGATAATCCACGCCCCATAGCGTCCATTTATGGGGTCTATACAAAAAATCTTCGCCGTTCGTGTATTGCTGCAGTGATATACTCTTCGCATACTTTAGAATTCAC
>DATKFU010000071.1:0-14823 GCA_035511215.1 Bryobacteraceae bacterium | reverse complement strand
TCAGCCGCCACCAGAAGCCGTCGCGATCTTTCGTCCAACACCTTCTCCAACGCGTCGAAACGCCGCCGAACTCCGACGAGACCATCCATGCCTCCAGGATAGCTCAAAACACAACTGGATGGAAATGTTATTTCTTAACAGAGCCTTAGTGAATTTCATCGCTTCCAGCTACTCAGCCAGGAACTCATTGCCCTCAATGAGAAGATCTGTGCGCTTCGTCCGGCCCAGCAGACGCAGGGGGCTGGACAGCCCAGGAAAAAAACGGCCGCTGCAATCCATCAGGAGCTGGCGCGCGAAATAGCCACGCTGCCTCGCCCGTATCTTCGCCGAGCGGCACAAAGCCGGCCGGACCGATCTCGAGGCCATCGAGACGGCACTCCGGGATGGCTTGCACCACCTGGGAACGGTGGTTTTGACCGGATTGCTGCAAGGCGACATTCCGCCCGTCGAACGGCGGCAGCTCCCTTGCCTCTGCGGCCAGAGGGCCCATTACGTTGAGTTAGGTTCCAAAACCATCCTCACGGTGGTCGGCGAAGTGCTATGGCGACGTCCGTACTAACTATGTGCACACTGCGGGGAAGGTCAGGTTTCCGGCGGATGTGGAACTGGACTTAGAGTAAACCAGACCATCCCCCGGCGTCCGCCGCATGCTGGCGGCGGTGGGTCATGCGTCCCCCTTCGATCACGGGCGTCAGCAGATAGAGTCGCTAGCTGGCCTGAAGGTCACAACCAAAGCCGTGGAACGCACCGCCGAAGCTATCGGCCGGGACATCCTGGCTCGCCAGCAACAAGAGATCCGCCGCGCCAAACAACTGGAATTGCCCGCCGTGGCCGAGCCCCGCATTCCCATTCTATGCATCCAGATCGATGGCACCGGCGTACCTGTGGTGATCGCTGAGACGCAAGGACGGCAGGGCAAACAACCGGCCAACCCGCGCATACGCGCGAAGCCAAACTCGGCTGCGTCTTCACCCAGACCACCCCCAATGCAGAAGGTCGTCCGGTGCGCGACGAAGGCTCCACCAGCTATGTCGGCGCCATTGAGCCTGCCGAGGAGTTCGGCCTACGCATCTACACCGAAGCCTGGTATCGCGGCTGGAATCGCGCCGTCCTCAAGGTCCTCATGGGAGACGGTGCAGTTTGGATCTGGAACATCGGTGACCAGCACTTCCCCGGCGCCGTCCAAATCGTGGACTCTACCACGCCCGCGAGCATCTATGGAATCTCGCTCCCAGACAGTACCCCAACGATGCGGCTCGCCAAAAGCGCTGGGTCATGGCGGCACAGGACAAACTCGACAACGGCCGCATCGAAAACCTGCTCACCTCCTTGCGTGCCCTCCGTCCCGCTGCGCCGGAAGTGATCGAGATGGTCCGCACCGAGGCGGGGTACTTTGAGACCAATGCGGAGGGCATGCGCTACCCGGAATTCCGCAGTCGCGGACTGTTTGTCGGCACTGGTGTCATGGAGGCTGGCGCAAGACTGTCATTGGCAGTCGTCTCAAGCAATCCGGGCTGTTCTGGACGGTCCGCGGAGCCCATGCGATCATCGCTCTACGCTGCTGCCAACTGAGTGGCAATTTCGAGGATTACTGGGAGGCTCGCCGTGCCTGACCGTCACTTTTATGTCGCACACCCGCCCAGGCCTAAGACGGC
Source organism: Bryobacteraceae bacterium (assembly GCA_035511215.1). Taxonomy (GTDB): domain Bacteria; phylum Acidobacteriota; class Terriglobia; order Bryobacterales; family Bryobacteraceae; genus Bog-159. The sequence goes on along the minus strand of DATKFU010000071.1, from coordinate 13,168 downwards.
GCGGCAAATCTATATGTGCCGGGACCGGTCCAGCACCAGATCGGCGTGATCGCCCATCATCCGGTTCACGATATGGCAGTTCCAGCACACAGCCTGGTGCGATGCCAGAACGTCCGGTACGCTCTCCGGCGGCATCTCGCTCCATTCGATGGTCCGGTGCTCCGCGTTCAGCAGGGCGGGTTTGGGGCCGGTCCATTGAATCTCGCCGATGGGTTTGCCGCACAGGGCACAGGTTTTCCCCTCATACCATTGGGCCAGGATATGGCGAACCAGGCAATCTTCCGGTGCAGCTTCAATCTGCCGCAGGCATTCCTGGCCGCAATCCTGAAGCTCCGGCCACCGCGAGCATGACTTCAGCCGGAGATCCGGTTTGCCCTTCAGTGTAGTCAGCAGTACGTGCTTGGTTTCGACGGCGACGCCTGCGGGATGCCGATTCTCCGGGCAGGTAATCACACGATCCCCCCGGTATTTCAGGTAAGTACGGGCGAAGACCTGTCCGAGCACCCCAAGCAGTGCCGACAGAACCAAAGCCTCCCATATAAGCATGTCCTGGTTGAAATCGAGGTTGAATGCATGCATACAGTCCACCTTTCGTCCTGGTAGGATGCACGCGCTTCGCCACGGCGTATGTATCTGAATTCAAAGCTCCAAGGCGCAGCCATTGGGTCGTTTTCCACAGCCATATTGGGTGCCTTGCCCCTAAACAACCCCTAAGCAATGCCCCGCATGAGCAACGCATGCAGGCGGCTGAGCGTCAGTCTGGGTATGGACAAACGCGGCATGGCGATACTGGGGGCTGCCGTGGCGCTGCTGATTGTGCCGCTGCTTCGCAGTGCCTCGTCAGACTATCAGGCGGCCGCGCACAAGGTAACGTTGATCCAGCAGGATCGTGTCAAGCCTGGCTCGCGCGTGGTGCTGACACCCGCTCAGTTGAACGCCTACGCCCGCCAGGAAGTCGCCGAAGCGGCGCCTGACGGAGTCCGCAATACGCTGGTCGAGTTGGGGCCGGGAACGGCCACGGCCTCCGCGCTGATCGATTTCGGCAAGCTGCGGCGCGCCGAGGGGAAGCCACCGGGACGCATCATGGCTTATTTGCTGGATGGAGAGCGGCCCGTTAGCATCACTGCCCGCATCCAGTCGTCCGGTGGGACCGCGACTGTGGACGTGCAACAGGTTGAGATTTCCGGCGTTGCCATCGAGGGTCCTATGCTCGACTTTCTGATCCATAGTTACGTCATGCAAGCCTACCCGAATGCCAAGATCGGCGAGCCTTTCGCGCTGGGGCACCGCATCGAGCGGCTGGATGTGCAGCCGTCGGCTGTAGGCGTGGTGATCGGGCGCTGACAGCGGCTTTCGCGGCTTCGCGGCTGCTATGCTCGAAATTCGCGATGCGCGCAACCCGGAGAGCATGGCCCCTACTCGTGCTGCTGGTGGAAGTCCTGGTGTTCTTCAGGCACATCCTGTTCTACGGCCATTACGCCATCCCGTGGGACTTCCGCTACTACCATCTTTCGCAGGCCTGGTTTATAGCGCAGTCGTTCGCCCGCGGAGAGTTGCCCCTGTGGGATCCGTATACCTACTGCGGGCTGCCGTTTTACGCCAACCTTACGGCGCAACTTTTCTATCCTCCGGCTCTCGCGGCGATCCTGTTGAGTAACTTTACCGGAGGCGGCCACCTGCTCTATTGGCTCGAATTGCAAATGGCCGCCCACGTATTTCTGGCGGGCGCGTTCACTTACTGGCTGCTGCGCCGTCTCACACTCAGACAGGCCCCGGCCATAGTGGGCGCGACCATCTACCAACTGGGCGCTTACACGGCTTCGCAGGCGGAGCACCTGGGCGCGGTGGACGTGGCGGCGTGGCTGCCCCTGGCCTGGTTGTGCGTGATCGCGCTTGGCGAACGGTTCCGCTGGCGGTGGCTGGCAGGCCTGGCCTGCGCTTTGGCGATGTCGCTGCTTGCCGGATTCCCCGCGGCCACCGCGGTCGTCTTCATTTCCTGCTTTCTGCTGGCCGCCATATTGGCGCTGCTGCGCCGGGCATCGCCGCTGGTGCTGGTAAGCACCGTTATCGCGGCCGTGTGGGCCATCCTGCTGGCCGCCATACAAGTCTTCCCGACGCTGCAACTCTCGCGCCTGAGCGTGGCGCAATATCGCAGTCGTTATCTGAATACCGGAGGCGGCATGCCGCTGCAGGCTCTGGTCTCGCTGGTGCTGCCCAATCATTACGGGACTTTCCAGTTCGATGGCGCCACTTGGAAGTATCCCTGGCAAGTCACCTTCCTTTACACTTACTGCGGAATCCCCGCGCTTGTGTTTGTGGTATTGGCGGTCGTCTATCGCAGAAACCGGCACACAGCCGGCATCGCCTTACTGACCCTGTGCGCGGCGCTGTGGATGCTGGGCGACTCCACACCGATCGGGAAAACTGTGTTCGTGTGGCTGCCAAACGCCGTGAAGGGATCGCTGTACGCCGAATTCGCGCTCTGCGCGTTTTGTCTCGGTATGGCTTTGTTGGCGGGGTTCGGCGCGGACGTGCTCCTCGTGGTCCTCAATGAACGCCGGCCTTGGTTGCAGGCGCTCGCCGTCGCGCTGGTGGCGGCGGATCTGATCGCGGTCAGTTCCGGACGGCCCTTCAACACGGTGGATGAACAGATCGATCCGGGAATCGGCTACGACCACTACGCCAGTGTCCGGCAGATCCCGGCGGAAATACGGCGGCTGGCCAACCAGAATGTGCCGCCATGGCGGGTCGATGCGATGGAGGGGTACCCCGACATGGTGACGCACGGGCCGCTTTTCGAGTTTCCGTCGGCGAATGGCAACGATCCGTTCGCGCTGGTCCGGCTGATGCAGGTGCGGCTGTCGTTCTGCCAGGGTGTGCTCTGGGGGCGATATTACGAAATCGCCGACCCGGATTCGCCGGTGCTAAAACTGATGAACGTGCGGTATGTGATCGCATCGCATGTGCTCCGAAAGCCGCGCGCGCTAACCCAGGTGCTGGACCTGCCGGGGACGCACATCTACGAAAATCCCGGCGTCCTGCCGCGTTTCTTCCTGGTTAGCCGGGTGCGCCGCGCCGCGAGTATGGACGAGGCGCTCGCCATGCTGCGATCACCCGACTTCGCTGTGGGGGCGGAAGCAGTCGTGGAGGGTGCCGCGCCGGGGGTCTCGCTCACAGGCGCGCCGCCCGCTGGAAGCGTGCGCGTACTCGAATACGGCGCGCAGCAATTCACGCTGGAGACGGACGCGCCGGCGCCGGCATTTCTGGTCACGTCGGAAACGGCGTATCCGGGATGGCATGCGTGGGTCGATGGCCAAACGGGGCAAGCCCGCGCGCCACTTATGACTAACGCCGCATTCCGCGGTTTGCCGGTCCCCGCCGGCAAGCACGTGGTGAAGATGCGCTTCGATCCCGAAATCCTGTGGCGCTCCGCCTGGGTGACCTTGGCGGCTTGCGGCGCGCTGGTTCTCGCCGTTTGGTTCGGCGATAATAGGCACACGCAGGGGTCATGGACTTCAAAGACCAACTGAAATCTTCCGTCGACATCGTCAAGGTCATCGGGGAATATGTGCGCCTGAAGAAGTCCGGGGTTTCCCGGTACACGGGGCTCTGCCCGTTCCACAGCGAGAAGACGCCATCGTTTTCCGTGCACGTTGGGCATCAGTTTTACAAATGCTTCGGGTGCGGCGCATCAGGCGACGTGCTGAAGTTCGTAATGGAATTCGAGCACGTCAGCTTTCCGGAAGCGCTGAAGCAGCTGGCCGAGCGCAATGGCATTCCGATGCCGAAGCGCGCGGAGTATGCCGACGCCGAAACGCACCTGCGGGGCGCCGTATCTCAGATCCAGGAACTGGCGCAGGAGGCGTTCCGCGAGCAGCTTGGCGGAGCGGCGGGCGCCGAAGCGCGGCGCTATTTGGAGAAGCGCGGCGTATCGCCGGAGGTGAGCGCGCAATTCGGGCTGGGATACGCCGAGCGCTCCGGCCGCATGCTGCTGCGCATCTTGGAAAAACAGGGGTTCACGGCCGAACAGATGGAGAACTCCGGCCTGCTGGGCCGCCGCGACGACGGCAGTTTCTACGACCGCTTCCGCAACCGGCTGATGTTTCCCATTCATAGCGAATCGGGCAAGGTAATCGGATTTGGCGGGCGCGCGCTCGATCCGGCCGATGAGGCCAAGTATCTCAATTCCGCAGAATCGCCGATATATAAGAAGAGCGCTGTACTCTACAACCTGCACCGGGCCAAGGAAGGCATCCGGAAAGCGGAGCGGTCCGTGCTGGTGGAAGGGTACATGGACGCGATCGGCGTCTTCGCGGCGGGCGTGCGCGAGGTGGTGGCCAGTTGCGGAACGTCGCTGACGGCGCAGCAGGTGCAGGCGTTGCGGCGGCATTCGGAAAAGATCGTGGTGAATTTCGACCCGGATGCGGCAGGGGCGAACGCCGCGGAGAAGTCCATCAACCTGCTATTGGACGAGAACATGCGTGTGCGGATCGTGGAGTTGGAGGACGGCCTCGATCCGGATGAATATTGCAAGGAACGCGGTGCAGATGCGTATCGGGCCAAGTTGGATAAGGCGCAAACCTATTTTTACTGGCTGGCCGATCGGGCGCGGGCGAAATTCGATCTGCGCACGGCTGAGGGACGGGTGGCGGGTTTCCAGTTCTTGCTGCCGGCCATTCAGCGGCTGCCGGACAAGATAGAGCGCGTAGCCGTGGCCAACGACGTGGCGGGATACCTGGGCGTGGATGCCGGACTGGTGTTGGAGAACTTTCGCAAAGCCGCCACGGACCGGCGCGACAAGAAGGTCGCGCCAGTGCGCGAGCCGCTGCGGGCGGACGAGAAGATTCTACTGAACCTGCTCGTTTCCGACGCCGAAGCGCGCCATGAGCTGATTCCGGAACTGGAACAGCTACCAGCGGTGGAGCAGTTCGCCACGCGGCGTATATTCAAGGCTTTGTTCGCCTTGTATGCCGGCGGTACGGTGACTTACGACGATCTGCACGCACGGCTGGAGGAAAGCGATCAAGAATTATTAGCGTCCGCCGTGCTGCGGGATGAAACGGATGGCTCCGCAATTTCACTATCCCTAGGAGAGGAATGTCTTCGCAGCTTGCAGCGCGCCAGCCTCAAATCCCGAGTGGCCGCGTTGAAGGCGCGTGTAAGAGAGGCGGAGCGGTCGGGAAATTTGCATGAGGCATTGCGGCTGGCGGAAGAATTGCACGATCTCGAAAAGGCCGGATAGCCGTGCGTGGCAATAAACGCGGGTGTACAATGTGGGAAATAGTATCGCAACGGGTGGGGCGTTTCAGTGGCACCGGAAGATAAACTCGATCGGCTGCAGCGGTTAGTGGAGAAGGGCAAGGAAAAGGACTATGAGGTCTATGAAGACCTGAGCGAAGCCCTCCCCGCCGATCTCGCCAACGGCGCCGAGATCGCAAGCCTGCTGGCCGGGCTGGACGGGTCGGGCATCGATCTCCTGGAAGATCCCAAACTCGAATTCGATCAAAAGCTGGGGGAAGCCGAAGATCTGCTGGACCTGGATGTGGGCCCGGCGGCCGGAGAGAAGGTCACCGATCCGGTACGCACGTATCTGCGGGAGATGGGCACCGTCCCGCTGCTGTCGCGCGAAGGCGAGACGGAGATCGCACGGCGCATCGAACGCGGCCAGAACACGGTGATTAAAGCGCTCTCGCGCTCACCGCTGGTGATTCAGCAGATCCTGGACCTGGCCGAGGACGTGGACCACGGCACGATTGCGGCGCGCGATGTCGTATTAGTGGCCGATCCGCTGACGATCGACGAGGCTACCGAAGAGAATGGCCAGGAATTTATCGCCATGGCCGAAGATGCCGCGCGGCATTTCAGAAAATTCCAACAGTTGCGACAGAAACTCAACGCCATTCCGCGCGGACTGAAGCCCAAGCAGCATGCACACCTCCTTTGGGAAACGCATCGCGCGCGGGTGCGGGTTTCGCGGCGCATCCGGACGGTCCGCTTCCAGGGATCCATCCTGCGCCACTTCGCCGCACAGATCCAGGCGGCGGTGGAAGAACTGACACCGGTGGAGCGGGAGATGGCGCGCGTGCAGCGGCGCATAGAGGCCGCGCCGGCGCGGGCGGAGGGCATCAAGGAATTGCGCAGGGAACAGCGTGTCTATCAGCAGAGGCTGCAGCAGATCGAGGAGCGGTGCGCCTCCACGGCGGTTGAGTTGCGGCGCACGCTGGCGATCATTACCAAGGCCGATTGCGAAGCCGAGACCGCCAAGCGTGAATTGATCGAGGCTAACCTGCGCCTGGTAGTGAGCATCGCCAAACGGTATACCAATCGCGGGCTGCAATTCCTCGACCTGATCCAGGAAGGCAACATCGGCCTGATGCGGGCGGTGGAAAAGTTCGAGTACCGCCGGGGATACAAATTCTCGACGTACGCCACCTGGTGGGTGCGGCAAGCCATCACACGTGCGATTGCGGACCAGGCGCGCACCATCCGCATTCCGGTACACATGATCGAGACCATCAACAAGCTGATCCGGGCCTCCCGCCAGTTGATTCAGGAATTGGGGCGCGAACCGAACACCGAGGAACTGGCCAAGCGCATGGAGCTGCCGGTTTCCAAGATACGTAAGGTGCTGCGCGTGGCGCAGGAGCCGATCTCGCTGGAGACCCCGGTCGGCGAAGAGGACGAGTCGCACCTTGGCGATTTTCTGGTCGACCAGGTGGCCCTGTCGCCTTCCGATGCGGTGATCAATCTGAATCTGCGCGAGCAGACCGCCCAGGTCCTGAAGACGCTCTCGCCGCGCGAGGAGAAGATCGTCAAGATGCGCTTCGGGCTGGAGGACGGCAGCGAGCATACACTGGAAGAAGTTGGGCAGAACTTCGCGGTAACGCGCGAGAGGATCCGCCAGATCGAGGCCAAGGCGCTGCGCAAGCTGCGGCATCCCAGCCGGAGCCACCGTCTGCGGGCGTTTGTTGAAGATGGCAACGGGAACGGTTAGGGTTCACAGATCCGGGTTCCTGATTCCCTCCATTTCCAGCACAAAACCGTCGACGGGAGGTCCGCCTTTCGACGCGACGCCGTTCACCACCATTTGCATCGCATCCATGATATACGATTGTTCTTAGCCGGGAGGCATTATGGAACGACGAACATTTCTATTGGGCGCCAGTCTGGCGATGGGCGCGCGGGCGGCAAACGACACGGCCAACGGCAAGGTGGGCATCGGAGTGATCGGTCTGGGCGGCCGCGGACGCGATCACCTGAAGTATTACAGCAAGCTGCCGGATGCGCGCGTGGTGGCCATCTGCGATGTGAATCAGGCGCAGACCGAACGGGCCACCCAGATCGTGGAGAAGCTGCATGGCAACAAACCGCACGTTCACCAGGACCTGCGGAAGCTCTTTGAGGACAAGGACGTGGACGCGGTGTCCATCGCCACCCCCAACCATTGGCACGCGCTGGCGACTATATGGGCGTGTCAGGCCGGCAAAGACGTCTATTGCGAGAAGCCCGCCTCCTACAACCTTTTCGAAGGCCGGGCGATGGAAGCAGCGGCGCGCAGATACAAGCGGATCGTGCAGATCGGGATGCAGGGCCGCACTATCGCGCACAAGCAGCGTGCCATGGACCTGCTGCATAGCGGCGCCATCGGTCAGGTGTATATGGCCCGCGGCATCTGCTTTAAGCGCCGGCCATCCATCGGCCATACCCCCACCGAGCCGGTCCCGGCGGGGCTCGATTGGGACATTTTCCTCGGGCCAGCACCCATGCGCGAGTACACCAAGAATCGCTACCAGTACAACTGGCACTGGTTCTGGGACACAGGCAACGGCGACATCGGCAATCAGGGCATCCATGAAATGGACCTGGCGCGGCGGGGCCTGGGCCGGGATCTGCCCAAGGGCGTGGTTTCGACCGGCGGCAAATATGTTTACGAGGACGACCAGGAAACGCCCAACACCCAGATCGCCACCTTCGATTATGGCGATGCCGAATTAGTTTTCGAAGTGCGCGGATTAAATACCGGCGGGGAGCCTGGCATTCCGGCGTCGGGTCCGAATTTCGTGGGGGTCACATTTTTCGGCAGCAAGGGCTTTATGCCGGTGGATGAGCACGGATTTCAGATCTTTCTCGGCGACAAGGGCGAGCCGGGTGAGTCGATGAAGCACACCGAGACGGAGATCGACGATACGATCCCGCACATGGCCAACTTCCTCAAAGCGGTGAAGAGCCGAAACCCGGCGGATCTGACAGCCGATGTGTCAGTCGGGGTAACGTCCGCCGCCCTGGTGCACATGGCGAACATCAGCTACAGAGTGGGGCGCAAACTGACTTACGACCCGGCGTCTGCCAGCTTTACAGGCGATGCGGAGGCCAACGCGATGTCCACGCGGCCTGTGTATCGCAGCCCGTACATTGTGTCGTAGCCGCTACGAAACGCCCGATTTACGGAGCCGCGACCGTAGACGCTTGGTTTCCAACGGGGCTTGCCGCGGGCAGACCGAGTAAGCCGAAAGCAGCGACCCCGTTCGGCGTCCCCACGTACACTCTGCCGTTGGCGATGGTTGGCACCATGAACTTGTTGCCCGCGCCGAACTGGTCGCGTCCGTTCGCCGCCTGGCTCGTATTGTACAGTTCCTGCGCCAGATTGCCGGCCAGGTACGCGTGCAGCACGGCGGGCGAGTTGTTCTCCACCGCCCAGAGGATGCCGTTTGTCGAGCCGTTCGCCGAGATACTGGGGGTGGCTCCGGGATACGGAAACGTGATGCTGGTCGCCGAAGCCGGAGTCGATGAAAGCACCGCCTTGCTGAACTGGAACCCCCGTATCGGACCGCCCACAGCGCCAAAATACACCTGTCCGCGGAAATAGGCCGGCATGGACCAGATACCACCGGGCAGAGCGCCGTCCAACTCCTGGTAAATGGCGCTGTCGGTCTGCGAATTGAACTTGCCCATGCTGTCGCGGTTTACCAGGTAGATGTTGCCGTCCTTGCCCGCTCCGATTGCCAGGTGGCGCACTTGGCCAGCGGCATCGGTCATGTCCGGCAACACCAGTGCTCCGCCCGAGCCTAAGTCTTCATCCGCATCGGATTCGCTGGTCGTATTGTACATGGTGAAATAATCCGCCACGGTCAGCTGGCCGCCTGCGGCCGATAGCTTGATGAAGGCGTTGCCATAATCTCCCTGGTTGGGAAAGCCTTGGGCATTCAGAGTAGTGTCGAAAGTGCCGTTGGCATCTAAAAAGTAAATGTACCCTCTGGGATCGGCCGCCAAACCGGCGCCTGCGCCCCAAATGGCCCCTTCGCCACCATTGGGAGTAACGTCGATCACGGTGGTTTGCGCGAGCGTCGCAGCGTTGTAGCCCATGATCCAGCCGGTATACGGCTGATCGTCGCAGTGCGACGCCCATGCGAGGTACACCACCCCGCCCAACAGCAACAAGCCCGATCGTTCCTTATACTGGCTGGCTGCGAACGAAACGTAACCTCCGCTGCTAGCGTCGCCGGTTCCGGGATACTTGCCGGTAACTGCCACGACGGCGAGTATCGTGCCCGTGGCCAGGCTCACTTTGTATAACCGTTGATGGTAGTTCCCTGACGAGTCCTTACTCATCGCCACGGCAAAGACGGCGCCTCCCCCCGTGCCGGCCTCGAGCGCGACGGCCGGCGTCGAGGTAATGCCGATCTGGGGAGTCACCTGTGAACAGCCGCGGTCGTCGGAGGGTGTCTCGCCGGCGGGCAGTAGCGCCACTTTCCAGAGTTGCGCGCCGGCATGCGCATCGAGCGCATACAGGCTGTCGTTCTCCGTGGCCGCGATCAGCAGATTATGGGTTCCCTGGCCAGAGACGGAAATCCCGGCGACGTAGAGAGGTTGTGCGTCGACTACACCGTCCAACGTCACTTGGAAGACCTTGCCGAAGGTGGCCGAATTCACGTTACCGGTGGTCAGCGTGATTTCGGCCAGGTTTTGGCCGGTGCGGGCCACGTCATTATGATAGGTCAGCACGTTGGGCTGCGCTACCATCGGCCGGTGCGTAGCCGCAAGTAAATATAACCAAAGTAAGTACGATCGTAAGGCCATGTTACTCTCCATTACTAGTCTGCTACTGCACGGTTACTATAGCTAGTGCTTTATTGATATCGTTGTACGTATTCATACGACTCGTTCAGAGACGTAGCCGACCGCACTAGGTTGACGCGTAGGGTTTTGTCTTATTGATCGAATCGCAGGCACGCCCTTCCGACGTAGATTTCGTCTCCCGGACACAAGCGTTCGCCGCGCCGGTTACCTGCGGGCACTTCGATGGACCGGCCCTCCCGGAAGATGCGTGTACCGAATTCGCTTTCGTCGTCGCAAATGCGATATTGGCCCGAGGCCCGGTCGAAACGGATGTGCGCGTGGGCGCGGGAGACAGTCGCATTCGCGTCGTCGCCGCCCTCTTCAAAGACCACGTCGTTGCGCCGCACGATGCGTTGTTGGCTGTCGGTTAGTTCCTGCATGCGCCCGATGTTGGTGCGCGATTTCTCAATGGCGTAGCCGTCCCGTGCCGCCTTTCCTCGCACCACCACAAGCCGCCCTGGGACAAACTCGGGCGCAGGTGGTGGTTCAGGCTCGGGCGCCGGAACCGGCGCTGGAACGGACGGAACGTCACGGATGGTGTACGCGATCTCGAAGCCTTTAGGGCCTTCCTCGGCCGTCTCCACATCCGCGGCGAAGCCTGTGGGAAGCGCGCATCCCGCGCCCTGCAGCGATTCGCGGATATCGCTTTCCAACCGGCGATCCTGGGCGAAGGCCGCCTGAAAAAGCGCCCGCCGCTCCGGTTCCTGGGACACCAGGCGCACGCGCAGATAGTTATAAGGGAACAGGCGCTGGCCGCGCTGCACGGTTTGGATCTTACCTTCGATTTCTTCCAGGATGGCGCGGTGCACCAGCAGCAGTTCATCCGACTGGGCGGGACCGAACGCCCGCTCGGTCCATTTCCGGAACGCGCGCTCGATGGTTTTCTCCACTTCCGAAAAGAAACTCATGGCTGTTTCCCCGCTCCAATAAGCCCCAGGCTCTGCGCTGCCGTCACCAGCGCGGCGGCTGCCGGAGCAGCGTATGTGCCGCCATACTGACCGTTCTCGATCAACACCGCAAACGCGATGCGCCTGCCGGCAGGATACGGAGCGAATCCGATGAACCAGGCGTGCGAAGGCGCGTTGCCAAGTTCCGCCGTGCCGGTCTTGCCCGCAATTTGCACGGGCGCGTCGGCCGCGCGCCGTCCGGTGCCCTGGGTCACCACCTCGCGCATGAAGCGGGATATTGTGACCGCGACATCCGGCCCGATCACCACTTGCGGCGCCTGCGTGCGATCGTTGCTATCGTCGGCGATCCAGCGGCCTTGCGGCATTTGGCCGCCATTGGCGATTGCAGCCGCCACACGCGCCATCTGGAAGGGCGACGCGACTACCTGACCTTGCCCATATGACGATTGCGGCAGCGACTTGCGCAGTTGTTGCGCGGTGGGGGGCGACGCCATGGAGATACCCAGCAGGCTGCCGGTATCGAGTAACTGCTGCGCGCCTACATTGTAAGTGCCTAACTGCGCGAAGTAAGCATTGCAGGACACAACTACGGCGCGCTCCATGTCGATGGTTCCATGCGGCTCCTTATCTTCTATATCGTCGCGGATGGGGCGGTTGGAGCCACGCACGTAGTTACCCACGCGGCCGTCCGGCAGGCGAATGCAGGAATAGGTCTGCTTCGCCAACTGCGGATCGCTGCGCAGCGCGGCCATAGCAGTGACTACCTTGAATGTCGAACCGGGCGGATACAGGCCGTAGCGCGCGCGATCCAGATACGGGTTGGCTGTATCTTCCGTGGCCTCCGCCGGCGGAGCGTCGCCCGGCCCGATGGGCGGCAGCGGATAGCTTACAGCCGCCAGCAGCTCCCCTGTTCCCGGATCGAGCACGACCACCGATCCCTTGTCCTGGCCGGCCTGGCGCAGCGCGGCTTTCAGGATTTCGCCGGCGCGCACCTGCAGCCGCGCATCGAGCGACATGCGGACGTCGCGCTTCCGGTCCAGAACGCGCCGGACCGCCGGATTGTTCGGCTGGTAGCGGTGACGCAGCAGCGGAACCAGCTCGCGCAGGTCGTAGCGCACGACGCGCTCCGGCTTGCCGGTTTTTGGATTCTCGACATCCACCAAGGTGGGCCGGTCGTCGTAACCGCGCAACCGCGTGGCCGAATCGCGCTCCACGAACGAAGTATTGCCGGCGCCCCAACGGATGCGCGTGCGCAGATCGCCCAGCAGGTGGAACGTGAGGCCTTCGAAGGGATAGTGCCGGCTTTCGGTGCGCGAGCAGGCTTGATCGATGTTGATGCCGAGCTGCTGGTATTGCGCGCGGTGCTTCTCCAGTTCGTCCCAGCTGCTGGTGGCCAGGGGCAAACCGTTGCGGTCGAAGATGCTGCCTTTGGGAATGTCGCGTGCGATCTCCTGAAAGCGCGGATTGTATTGGTAGCGGCGCGCGCCATCGGCCTGCACGACCAGGGTGCCCTCGCCCATGATGGCTGCACTGTGCAGCACTTGCACATAGGCTGCCTTGCCGACTATGATCAGCGTCAGCGCTCCCAACGCCAGGCCGGCGGCTTCGACTGGCGCCCTGAATGGCGCGTTGCGCTTGGGATCGGCGGCGGGCCGGCTGGAAATGGACAGCAGGATCGCGAAGACGAAGAAGTTCGCCAACATCGACGATCGGCCGTAGCTCAGGAAGGGCGTGACAACGCCGGAAAGCGGGAGCACCCCCAGCGACCCTCCGGCGATCAACAGGATTTGCAGCGCCATGGCTACGCCCAGGCCCGCAGCCAGGAAGAATTCGTAATCGCTGCGCGCGCGCAAGGCGATGCGTGCCGTGCGATACAAGATGAACGCGTAGATGGCGAATACCGCGGCCACACCCAGGAAGCCGAATTCTTCACCCAGCGCCGACAGGATCAAATCAGTGTGCGCGGCCGGCACCAGTGCCGGGTCGCCCAAACCGGGGCCCGTGCCCCAGAAGCCGCCCGTGGCATAAGCCCACAGCGATTGCGCCAATTGATCGCCGCCGTGGATGACGTTGTTCCAGGGCGACGCCCACATGGACACGCGTTCGTAGACGGTGTGGGGGACGCGCACGAGATATCCGCCCAC
>DATKFU010000070.1:0-15251 GCA_035511215.1 Bryobacteraceae bacterium | reverse complement strand
GGGAGAGAGGATCCTTCCGCGCTGAACCTACGAGAATCCGGCTTTCGGCCTACGCGGATTCTTACGATCGGCGACGGTCCAACCCGCGATTTCGTCCGCGGCGCTCTACTGAGCGAAGGCTATGAGGTGGAAAATGCGATTAGCGCCGCCGAAGGGATTCGTAAACTGGCGGCAGGAACTTTCGACTGCGCACTGGTCGACATGGTTACGGCGGGAATCAGCGGAATCGAGGTGTGTCGACAGATTACTGAAATGCGCGACCCTTTGGCGGTCCCCGTAGTCGTCATCATGATGACTACGGTCGATTCAACGGATGAACTTACCCGTTGCCTTGCCGCCGGCGCCGACGATGTTGTCGCTAAATCGACCGATACAGCCATACTGCGGGCCCGGATTCAGGCTCTTCTGCGCCGCCGTTCCTTTCAGGAGGAGAACCGGCGCCTTGCTGCGCAGGCTAAGGAGAAGGAGATCGAGAAAGTGCGCGCGCGCGCGGAACTTGAGTCCGCGGAAGCGGGCGCCGCCCTTTCCAAAGAACTGCTTCGGGCGAACCAGAAACTGGAGGCCGCGAACGCCAAACTGGAAGAGACCAAGGCGCATTTGATCGAAACTGAAAGACTCGCAGCGATCTCTTTCCGGGATACCCTCACGCAGATAGGTTTGCGCAGTCAGGAGCGTAAAGCCTCGGAGGACTCGCTGCGCGAGAGCGAAGAGCGCTACGCTCTCGCGGTTCAAGGGGCAAATGACGGCGTGTGGGACTGGAAGCTCGACACCGGCGAGATTTACTTTTCACCGCGCTGGAATCAAATTCTCGGATTTCCGGAAAACCACCTTTGGACCGATCCCGAAGAGTGGCTGGGCCGCATTCACCCTGGAGATCAGGCACGCGTGCGAGCCGCGCTGGCGGCGCATCGCGAAAACCAGACCCCCGATTTTACCAGCGAATACCGGATCCGTCACGCCAATGGCAGCTATCTCTGGATATTGAGCCGCGGAGTGGCCGTACGCGACGCGGCCGGAACCGCGGTGCGCATTGCCGGCTCTCACACGGACATCAACGAAGGAAAGGTGTCCGATGCGCTCACCGGGCTGCGGAACCGGGTGTACTTCCTGGATAAGCTCGAATGCTCAATTGAGATAGCAAAAGGTAACGACGATTGCCGATTCGCCGTCCTGTTTGTCGATCTCGACCGTTTCAAAATGGTCAACGATACACTCGGGCATGCCACCGGCGATCAGTTGTTGATCGGCATGGCCGGGCGTCTTCGCGCAAGTGTGCGATCCGAAGACCGCATCGCAGGAACCTCGGTGGTAGCCCGCGTCGGCGGAGACGAATTCGCGGTTCTACTTGACGGCCTTCGTCATGACGCCGACGCCGTAGCAGTCGCGGAGCGCATCCTGAACGCATTCGACAGCCCGTTTGAGATTGGCCGGCGCGTCTTTGCAAGTATCAGCGTCGGTATCGCGTACGGTTCGCCGGGAGCCACTGCCGAGCAATTGCTGCATAATGCCGATACCGCCATGTACTGCGCCAAAGCCAAAGGAAAAGGGCGGTATGACGTGTTCGACGAAGGTATGCGAAGTCTCGCCGTGTCGCGAAGCGAGATTGAACTGGAACTGCGAAGTGCCATTGAATCGGAGGAGATGACTCTGCACTACCAGCCGGTAGTCGCGCTTTCGGACGAGCGGATTATTGGTTTCGAGGCTTTGGTTCGTTGGAAGCACCCGGTGCGCGGCTTACTTTATCCCGACTCGTTCATCCAGATCGCCGAGGATGCCGGCTTGATTGTCCCGTTGGGTCGATGGGTGCTCGGCGAAGCCTGCCGTCAGATGGCGGAGTGGCACGGCAAATGCGCCGCCGACCCGCCGCTGACAATCAGCGTGAACGTCTCATTCCGGCAGTTGATCCAACCGGGCCTCGTGGAAGATGTGGAACTTGTGCTGGCCAAAACCGGATTAAACCCGGGAAGCTTGAAACTGGAAATGACGGAAAGTTCGCTCATGGAAAGCACGAATCAAGCGATTGCCATCGTTCAAAAGCTCAAGAGCATGCACATCGGTTTGGAGATAGACGACTTCGGAACGGGATACTCCTCCTTGAGCTACTTGTGCCTCCTTCCCTTCGATACCCTAAAAATCGACCGCTCGTTCGTAATGGGCATGGCACGGGACAACGAGAATTTGATAATCGTGCGGACAATTCTGAATCTGGCACGATCTTTGAACCTGCGCGCCGTAGCGGAAGGGATCGAGACGGAAAGTCAACTGACTATATTGAAAGACACCGGGTGTCAGTTCGGTCAGGGTTATTATTTTTCAAAACCGGTGGCAGCCGCGGATGCCGAGCGCCTCTTTAACAGGAAGGCTGAAGCAGCGAATTTGTTGGTTCCCGCAGGTCACGGAGCTGGGGGCAGCTGCGCACTGAACCTCACAAACGTAAACGTCTCCGGAATATGCGAGTCATAGTGCCCGTGCCGATTCCAGGTCCAACCGGCGCTCGGCTCGAGCTTACGTCCCGCACGGTCGAACTGCTGGAACCGCGAACAGTCGATCCGCCAGACTTCCCCCTCGCGCGGCGGCAGCGCACGCCCATCCGCCAGCCCAGCCAATCCCTCCCACGGAATGGCCAGTTCAACAGTCCAGCCCGGCGGCTCCACATGCACCGCATGCCGCAACCCAGGAAAATCCCAGTCCAGAAAACCCCAGCGCTCGCCGCGCGGATGCACGTGCCCTCCCACGCCATCCAAAACCATAGTGCGTTGTGTCGCGGGATCGAACTCCGGCCGCCCGGAATACGGACTGCCCGGCACCAGCGCATCCTTCCAGATCCAGAACACCTCGTAGATCGTGTTCAGCGCGTTGATCTCGAACTCGTAATACGCGTTCTCGCCCGCGATGAAAACCTCCACGTCGTTGTCTTCATAAATGCGCGAGTCACGCTCGGTCAAATAGCCGCGCACATGCGGCTCTTCCACCGTGAAACCGAAGTACAGGCACTCGTCGTCCCATAGCAGCGCCACGCGCGTATCGAACCACGCCGGCTCGCCGGTCACGATATCGACGAAAGGCTCGGACTTGGGCGCCATGCGCCAGGAAGGCTCGTCCAGCTTGCCGTCGATCCGGATGGGCCCCGCCGTCCGGTAACACGTGTAATGTGCCAAGCCGTTCCGCATAGTTAGCCAGTCAGGTTATCTGCCCGCACCGAGAATGAGAAGAACGGTTCCGGAATACACAACAGCGCCGCGCAGGCCGTGAAGAGTACCAGGCTTGCTGCCGCGATTCTTAGTAGGGCGGTCTTGCAGTTTCTCATAACGGCACGTGCAGGGTCCCCACCACCCCGGACGGAATGTCACGGACCCCCATGCTGACCCCCGTGGTTCCCGGCGGCGTCTTCACGCGCGCGCCCAACACCAGCCCCTTATCCTGAACCTGGTGAAACATCGCATCGCTGAAATTCAGTGGGATGGTCGTAAGTTGCTCCACCTTCCCCACCACCACCAGAAACTGCAGCGAGCCGGTCCACTTCCCGTCCTTGGGTTGCAGTGTGATGTTGCGCGCGTCGATGGTCACGGAAGCCTTGTAGCCCCCCTCCACCGGCTCCAGATGCACGCTGAAGCCGATGCCTTCCAGCGCCACCGGATTGGCAATCGCCTCGGCAAGCGTCGGAGCCACGGCCGCATCCCGCGACGCCACATAACCGGGGCGGTAGCGTAGCTTCACGTCCGGCCGTTTCACGGTCACTTCCAGCGTGTGATACGAATCGTCCAGGCTGCCGGCCGAAGGTGAGAACGCCAGCGAATAACTCACCCGCGCGTCGCTGGCCGCGTCCTGAATGGCGGCGCTCAGGTCGTTGATGTGGTGGAACGCCTGGCCGCCGGTCTCCCCGGCCAAGGTCTCGAGCGTTTCGTAGTTGAAGTCGGGCCCGGAGAACGCCCCAGCCGGCTTACTCCGCTTTCCGATCGAACTTCGGTCCGCCTGAAAAGCCGCCGCCACTGTGACGCCGCGCGCGTCTACCGGATACACCGCCACGTCGGCTTCGTTCAAGGCCCGCACGGCGCGCGCTACGTCGCTCTCAAACGAGAGACCCGTGCCCGGCAGCTCCGTTGCCGATAGATTCGCGCCAGACGATCTCGGAGCCGAATTTGAAGCCGCATTCGAGGAGTCGCTGGCGCCCGATCTTCCGCCGCGCTTGCCCGATCCTCCGGACGACCGCCCGGTGGCGTTGCTTCGGGGAATGCTGTCCACGTAGTTGTGCAAGCCCAGTTGAATCGGGAATCCTCCCGAAATCCAGATCAAAGTCTTCCTGCCGGAAATGCCCTGCAAATGTCCGGCGATGGTTTCGAGCGCCGCCGCCGTGCGAGTCGCGCGAACCGTCTCGGTGTAATCGACATAGGGCTGGTTGGAAGCCTGCATGATGCTATCCCACTGCGCCGTTGCCTGTTGGTCGCCGGTGAGCGAGTGGGACGAGGCAGGCGGCGCCGTGGCGGCATCCACTTCGGGATTCACGCGATTCTTGTGCTTCTCGATGGCCGCCAGAAGGGAAGCCATATCATCCGAAAAATCGTGCAGCATCGCGAGCGAGTCGCCTAAAACAAAAACAGCGACGCGGCTGTCCGCCGGCAATCCCCGTAAGTAGCGCAGGAAATCTTTCTTGGCTAAATCCTGATCGGTGAGTTTCGTATTCAATTCATCGAACAGGAACACGGTGACTGCCGCGAT
Source organism: Bryobacteraceae bacterium (assembly GCA_035511215.1). Taxonomy (GTDB): domain Bacteria; phylum Acidobacteriota; class Terriglobia; order Bryobacterales; family Bryobacteraceae; genus Bog-159. Next base: position 10,535 of record DATKFU010000070.1, on the reverse strand, counting down.
ATCCGGCCCCGGCCGGTTGGTGAACGTCGGCCTGGCCGGCGAGCTTGGAACAGCGGGCGGCGTGCCTCCGGCGACTTCCAGCGCAAAGAGCGCGATCTTCTGTACCTGGCCATTGTCCCGCAGCACGAAATCGTCGCGGCCAAGGTCGGCAACCGGTTTTCCGTGCTTGTCCTTCGCCACCACATTTACCAGGACGACATGCGTCCCAGCCTGAATCACAACCTGATCCAGCGCGGCTTGCGGGAATGCCGGCGATGCCAGTACATGAAGCAGGACGAGTAACGGGCCAATCCGCATACGGACCTCCGCGGCAGAGCTTATTTTCGAATTTTATATCATTTGCAGGCCATGTTGGCGTGGTGGCGGACGCTCACTGTCAGACTGCGTCACGAATAGCCGTCGGCCCTCGTCTACACTGTAAGAATATGGGCATCGCCATCACGCAAGTAGACGCATTCACCAGCAAGCCGTTCGCCGGAAATCCGGCAGCGGTGTGCATCCTCTCCAAGGCGCCCGAAGAGCGCTGGATGCGGGATGTAGCAAGCGAAATGAACCTCGCGGAAACCGCGTTTCTGGTTCCGCAAGACGGCGGCTACCACCTGCGCTGGTTCACGCCGGCCGTTGAAGTGGACCTGTGCGGCCACGCCACGCTGGCGAGCGCGCACGTGCTGTGGGAGGAAGGCCATCTGGCCGACGGAGCCCAGGCGCGCTTCCACACGCGTAGCGGGTTGTTGCTAGCCGAGCGCCACGGCGACTGGATCGAGATGGATTTTCCGGCCAAGGTGGAACAGGCCGCCGAGCCACCCGCGGATCTGGCCGCGGCGCTCGGACTGACGCCGGTCTACGTGGGGCGCAACCAGTTCGATTACCTGGTCGAGGTGGAGTCCGCGGCGGAGCTGCGCGGCGCGCAGCCGGACCACCGTGCATTGCGGAAGCTGCCAGTGCGCGGCGTCATCGTGACAGCACGGTCCGATACACCTGAATTCGATTTCATCTCGCGCTTCTTCGCGCCGGGCTCGGGCATCGACGAGGACCCCGTGACAGGCTCCGCGCATTCCTGTCTGGGACCATATTGGAGCAAGCGCCTGGGCAAGACCGAGTTAGTGGCGTATCAGGCTTCGCCGCGCGGCGGCGTGGTGCGGGTGCGCTGCAGCGGGGATCGCGTGTTTTTGGGCGGGCAGGCGGTTACGGTGCTGCGCGGCGAGTTAGGGGTTGACGCGTGTGGTTAACGCAAGTTTAACGCCCATGCTAAACTCCACCTATGCCTCCCGGCCAGCGCGAGATGCCCGATGAGCCGCCGCCGTTTCTGGGAACGTGGCCGCGCGTCTACACTGCGGTGGTCGTCTACCTCGCGTTCCTGATCGCACTCTGCTACGTGTTCACCCGCGCGTTTTCATGAGACCTCTGGATTGGGTGGTTCTGGTCGGCTCGCTGGCTTCCATCATTGCCTATGGCCTGTATCGCGGCCGCGGCAGCAACACTGTCGATCGTTATCTGCTGGCCGGCCGGAGCATGCCCTGGTATGCCATGGCGCTGTCGATCATGGCCACACAGGCTAGCGCCATCACCTTCATCTCGACTACCGGCCAATCCTACGTGGACGGCATGCGCTTCGTGCAATTCTATTTCGGCATGCCGCTGGCGATGGTGGCGCTTTCAGCCACGGTCGTTCCCATCTTTCATCGCGCCAAGGTATACACCGCCTACGAATACCTGGAGAACCGCTTCGACGCCAAGACCCGCGCACTGGCCAGCGTCATTTTCCTGATGCAGCGCGGCCTCTCAGTGGGCCTCACTTTCTACGCGCCGGCCATCGTGCTTTCCATCATCTTCGGCTGGCCGGATCGCCTGACCACGGCGATCATCGGCGTCACGGTAGTGCTGTACACCGTGACCGGCGGCATTCGCACCGTTACCTGGACCGATGTGCAGCAGATGGTGATCATCCTTTTCGGCCTGGTGGTGGCGCTGGTGATGATCTTCGTGCTGCTGCCGCGCCAGGTATCGTTTCTGGATGCCCTGCACCTCGCCGGTTCGGCCGGCAAGCTCAACGCGGTGACCTTTCATTTCGATTGGAACGACCGCTACAACCTGTGGAGCGGGCTGATCGGCGGCATGTTCCTGGCGCTGTCGTATTTCGGATGCGACCAGTCCCAGGTGCAGCGCTACCTCACCGGCAAGTCTATCACGCAAAGCAAGCTGAGCCTGCTGTTCACCGCCATGGCCAAGATCCCCATGCAGTTCTTCATCCTGTTCATCGGCGCCATGGTGTTCGTGTTCTACATATTCGAACCGCCGCCGCTGGTGTTCCAGCGCGTCGAATACAACCGCATCCGCCAACCGGAGTTGCGCGCGCGCTACGACCCCATCGCCGCCCGCTACCAGGAGGCTTTCGCGAGGCGCAAAGCGCAGGCCCTGGCGATGGTGGAGGCACGCCACACCGCCGACACGCGGGCGGAGCGGGAGGCGATTGAGAACTACCGGCGCGCCCAGCAGGACGTAGATTCGGCCCGCCGCCAGGGCGCCAGCCTGGTGGAAGCCACCGGTGGAGAGAAGGGCTTCCGGGATACCAATTACATCTTCCTGTCTTTCGTGACGCGCTATCTTCCGACGGGCATCGTGGGCCTGCTGATCGCGGTGATTCTGGCCGCTACCATGTCGTCCAGCTCCGGCGAAATCAACTCGCTGGCCACGGTTTCGGTGGTCGACATCTATCGGCGCCACTTCCGTAAGGACGCCACCGATCGTCATTACTTGAACGCCTCGCGGGTGGCCACTGCGTTCTGGGGCGCTTACGCCGTGGCCTTCGCGGGGCTCGGAAAGCACTTGGGATCGTTGATCGAAGCCGTAAATATCGTAGGCTCGCTGTTCTACGGATCGCTGTTGGGAGTGTTCGTCCTGGCCTTCTTCTTCAAGCGTGTGAGCGGCACCGGCGCCTTCGTAGGCATGCTGGCCGGAGAGGCAGCCATCTTCGCGGCGTTTCTATTTACGGGAATTTCGTTCCTGTGGTACAACGTGATCGGCTGCCTGGTGGTGATCTCGACCGGGATGGCGGTCAGTTACGTTGCGCCCGCAGCTTCCGCCACGCCAGATATAACACGATGACCGCGCCGATCGCGCAAGAAGCGACAATCAGGTGGTGGTGGATTTGCGCCGAAACCACTTGCCAGCGATCGCCCAGAAGATAGCCCAGCGTCACAAATGTGGTGGCCCAAAGGAACGCGCCCAGGTACGCGAAAATGGCGAAGATGTGCGGCTCGACGTAGGACACGCCCGCGGCATATGCCGTCAGATGGCGGACGCCGGGAACGAAATAGCCGAACGTAAGGCTCCAATGCCCTACGCGCTCGAAGAACCGGTGCGCCTTGGCCAGGCGCTCCTCAGTGAGGTGGATGTACTTGCCAAAACGGTGAATGAGCGCCAGCCCAAAAGTCCGGCCCAGCGTGTAGCTCAGAGTGATGCCGCAGATGGTGCCGGCCAGCACGGTCGCGAAGGCCGGCACGAGATTGAAGTGGTGAGTGAAAATCAGGTAGCCGGTGAATGTGAGCAGGGTTTCATCCGGAACGGGCAGACCCACAATGCCCAGCATGAGCAGGCAGAAGATCGCCGGGTAGCCATAGTGCGAGATCCAGTCGAGGACTTGATGTTCCATAAGAAGCGGCCGGCGTGGACGCCGGCCGCAGGCCTGGAGGCCCGCCCCACTACACCACTAACGTGGATACTTCCACCTGGGAGCGGTTGCCCTCCACTACGACAATGCCGGATTCGGTGACATAGTGATAGCGGCGGTCATACTCCAGGTCGTAGCCGATGCAGGCATCGGCGGGGACCCGCACGTTCTTGTCGAGGATGGCCCGGCGCACACGAGCACGCCGGCCGATGTCGCAGTTATCCAGAATCAGGCAGTCGTCCACCAACGCTCCGGCATGCACTTTCACGCCGCGGAAGAGGACGGAATTCTTTACGGCGCCGCCCGATAGAATGCATCCGCCGGAGCAGATGGAGTCGATGGCTTCGCCGCGGCGGTTCTCGTCGTCGAAAGTGAACTTGGCGGGCGGCTCGGGATAGCTGGCGGTGCGCAGAGGCCACTTCCGGTTGTAAAGGTTGAGCGCGGGCTTGACGGAGCGCAGGTCCATATTGGCATCGTAGTAAGCGTCGATGGTACCCACATCGCGCCAGTAGGCGGACCCATCGGCCGGCTCGCCGGGAATGCGGTTGCTCTGGAAATCGTAAGCGAACATCTCCGAATTGCCGGCCAGCTTGGGCAGGATGTCGTGGCCAAAATCGTGCGAACTGCTCTCGTTGGTGGCGTCCCCGTACAACTCGCGCAGCAGCGTGCGCGTGGAAAAGATGTAGTTGCCCATGGAGGCGTAGACACGGTCGGGATCGCCGGGTATGGTCGGGGCGTCCGCCCGTTTTTCGTGAAAGGCGATGACCCGTCCGTCCGACGCCGCTTCGATGACCCCGAACTCAGTGGCGAACTTCTTGTCCACGGGGATGGCGGCAACGGTGACCGCGGCGCTCTTCTGCTCGTGAAACTCGATCATGCTATCGATGTTCATGCGGTAGATATGGTCGCCGCCGAAGATCGCCACCACGTGTGGATCGGCCTGCTCCACCAGGTTGATGTTCTGGTAGATGGCGTCCGCCGTGCCCTGGTACCAGGTTTCTCCGGCCGAGCGCATCTGGGCCGGCACGGGGATAATGAATTGCGTTTTGAGGAGTCCGCCGAACTGCCATCCCTCGCTCAGGTGCTGCAGCAGGGATTGGCTCTTGAACTGGGTTAGCACGTAGATGGAATAGATGCCCGAGTTAATGAAATTGCTGAGGACGAAGTCGACGATGCGATACTTCCCGCCAAAGGGGACAGCGGGCTTGGCACGTTCCTTGGTCAGCGGGTACAGCCGGGTGCCCTTTCCACCGGCCAGCACGATTCCCAGCACGCGTAGTCGCATAGGTTGTCAGCAAATATCCTATCAGGTCAGGCGCGGGGCGGGGCGGCGCGCCAAGCCGCACCCGTATGGGAAAATCCGGCCACGCGCATTACCCGGAGACAACCAGTTTGCCTACGCCATCCAGGCGGTGCTCCACTTGATGGAAGGCTTCCGCGATGCGCTCGAGCGGGCGCGTGTGCGTAATCAGAGCGGCAAACCGCGCCAGGTTGGCGGCAAGCATCTCGCGTGCGGCTTCAGTCTCATGATTGGACCGGCGCACGGTGAAGATGGCCAATTCCTTGCGGCGCATCGGCGAGAATTCCAGCGGCACTTCCCTTTCCACGGGAATTCCGGTTACGACCACACGCCCGGCGTGGCGCGCGGCACGCAGGCAGTGGTTCGTGGAGCCGCCGGTGGTGGCGCAATCGATGGCTACGTCCACGCCGCGGCCGCCGGTGTCGCGCAGGATCTGGTGGGATGGGTCTATGGCGGAAGGGTCCAGCACCGCATCGGCGCCGGCCTGCCGCGCCAACTCGCGCCGCGCGGCGACCGGATCGACTGCCCAAACCCTTCCCGCTCCGGCCAGTTTCAGGCAGATGACGGTCATCAGCCCGATGGGGCCTGCGCCAAAAACCGCCGCGGTTTCCGAGGGCTGCAACGCCACAAACTGCATGGAGTGCAGGACCACCGCGAGCGGCTCGATGATGGTCGCGTCGCGCAGGCTCAAACCCGGCGGAATCGCGATCAGGTTGCCCGCGGGGATGTTGGCGTAATCGCGAAAGAATCCGGGATCGCCCGGCATGCTCATGAAGCGCAGGTTGGCACACACGTTGTGGTGGCCGGTGTGGCAGAATTCGCAGTGATAGCAGTAGATGGCCGGCTCGAACGCCGCGCGATCGCGGATAACCCAACCGGTTACGCCGGCGCCCACCCGCGCCACGACGCCCGCCGGTTCATGCCCCAGCACCATCGGATACTGGCACGGCGTATCGCCCACGCCGCCTTCGGAGTAAGAGTGCAGATCCGAGCCGCAGATGCCGACGGCCTGGATGCGGACCTGCACTTCACCGGGACCTGGATCGGCCAGCTCCGCTTCCACCAATCGGAACTGGCGCACGGCGCAGAGTTCGGCGACGCGCACGTTCATGGGCCATCTTCCACAGGCGGACGGCGCAGGGTCAGCGACGCGATGTGGTCCAGCACGGCGTGGAAATAGGCCATGTCGCGCTCTTTTTCGGACATGTCGTCGCGCACCTCGGACAGCGGGCCGGGCAGGTAGCGGAAGGGGAATCGCTGCGCCTGCATCCAGGGCAGGTATCCCCAGCCCTCGGCGCGATGGAAGAAGATATCGCAACTGGCCAGGTCGCCCGCCAGATGCTCCACCGTAGTGGCGCGGCCATTGTCGTCCTCGGTCATCAGCACGGGGCGTTGCGCGTCCTTCAGTTCGGCCACGCGGCGGGCTTTCTCGCGCGGGTCGCGGCCATCGCCGTGGATCAGCAATACGTCTACCTGGCCTTGCAACGACTGTGGATAGCGCATGCGTCCGTCGCTTGAAACGCCGATCGGCAGGACGTAGCTCGCATGCTTGAAACATTCGCGCACGTCGTCGATCAGGGGGATGATGTTCTGCGGAATGTAGCCCTTGAAGTCCCACTGCGGGCCGGGCAGGTCGTACTCGTTGGCCACGTCGATAATGACGTTGCGGAAATCGTGCGCGATCAGCCAGCCGGTGATGTTCACGGCCGCGTTGTGTATGGCGGCGGGGGAGCGGAACTGCCCGGCCTGGCCGTGGTAGAAATACATCAGGTTGACGAACATACCGCGCTGGTCGGCGGCGCGCAGCAAGCGTTCGAGGCGCGCGAGCCAATCCAGCTTGAGCGAACCGTCCGGCGTGAAAGCGCTGACATAGGCGCCGCGGCCGGGCCCCAGGCGATAGGCATTCTCGCGATCGATGCCGTTGACGGACTTGTCGTATCCGGCTGGCGCGCCCTGCAGGCTCACGTTGATCATGAGCACACCGTGACCCTTGTAGAAATCCAGGGCCTGGATCACGGCATCCGTGTTGAACTCGGGATCGAAGGCCCGCTCGTGCATCCACTCATCGAGAAATAGGGCGTTGGCCAGGCGGATATTCATGAGCTTGCCCTGGGCATCGCGGCGGTAGGCGGGGCCGCTGTAGGTCTTTTGCCAGTTCTCGCCCGGCCCGGAGGGCGCCGTATTGCGGACGTAGAACGCGCGCGGATCGTAGTGCTTGCCAAGCATGAACCCGGTAGCGATCTCAGCGGCGGACAGGGCCGTGGCAAGCAAAAGTAGGATGAGGAGCGGCCCGGTCGAAGCGCGGGCGATGGAACCAAGTCTCAAACCCCAGAGTAGCACTGCGCCGGCATAAGCTCCTCAATTGCAGGTGCAAAGTTGAACGATCTCAAACAAGACCTCCAGCGCGTGGGGACTCGGCAGGCCGCCAACAACGATGGCCTGCCCCACGGCTAAATGCCGGGGCACGTTAGCATCCCTTAGCATGGGGAGCGCGAACGGGTGTACAGTACACATTACTGGAGGTGTTCGCAATGAATCGATTTTCAACGGCCTTGGGCGCTTGCGTCTGCTGTGGGTGGGCGATGCTGCCGGCGTACGCTCAACAGCCCACGCCCAAGAGACTGGTGGCCGACTATGGTTACTGGAGCAGGACCCAAACCCCGCCGTACAGCTCGGCCCAGATTCCGTTCAACAAGCTGACGCATATCAACCATGCCGGGGTAGGCTTCAATGGCAACGGCAGCCTTTCCGTACCCAGCGGTTTCCTGGAACCGGCGCTCATCAGCAAAGCGCACGCAGCCGGAGTGAAGGTGCTGCTGCTGTTGGGTGGAGACTTTCCGGGGCTTGAAACCACCACCGGCGGCCTGCAATTCCTGCTGGCGAATTTGCAAGAGTTTATCACCCGCAACGGTTACGACGGTTTGGATATCGATTGGGAGTATCCCGCCTCCGCGGCGGACACCCAGATGTTCAACGAGGTGATGTCGGGATTGCGGAAGACTTTCCCCAGCCCCACGTACACGCTTTCCGCGGACGTTCCGCCATGGGGAGGATCATACGATTTCCCGGGTGTGGAACCGGTGATCGACTATTGGAACATTATGATGTACGACTGCGCGGGGCCGTGGACCGCGGACGGGCAGCTCAACTCGGCGATCTTCTGGAATGTCAGCGATCCGGGACCTTATCAATGCCAGCCCGGGGGCAGCGTCGCGCAAGCCGCCACTGTCTATTTGACCTACCTTAACGTGCCGGCCTCCAAGCTGAACATGGGAACGCCGTTTTACGGCTACTACTACACCGACGTCAGCGCCGAGTTCGGCCCCTGCAGCCAGTTGTGGGACGGCCAGTGCGGCAACGACGCGGTGCCGTCGGAAAACTATGGCACGTTCATCAAGCAGCACATCAACCAAAACGGATGGACGGCTTACCTGGATCCGCACGCGCTGGTGCCGTATCTGCTGCGTTCGGATGGCTCGCCGGGGTATATCACTTACGACGATGCGGCGTCCACCTACAAGCGGATCCAGTATTCGGAGTGGGAGCGCGGCCTGGGCGGCGGCTTCATGTGGTCGCTCGACGCGGACTACGACGGCCACTCGCAGGATTTGCTGGAGGCGATGTACCAGGCGACGATGAATGTGCCGTTTACGGCGCCGGCGCCATAGCCCGCGCCGATCCCAAGTGCAGCGCGACGATGCCGCCGGTGAGGCGCTCGAACTCCACGGGGCCAAAGCCGGCGGTGCGCATCATCTCCGCCAATTCCTGCGGCGCGGGGAACTTGCGCACCGATTCCGGCAAGTACGTGTAGGCGTCGCGCGAGCCCGACAGGGCGCCGCCAATCAACGGCAGCACGCGCCGCGAATAGAAGCCGTACAGCGCGCCGAATAGCGGATTGGGCGGCTGTGAGAATTCCAGGATGGCCGCCACGCCCCCGCCGCGCAATACGCGCCGCATCTCGCGCAGGCCCGCTTCGTAATTGGCCAGATTGCGGAACCCGAAGGCCACTGTGATCAGGTCGAGCGAAGCGTCCGACAGCGGCAGGCGTAGCGCGTCGGCTTCGAACAATTCCCCTCCTTCAAGTTTGGCGCGTGCGGCGGTGAGCATGGGATGGCAGAAGTCCGAGCCCATCACCGGCGCGCCGGCCGGCCTGGCCCGTTGCAAGGCGCGCACCAGGTCGCCGGTGCCGCAGCAAATGTCGAGCACGCGCGCATCGGGACGCGCCAACACATGCCCCACGCGGGCCACCGTGCGCGCGCGCCAGTAGCGATCGATATTGAACGAAAGCAGATGGTTGGCCAGGTCGTAACGATGCGCCACGCGGCCGAACATATCGCGCACCCACTCGGCCGCCTCCCGCTCGCTGCGCGCGCCCTGCGGCGTGGCTCCTTTCATGCCAGGGCGGCCCGGATGGCGGCCAACACCAGCTCGTCACCGATGCCGGAGACGACTTGCACTTCCCCAATGCGCTCGGGCAACACGAAGTGGATCTTCCCCTGGATGGTCTTCTTATCGCTCGCCAGGCGCTCCAGCAGGCGCTCGGCGGAGATGCCGGCCAGCGGAGGAATCGGGCCGTACAGCCGGATGGCTTCCAGAATGTCGACGGTGTCTTCGGCCGATAGATGGCCGGTCATTTGCGCCAGGTACACGGCGGCGCGCATGCCGAAGGCCACGGCCTCGCCATGCAGGAAGCGGGTGTAGGCGGTCTCGGCTTCGAGCGCGTGCCCGAAGGTATGGCCGAAATTCAGGATGCGCCGCAGGCCGCCTTCGCGCTCGTCGGCGGAAACCACCTGGGCCTTGATTTCGACGGATTCCGCGACGATGCGATCGACCGCTTCGGGATGGCGCGCCAGCACTTCGGGGCTGCGCTCGGCGAGGAATCGGAACAACGGCTCGCCGCGGATGACGCCGGCTTTCAGGATTTCGTACAAGCCCGCGCGGTATTCGCGATCGGGCAGCGTATCGAGCACATTCGCGTCGATGAGCACGGCCAGCGGCTGGTGGAAGCTACCGACGAGGTTCTTGCCGATTCCCAGGTTGACGCCGGTTTTGCCGCCGATGGCCGCGTCCACCTGCGCCAGCAGCGTGGTGGGGATCTGCAGCACCGGGATGCCGCGCATGAAGATGGCCGCCAGGAAGCCGGCCATATCCGTGACAATGCCGCCGCCGAACGCCACCACTATGCTGGACCGGTCGGCGCCGCGCCGGACCATTTCGTCGGCCAGCCGCTCGACGGGCGCCAGGCGCTTCTGGTCTTCGCCGCCGGGAAGAAAGAGCACTTCGTGCGGGATGGCGGCAAGTCCGTGTTCGAGGCGCGCGCACTGGTGGCGCCAAACGTCCTCGGTGGAGACGACGAATACCTTGCCGGCGTTGGCGGGCACATAGCGGGCGGCATCGTCCAGGACGCCGCGCCGCACCACTGCGTCATACGAGACGGGCGGCGTTTCGACATGGAAGGTGGGCATATTGGTGTTGTACCATGCGGGGGCGTGGGTAGCCCCAGTTGGGCTGCGTTGCGTAACATTGTGTGACATCCCGTAGCTGTTCAGCCGAAATCCTCCGTCA
>DATKFU010000069.1:0-21365 GCA_035511215.1 Bryobacteraceae bacterium | reverse complement strand
CCCGGCCATCGCACCGAAATCCGCTCCCGCTGGACGCGCGACAACATTTATTTTTTGTTCATTTGCCCCTACCAGGAGTTGCACCTGAAACCCAATCCCTCCCAAACCGCCGAAACGAACGAGCTTTGGAACTGGGATGTCGCCGAAGTCTTCGTCGGCAGCGATTTCGAGCGTATCACCCGCTACAAAGAGTTCGAGGTCTCCCCGCAAGGCGAATGGGTAGACCTGGATATCGACCGCGTGAACCCGCTCCCCGAAGGCGGCTGGCGCTGGAATTCCGGCTTTGCGGTGAAGGCCCGCATCGACGCGCGCAACAAGGTCTGGTATGGCGAGATGCGCATTCCCCTGCGCTCCATCGATAGCCGCCCGCCCGCGGCCGGCCTCCGGATGCGCGTCAATTTCTATCGCTGCCAGGGGCCCGAGCCCGGCCGCAAGTTCATCGCCTGGCAGCCGACCGGCGAAGCCAACTTTCACGTGCCGCAAGCCTTCGGCCTGCTGAAGCTCGTGCCATGATTCACAAATGACCCAAGCCGCCAAATCGCTGCGCATTTCCCATGTCGGCCTGCGAGGCGTAGTGGGCTCCGGCCTCACCGCCTCGCACGTGCTGGACTTCGCCGCCGCCTTCGGTACCTTCCTCGATCCGGGTGGCGCCGTGGTGGTAGGCCGCGACCCGCGCGCGAGCGGCGTCATGATCCGCGAGGGGCTGCTGGCTGGACTGCTCGCCTGTGGCCACGACGTGATCGATCTGGGCATCGCCCCCACCCCCGTGATCCAGCATTCCATCCGCCGCAGAAATGCTGCCGGCGGGGTCTCCATCGGCGCCAGCCACAACAGCGCCGAATGGAACGCGCTGAAATTCTTCGGCCGCGACGGCACCTATCTTTCCACCGCCGAAGCCGGCGAGTTGCTCGACATCTACCATCTGAAGAAATTCGCCTTCGTCGATTGGACCCACATCGGCCACGTCACGCCCGAAGACCGCGCCATCGAGCGCTATCTCGACGACCTTGCCGCCAACTACGACTTCGCCGCCCTGCGCAAATTCCGCGTCCTGGTGGATTGCTGCAATGGCACCTCCTCGCTGATTCTGCGCCGCGCCAACGAGCGCTTCGGGACCGAATTCATTCTGATCAACGAAAAGATCGAAGGCGTCAGGTTCGCCCACGACCCATCCACCACGCGCGACGCCGTGGCCCTGCAGCTGGCGCCCCTGATGAAACCACTGGCTGCGGATGCCGGCTTTCTCTTCGATGTGGATTCCGACCGTGTGGCGCTGGCCGCCGAAGATGGCACGCCGGTCTCCGAGGAGATGGTCTTGCCCCTGCTCGCCGATTACCTGCTGCCGCGCGCGCCGGGCAAGCTGATCATCGCGAACATATCCAGCACGGCGCTGCTGGAAGAAATCGCCGCCCGCCACGGAGGCAAAGTTGTGCGCGTGCCCGTTGGCCGCCAGGCTGCCATCGACGCGCTTTCAACCTACCGCCCGGAACAAATCGCGCTGGCCGGCGAGGGCACCGGCGCGGTGATGATGCCGCAGTTCCGCTTCGTCTACGACGGCATCGCATCCATGCTGGCCGTGCTTTCGATGCTTCACGAAAGCGGCCGCACTTTGAGCCAGATCCTGAACTCTTATCCCAAGTATTCGATTCTGAAGGGGCAAGTGCCGCTGGTCACGCAACGCATCCCCGCCCTGCTCATGGATTTGCGCGAGCGCTATAGCGACGGCCATGTGAGCGTGCTGGACGGCCTGCGCGTCGATTGGCCCGGCCGCTGGTTCCACGTGCGCGTTAGCCAGACCGAACCGATCGTGCGCGTGATCTGCGAGCAGCAGGGAGATCCGCCAAAAGAGCTGTTCGAATCGCTGCTCGAAGAAGTCAGGAGCTTCGCATGAAGCCAACCGCTCTTCCCACCAGCAGGCAAGGTCTTTAAACATGCCCCGCGAACATCTCTTAAAAATCGGCGTCTCCGGCATCCGCGGCGTGGTCGGCGACTTCCTCACGCCCGGCCTGGCCTGCGCTTTCGCTCAAGCTTTCGGAACCTACGTGGGCGCGGGCCGCGTCGTCGTCGGACGCGACACCCGGTCGAGCGGCGAGATGCTGCACCACGCCGTCGCCTGCGGCTTGCTGGCGGCCGGCTGCGATGTGGTGGACATCGGCATCCTGCCCACTCCTACCATCCAGATCTTCGTGGGCGACACGCGCGCCCGCGGCGGCATCGCTATCACCGCCTCGCACAATCCGCCGGAATATAATGCCCTCAAGCTCTTCAACTCCGAAGGCCTCTTCTTCAACAGCTACGAGCGCGGCGAACTGCTGGACCTTTATCATCAGAGCGATTTCCGCCGCGCCACCAACGAAGAAATCCGCCGCGCCACCAGCGACTACGTCACCGCCCCGCGCCTGCACATCGAGCGCGTGTTGCGCCATGTGGACGCCGCCCGCATTCGCCAGCGCCGCTTCCGTGTGGCATTGGATGCCGTGAACGGCGCAGGCTCCGTGATGACGGTCGGCTTCCTGCGCGATACCCTGGGCTGCGACCTGCACGCCATTTCCGTCGATCCCACCAAGCCGTTCCCGCGTATCGCCGAACCGCGCCCCGATACGCTCGGCGACCTGTCGAACCTGATGCGCTCCTCCGGCGCCGAAATCGGCTTCGCCCAGGACCCCGATGGCGACCGCCTGGCTGTGGCAGACGAAACCGGCCGCGTGCTGGATAACGACGACGTGCTGGCGCTGGCCGTGGATGCCGCGCTGCGCCGCCTGCCCGGCGACGTGGTGGTGAACCTGATGACTTCTTCGGTGATCGACGAAGTGGCCGCCGCACATGGCCGCCGCGTCTATCGTACGCCGGTCGGCGAAGCCAACGTGGTGGAGATGATGCAGGCCGTCAAAGCCGTGATCGGCGGCGAGGGGTCCAATGGCGGCATCATTTTCCCCGCCGTGCACCTCTGCCGCGACAGCTATACCGGCATGGCCTTTCTGCTGGAGCGCATGGCCGAAACCGGCGAGCCAATCTCCGCGCTGGCCGCCCGCCTGCCGCGCTTCTATCGTAAGATCGGCAAGGTGGCCTACGAGCACGGGCGCCTGGGCTCGCTGATGCAAGCGCTCGAGGAGAGCTTTCCGGGCGTCGAAACCGACCGCTCCGACGGGCTCAAGCTGATCCTGCCCGCCGGCGCCTGGATTCACGTGCGTGCATCGAATACCGAGCCGCTCCTCCGCATGGCCGCCGAGGCCCGCTCGGAAGCTGAAGTGGAGGAGTTGTACGCGCGCGTTCTGAGCCTGTTCGATTAGCCGCTTGAGTCTCTCGCTGGCCACAGGCCGCCTGCTAGGTAATCAAAGGGCATTGATATACTTGACACAACCATGGGTGGGATCGATCTATAGGGCCATGGAACTTCTTTGGTGCTGGCGCTGCGGAAAAGACCAATGATCGACGAAGAGGAATGGCGGGCGCTCTGGACCCGTACCGCCGATCAAGCCGTGATGGAGGTATGTCAGCGACTCACGGGACTGCCACCTAATCTCGCCACACGAAAGCTTATGCTCTCGCACCGCCACTCCCATTACGGGCCGCCGTGCCCGAACCGTGGCAGGCCGTTCCGAACTCTGAAGGCGACGTTTTGCGCAGAGTGCGGCAACAGGCGCTTGGCTGTGTGAAGCATATCAATGCCCTCCCAAAGGGTCGCCATGCTCAGGCCGCCTATCGCCACCTGCTCGCCGCCATCAAGGAGCGCCGGCAGGCGCGCTTCGGCCAGGACGCTATGCGCAACCTCCGGGAGTCGCTTGAACCGCTGGCCGGTGCGCCCACCGCACAACTGTCGCCTCTGTTCGGCGGCTTGGAGCCTCCCTCAGGCGGATGGCGCGCGTCGGTCCGCCAGCCCGAAACGCACGCGCACTCGAAGCCAGCGATGGCCGTCATTATACACTGGAGAGTGGGATAGAAAGACGCTTTGCCGGCGGGGCCGGCATTACATATGCACCTGTTTATGGCTCTGGCCCTGCTCGCCGCCGACGCGCCCGAAGCCGTTGTCCTTAAGCCCGTTGCCAATATGTACGCGCAACCGAGCGACGACGCCGAAGTCGTGTCGCAGGCCATTTACGGAACCAACATAGGCGTGGTGGAGACGCGGCCCGGCTGGCTGCATGTGCGCACGCCGGACGATTACACCGGCTGGATGCCGGCCGAGGATCTGCGCCGCCGGGGCGCCGGCGAAAAGCCCTATGCGGACCCTTCGGCGTACGTCGGACGCGTGGCCTGGGTCGAAAGCCTGTTCGCCAACATCTATCGCGAGCCCAACATCTCGAAGCGCCGCCCGCTGATTACGGTACCGTTTGAAACCCGCCTGGAAGTCATATCCGAACCTGAGGACAACCCACGCTGGCTCCAGGTCCGCCTGCCCGACGATCGCTCCGGATGGCTGCAGCACGGCGACGTTTCTTTCGATAGCCGGCCGCTCTCCATTGAGGCGTCGATTGAACTGAGCCGCCGCTTCCTGGGCTTGCCGTACACCTGGGGCGGCACATCCAGCTTCGGCTACGATTGTTCCGGTTTCACCCAGATGCTCTGCCGCCGGCGGGGCGCGCCGATCCCGCGCGATGCCGACGTGCAGGCCGCATGGAAGGGCGTGGTCCCGGTCAAGCGCGAAGAGCTGAAACCGGGGGACCTGCTCTTCTTCGGCGGCTCCGCCGATCGCATCACACACACCGGCATGTATATAGGCGAAGGCAAATTCATCAACGCGACCACCTGGATTCGCCCGGTGGTCCAGATCTGCGATCTCCGCGATCCGCACTGGACGCGCTTGCTGGTCGCCTGCAGGAGGCTCAAATGAATCGCCGTCAGTTCTTCATGGCGCAGGCCGGATGGTCCGCGCTGCTGGCGCCCTCCGCGAGCGGTGCGCCGCGCGCCACGCTGCACACCGAAATCAAGCGCCTGAAGCTGCGCCACACATGGACCACCACGATGTCGTCGAGCGATTACCGTGACACGCTATACGTCGCTTACACCAATGACGGCGTTACGGGCCACGGCGAAGGCGCGCCCATCGTGCGCTATCGCGAGAACGCGGAAGGCGCGCGCCAAGCCGTGGAATCGGTGCGCGATTTGTTGACGGCGGCCGACCCGTGGCAGTTCTCGAAGCTCATGCAGCAGGTGTTCGGACGCGTGGAAGGCGAGTGGGCCGGCAAGGCGGCCATCGATATCGCGCTGATGGATTGGGTGGGACAGAAGCTGGGCGTGCCGCTCTATCGCTACTTCGGCCTGGACCCGCGCGATACGCCGGTGACGACGTTCTCCATTGGCATCGACAATCCCGAGACCACGCGCCAGAAAGTGCGGGAGGCGGCCGACTTTCCGGTGCTGAAGATCAAGGTGGGCCTGGACACCGACGAAGCCACCATCGCAGCCGTGCGCAGCGCGACGGACAAACCTCTGCGCGTGGACGCCAACGAAGGATGGAAGGATAAGGAAGTGGCCGTCCGCAAGATCGACTGGCTGGCCGGGCAAGGCGTCGAGTTCGTGGAACAGCCGATGCCCGCCGAGATGATGGAGGAGATGCATTGGGTGCATAGCCGCGTGCACGTCCCCCTGATCGCGGATGAAGCCTGCCGGCATGCGTCGGACATCCCCAAGCTGGTGGGCGCGTTCGACGGCGTAAACGTGAAGCTGGATAAGGCGGGCGGCATTCTGGAGGCGCACCGCATGATCCAGGCGGCCAAGGCGCTGGGCCTGAAAACCATGCTGGGCTGCATGGTTTCGAGCTCCGTCTCGGTCACGGCGGCCGCGCACCTTTCGCCCCTGGTGGACTACGCGGACCTGGACGGCAATCTGCTGATCTCGAACGATCCCTTCACGGGGGTGCTGGTAGAAAAGGGCAAGCTGATGCTGCCGGACCGGCCGGGCTTGGGGTTAGTTTAGCCAAACCCGGTACAATCGTCTACGGAAGCTAATCTTGGCCGGTGCTGGGCGCGGGCTTCAAACCCGCCGTGCGGTACTTAGTATTGCGGGTGGGTTCGACTCCCACTAGCTTCCGCCACTTACATGTTGTAAATAAATGGTTTATATAGGCAATCGCGCCACGTAATCGCGCCACGTAATTCTTGCACTTTCCGGGGCTGTTTTGATACACTACCGCTAGCCCACCGGAAAGCGTGTCAAACGCTGCCAGCCGCCAAGCATCAGCAGCGCTGAAACCGCCGTCCTAAGAAAATCCGCACTTCTGCCGCTAGGCGAAGTGTGTCATAATTGCCTTCTGATGGACACTCGCCCGCACCCGTCAAGCCCTCCCAGAAAATCGTAAACGCACCTTTCAGGCACTACCAATGCTCGGCGGCGTCTCTGATATGATCGTTGAGCGTTGCTTCCAGCGGAGAAGTTATGCGGATCCGGATTCGCCTCACGATGAAACCCGCCGGCCGGCGCACACTGCTGGTCCTGACGCTGTGCGCCGTGCCGCACCTGGTCCCCGCGCAAGCACCCAACGCACCGGCAACACCTACGGCCACCGCACCGGCATGGGCGCAGCCGGGTTCCGCAACACATGTGCAAGTAGCGCCACCGGCGGACTTTCACCGGCCCAGCCGGAATTTCGATACGCCGATCGGCGTGTTTGAGGGCCAGTCCGACATTGGAAGCGCGTTGCTACCAGGCAGCGCCAGTTACGACGCCGGCGCGAAACAGTACACCATTCACTCGGCAGGCTA
Source organism: Bryobacteraceae bacterium (assembly GCA_035511215.1). Lineage (GTDB taxonomy): Bacteria > Acidobacteriota > Terriglobia > Bryobacterales > Bryobacteraceae > Bog-159. Next base: position 14,664 of record DATKFU010000069.1, on the reverse strand, counting down.
TAACGTCTGGTATACGCGCGACGAGTTCCGGTATCTGTGGAAGAAGATGTCCGGCGACGTGTCACTCGCGGCCGACATCGGTTTCCCGGACCCGAACGGCTACGGCGACCGCAAGGCGATGCTGGTCATCCGCCAGGACCTGGACGACGATTCCAAGGAGGCCATCGCCGCCCTACACGGTCTCGGTATGATTCACCTGGCGCAGCGTCCCGAGAAGGACGTCCGCGTCACGGACATGGAGTACCGCATCGGGGGCCGCGGCCGTCCGGGCGGCGCCAGCCCTGACAGCCTGGTCGGCGTCGCCGCCAAGCGTGTCGGCATCGAAAAGCACGGCGACTCCTTCGCGCTCTTCGTCAGCCTGGAAGGCGAACCGATGCACCAGTTCGGCCCACCCATCAGCCTGCATATCGAGGGGCCCTTCTATGCTGGCATCGGCTTTTGCTCACATCTGCCGGACAAGATCGATACTGCGGTGCTCTCGAACGTGGTTCTTGAGAACTCCGCCGGCAAGGTCCATTAGATTGCACCGGAGGGCGGCCAATCTTGGCCGCAGCCGCCTTTTCAGGCGGCTCAAGCTTTTACGGTGCCTTCTCGTTGCGCTACAGCCTATTTCCTCTTGCGCACTTCTCCGGCCAGCGTCCCATCCCAAGCGGCGTCGCCCTGCGCCAGATAGTTGCCCAACTTCTCCCAGTCTTCCCGCGTGATGCCATTCAGGTCGTACACCACGCGGCCATCGCGAAGCGTCAGCTCGCAAACCAGCTTGCGGGTCCCCTGCATGCGCGCGCCATAGGTATCCACAAATCCGAAATGGCCTTCCTCGACACGCAGCACCGCGACGTCGGCCGCGGTCCCCACCGTGAGGTTGCCGAGTTCTTCGTGGCGGATCTCGTGGGCGGGTGTCCAGGTGGACCGCAGGATCACTTCATCGAGCGGCATGCCCATGTTCAGGAACTTCGACATCACGTTCAGCATGTCCTTCATACCCGCGTTCATGCTGCCGATGTGGAGATCGGTGGAGATGGAATCCGGCCCGAACCCCTGCCGCATCGCAGGCACCGCCTGCCGGAACAGAAAGCTGCCGCCGCCATGCCCCACGTCGAAGATCACGCCCTTTCGGCGGGCTTCGAGTAGATATGGGAGCAGGCGCCCCTGGTCGTCCAACATAGGCACCCAGCCCAGATAAGTGTGCGTATAAATGTCGCCGGGGCGGAGTTTCTGCAGCACCAGGTCTTGAAACGGGCGCTCGGGCCGGAACGTTCCGAAGTCGACCATCACCGGGATGTTGGCCAGCGTTCCGGCCTCCACAGCGTGTTCCACCGGTGTCCACTCCGGACCCGCGTAATGCGCCGTCTTGATGCCCACGATGGTGTCCTTATAACGCATGGCCATTTCGGCGGCGGCCTTGGGGTCCATCTCCGTCAGATCCTGCTCGACGGCGCCCGCCATGCCCTTTCCCACGATGTTGAGGAATGCCAGCACGCGTGTCTTGGAGCGGTCGATCACACGGTCCTTGAAGTCCGGGAAATTGCGCCAGCCGGAGCTGCCCGCATCGGCCACGGTGGTCACGCCCGAGCGGAACGTGAAGCCATCCGGATAGACGCTGTTGTCGCCACAATACGCGCCGCGCTGTCCGGTGCCGGCGTAAACATGCACATGCATGTCGATGAGTCCCGGAGTGACATACAGGCCCGAGACATCCACGACCTTGGCGGCCCTGGCGGCCGGAATATCCGCGGCGACGGCTGCGATTTTGCCGCCCGCAATGGCCACGTCCAGGATGGCGCTGGTCTTGCTTTTGCCGTCGACGACGTGGCCTCCCTTCAGCAGTAAGTCATAAGGCGATTGTGCAAGCATAGGGTAAGCAAGGAAAAGAATACACGCAGAGACCTTCATGCGGCCATTATAGTGGAGGGCGCGGCTGAGCCGGGGATCAACTCCGTTTTCGCTGCTCTTCGAACCTCCACGCCGTCGAAACGATATCGTGCACGCCCGCAAAACGCGGCTCCCAGCCCAGCACGCTGCGCAGCTTGTCCGCATTCGCCACCAACGCCGGAGAATCGCCCTCTCGCCGCGGGCCCACCACGTAGGGCGCCTTCCGTCCAGTCACTTCCTCCACCCCGCGAACCATCTCCAGCACCGAATGCCCGATGCCCGTGCCCACGTTGAACTGGTCCGATGCGCCGCCCGCCAGCAGCGCTTCGACGGCCAGAATATGCGCCTCCGCCAAATCGTTCACGTGGATATAATCGCGAATGCAGGTGCCGTCCGGCGTATCGTAATCCGTGCCAAACACCGTGAACGGCTCACCGGTAACCACGGCGCGCAACATGAGCGGGATCAGATGCGTTTCCGGATCGTGCTCCTCTCCGAGGCCGCCTTCGGGGTCCGCCCCGCAGGCATTGAAGTAGCGCAGGCACACGCTACGCAGCCCGTGCATCGCGTCGAACCAGCGCAGCATGGTCTCCACCATCACCTTCGATTCGCCATACGGATTGACCGGCACAATCGGGAAGCTCTCCAGGATCGGCGATGCGTGCGGTATGCCATACACGGCGGCGGTCGAGGAAAACACCAGGTGCTTCAAGCCCGCCCGCAGCATGGCGGCAGCCAGCGATAGCGAGCCGCTCACATTGTTTTCGAAGTACAGCTCCGGCACGCGCATGGATTCGCCTACCGAGATATAAGCCGCGAAGTGAATCACCGCGTCGTGGCCCGCCAGCACCTCGGCTATCGCATCGGTCTGTTGCACGCGCATTTGGTGGAACGCGCCGGATGCCACGTTGTGGCGGTACCCGCGAGACAGATCGTCCACCACCGTGACCTCATATCCGCGCCGGCGCAGCAGCCGGACGGTATGTGCCCCGATATATCCCGCGCCGCCCGTCACCAGAATCCGTCGTTTGCTCACCCTCCGATTGTAGTAGCTTTTCAGTGGACACAGGTTTTTCAGTCACAGATTTCCAAGAAATATCTGCCTAATGACTTCAATAAGCTACAGCCTCTACGCCGCGCCTCCCGCACTATCCCATGTCATCATTAAGTCGGAAAGGTGCGTCGCGCTCACTGGAGTGGCACCACTTACAAAAAGCACAGGAAGGCACCAACCGGATTAGGAATCATGAACTGCCAATCGAACCCAATATGAATCTGCCAAACGAACCCAAAAAGGAGATGAGCACCGGCGCGCAACCGCACCCACCTGTAACAAAGCGACAAAACATGACGGAACGCAACGTGATACAGCGTTTTGCGCATCCGTCGCCAAAGTGTCGCCGCGTCACCCGAGCCCCGCGCAACCGCACCCGCCTGTAACAGAAGCGGCAAAACGTGACGGGATGCAACCCTGACACGGCGTTTTGCGCCTGTCGCCAAAGTGTCGCCCCCGCAAGCGCTCCGGCCTCGGCCCGCCGACGCGTTTTGCGAAACGAACCCGATTGGCCCGAAAGAGAGGACTGAAGAGGAAAAATGGCAGCATCGTATGCCGCATCTGAGTCACACGGGTCGGAAAAAAAACGCGCCCTTTCATTTCAGCCGCTTCCAGCAAGAAAAGCGCCCCGGCGGATAGCAAGTATCGCGCCCGGTCATTACAATCGAATCGGGAGGCAGAACAATGGGGAATTCCGGGAAAGACGTTCCCAACAACTGGGCGAACGATAAGGGCATGGCCGCGCGCTACGCGCCAGTGCACGCCATGGTTACCGAACTGCTTGCCAGGGTGGACCCGGATGGGTATGCCATGGCGGTTATAGAATTTCGCGACGAATGGAAGCCCGTGGGTCGGTTAGTGAAAATCGTCGAACTCATGGCCGAACTGGAGTGCCGCATACGGGGCTGCGACTACCTTGAGGCTGAGATTCTGAACCGCAACGTCAAAATCTACGCGCGGCCCGAAGACACGGTGGATGCAGCGGTGGGGCGCGCTTACATTCACGATTTCCAAGGCCCCAACCTGCTCAACAAACTGTGCCGCTATTCGGCGCGTCTGCAGCGCGAGTTCACGCGCTGCGTTCAGATCCTGCAACTGGCCGCGAAAAGCCGCAGACTCGCGGAGGCCAGAATGGCCGAACAGTTGGCGAGGCACAAGCCCTGCACTTCCGTTATACAATAGGGTGTGCTCCCCCGGCCCTCCATCTGCCGTCCCGGCCTGTTTGGTTCCGACTAGACCCCCGCGATATCTCTGCCTGCACTTGTTGGCCCAAGAGAGTTCAGTTGTAAGGAGGTTTGCGTATGACCAAGCTCGCCGATCTGGAAATGGAGGCGATCCGGCCGATGCGGCGCGATCTGCCGCATCTTAGCGGGCCGCTGCCCGGACCGCGCGCGCAGGAAGTGATTGCGCGCGACCGCCGCTTCGTTTCGCCATCCTACACGCGCTGCTATCCACTGGTTGCCCGCCGCGGTGAAGGCGCCATCCTCGAAGACGTGGACGGCAACCGTTTCCTGGATTTCAATGCAGGCATCGCCGTGGTGGCCACCGGCCACTGCCATCCGCGCGTGGTGGCGGCCATCCGGGAGCAGGCCGGCAACCTGATCCACATGTCGGGGACCGATTTTTATTACGAAGCCCTGGTGGATCTGGCGGAGAAACTGGGCTCGCTCGCGCCGGGCGGCGTGGAGCGGCGCGTTTCATTCTGCAACTCGGGCGCGGAAGCCGTCGAAGGGGCCATGAAGCTGGCGCGCTATGCGACCGGCCGCGACAAGTTCATCGCTTTCTTCGGCTCCTTCCATGGGCGCACCATGGGCGCGCTGTCGCTAACCGCGCGGAAGGACGTGCAGCGGCGCGGCTTTGGACCGCTGGTGCCCGGTGTGGTGCACGCCCCTTATCCCAACTGTTATCGCTGCCCGTTTGGCCAGACGCCCGCCAATTGCGCAGTGGAGTGCGCGAAGTTTATCGAAGACACGTTATTGAAGACCATCGCGCCGGCCGATGAAGTGGCGGCTATCGTGATCGAACCGGTGCAGGGTGAAGGCGGATACATCGTGCCGCCGCAGAAATTCTTCGATGAGCTGGTGCGCATCGCGGGGAGGCATGGCATCCTGCTGGTCTGCGACGAGGTGCAATCCGGCATGGGCCGCACCGGCAAGATGTGGGCCTCCCAGCATTTTCAGTTGACGCCCGACATCATGACGGTGGCCAAGGGCATCGCCAGCGGACTCCCGCTCGGAGCTACAGTGGCGCGCGCCGACCTGATGCGCTGGGGCCCGGGCGCGCACGCCTCCACTTTCGGCGGCAATCCGGTGGCCTGCGCCGCGGCGCTGGTGACCATCGAACTGCTGGAGCAGGAGCTGATCGATAATGCCGCGCGGATGGGCGCGCACCTGATGGCGCGCATGCGGGATTGGCCGGCGCGCTTCCCCATTGTGGGCGACGTGCGCGGGCTGGGCCTGATGCTGGGTATCGAGCTGGTGCGCGACCAGCAGTCCAAGGCCAAAGCGCCGGAGCTGCGCGACCGCGTGGTGGATCTGGCGTTCGAGCGCGGCCTGCTGATTCTCGGCGCGGGCGACAGTACGCTGCGGCTATGCCCCGCGCTGGTGATCACGCGCGACCAATGCGATTTCGCGTTGGATACTCTGGAAGAGTGCATTACGCTGGCGATGCGCGAAGACTGAAGTCAGTGGGGCAGGCTCGCAGCCTGCAGCGGCCTCTTAGGCCGCCCCTTTCCGCCGCGGGCTTTTCTTCGCGCCCGGCTTGGCGTTCTTCTCAATCCGGATCTTCCACGCCGTGCGTAGCGCGCCAGCCAGCACATCCGCATTCGCCGCGGCCAGCCGGATATGGGTGGCTCCATTCCTTCCCCATCCGCCGGCAATGGGCACGAAAACGCCCGGCAGCTCCGCAACGAACGCAGCCTGCTGATCCGGCGTGAGCATCAGGTTGCCATAGCCCTGGCTTTGGGAGGCGAGGGTGGCAAATATCCTGCCGCCCACGCGAAAATCGGGCGAGCCCATGTGCGAGCTTTCTTCCGCACCTGGAAGGCTGAGGGCGATGCGCCGAAAGTCTTCCGCGTCCATCAATCGCACCCCAGCGAGAAGCGTAAAGCCGCGCGAACTTCCCGGATGCGGCCCGCACTCAGGTTCGCAACACGTGGTCCCAGCCGCACCTGGTTCACAGTAAGGGCGTTATGCAGATTCACCGCGCAACGCCCCTTCATTCCGTCGTCGACATCCAGAATCACCTCGGAAGGCACTCCGCGAATGGTCGATGTGATCGGCGCCACGGTCACCGTCGCCAGATGGCCGATTGCACTTTCCCGCGTCAGAACCAGAACCGGCCGTTGCCTATCCGGAGGCGCAAATCGAAAGAGGCAGACATCGCCACGGCTCACTCTTCGGGCCATACGGCGGCATCCTCCCAGATGCGGAACTCGTCCTCCCGCTGCGGTTGAGCTAGGTAGCCGCGGCGGTCCTGCGCCTCTAATTCCAGCTCCCGCAAGCGCTTCAGGTGCTCCTGTAGGGCTCGGCGTACCAACGCGGACCGATTCACCTTTTGCCGCTTGGCAGCATGATCGGCGGCTTTCAGCAGCTTCGAATCGAGGACTACCTGTATGGTTTCCATTGTGGGCTTCTCTCCACAGTATATTCACTAGCGGAGCTGGAAGCGCAACCCAGGGCGCTCGAGACCGGCGCCGAGTAAGCCTGCGCGGCAACTGATGCCGGTCGGGTGACTTCCACGGTTCGCGGCGGAAAATCCCGCTTTGGACAACTCGACAGATGGCCGACGACGCCGCACGTCGGATACTCTGTAAGAGTGCCCGACTCTGGCGATGCCCCAACCCTGAGGATACTGGACGTCGGCTGCGGAATTCACAAGCAGCCAGGAGCCATCGGGATCGACCGGAATCCCGCCACGCGCGCCGACGTCCTTTGCGACCTCGACCGCCTTCCATACCCCTTTCGAGACAATTCGTTCGACCGGCTGCTGGCCATCCACGTGATCGAGCATGTAGCGGACGTCATGGCCACCATGGAGGAATTCCACCGCCTGGTGCGGCCAGGCGGCACGGTACGCATCGAGACGCCGCATTACACCGATTTCAGCTCTTTTTGCGATCCCACCCACCGCAGCCATCTGAATAGCTTCTCCTTCCGTTATTTCGGCGAGAACCACGGCGGCTTCGGATATTACACAAAAGCCAAGTTCCGCGAGATTTCGGTCCACGTCAAGCTACTCTCTTTTTGGAGATGGCTTGGCTTCGAATTTCTGGTGAATCGATTTCCGCGCTACCGGCGTTTCTGGGAGCATTACCTATGCTTCGTGGTGCGCGGTAAAGTCATGAACTTCGAATTTGAAACGATTAAGCCGCCCCGATGAAAGCAGATGAACGCCGATGAACGCCGATAAGAACGCGCGCCAACACGGTGGCTTCATGCAGTTTCTTATCGGCGTTTATCGGCGTTCATCGGCGGCCATATCTCTTTACCGCATGGCGGACACGGCGCGCGACCGGTATAGGAGCCGCCACTCTACGACGGAACAGGCGCACGGACGGCGCGGCGAAGATCTGGCGCACCGCTTTCTGCGGCGCGAGGGTCTGACCATCGTGGCACGCAACTTTCACCAGCGCTCCGGCCGCGGCGAGCTGGACATCGTCGCGTGGGACCGCGAGACGCTGGTGTTCGTGGAAGTGAAATCCCGCGCCAGCGCGGAATTCGGCAGTCCCGGCAGGGCGGTGGGAGCCGATAAGGAAAGAGATCTCCGGCGGGCCGCCGGGGAGTATCTGCGCCGCTGTGGCGCGGCCAGCGAACAGGCGCGCTTCGACCTGGTGAACATCGTGCTGGGCGCGCCCCCGGAGATCGAATGGATAAAGGATGCCTTTCCCGTCAGCCGGACGCTATAATACTTTCTCCGCGCCACCGAGTCCACAACAATCTCTCTTTGCGGAGGCACTTCAACTTTGCCGGAATTACGTAAGGACCCGATCACGGGCCGCTGGGTGGTCATTTCGACCGACCGCGCACGCCGCCCATCCGATTTCATTCGCCAGCCGGTGCCGCCTGCCGCCGTGCGCCTGTGCCCGTTCTGTTACGGCAACGAGCAGAAGACGCCGCCCGAAGTGCTGGCGTACCGTCCGGGCGGCGGTCCGAACCAGCCGGGATGGAGCGTGCGCGTGGTGCCGAACAAGTTTCCGGCGTTGGGCATCGAAGGCGAGCTCAACCGCCAGGGCGAGGGTATGTACGACAAGATGAACGGCATCGGCGCGAACGAGGTGGTCATCGAAAGCCCGGATCACAGCCTGACCATGGCCGAGATGACCGACCACCAAATCGAAGAAGTGCTATGGGCCTTTCGCGACCGGGTCAACGACCTCAAGAAGGACATCCGCTTCCGGTACATCGTGTTGTTCAAGAACCACGGCGCGGCGGCGGGCGCCACGCTGGAGCATCCGCACTCGCAACTGATCGCGCTGCCGGTAACTCCCAAGCGGGTGAAAGAAGAGTTGGACGGCGCCAAGGTGTATTTCGACTTCAAGGAGCGCTGTGTTTATTGCGATATCCTGCGGCAGGAAACCTCCGCGAGTGTGCGCGTAGTGACCGAGACGGACCGCCTGCTGGTGCTTCAGCCGTGGGCGCCGCGCTTCCCTTTCGAAACATGGATCGTGCCTAAGCGGCACGAATCGCACTTCGAGCAGACCGAAGACGCCACGCTGCAGAACCTGGCGTGGGTGCTGCGGTCCACGCTACGCAAGATCGACAAGGTGCTGGAGCATCCGCCATTCAACTTCATCGTGCACAGTGCGCCGCTGCAGGAAAATCACCTGGCGCACTATCACTGGCACATGGAATTGATTCCGAAGCTGACCAAAGTGGCGGGATTCGAATGGGGCACGGGCTTCTACATCAATCCCACGCCGCCGGAGGAGTCGGCCAAGTTCCTGCGCGAATCGGGGCTGGCGTGAGCCCCGCGGCGGCGGATGCAACTATTCCGCACCGCCGCATCCTGGCGATTGTGGTTGCGCTGATCCTGTACGGGTCGCTCTACCCGTGGCAATTCCACGCGCGGCATTATGCCCGCAACCCGCTTCAGATTCTGCTGCACGCATGGCCCACCGGCCTCGACCGCTATGTGGCTTGGGACGTGGCCATCAACATCACGCTGTATCTGCCGCTAGGCATCTTCGGTTATCTGGCGGTCAGCGAGCGCGCGTCCCGGGTGGTGCGGGTCCTGGCGCCTGTGGCGCTCGCACTGGCGCTTTCGGGGTCGATCGAGATGCTCCAGCTTTTCGACGATTCGCGGACGTGCAGCCTGTCCGACGTGGCCTCCAATGTGGCGGGCGCGGCGGTGGGCATGGCCGCGGGCGCGTGGTATCGCGTGAAGTTGCAGCGTTTCCTGGCAGCGCGGGGCACGGCTTCGCTACTGCGCCCTTCCGGGGCCCTGTTGCTGTTATCCTGCTGGCTCGCATACCAGCTCTTTCCGCTGTTCCCCGTGTGGGGACGGACAAACGTGATCCACAGGCTGGCGGTGCTCAGAGCGTCCTTCATCTCACCAGTCGACACGTTGGTGGTTTTCGCGGAATGGCTGGCGGCGGCCTGCCTGCTGGAGAGCATTCGCAAGACGAAAACGAATGGCGCGCTGGCGCTGCTGTTGTTGTTGGCGCCGGCCCGGTTGATCCTGGTGAGCCGCACACTGGCATGGTCCGATATCGCGGGGGCGGTGGCAGCGTATGCGGCATGGGTGTGCCTGCCGCGGCTCTGGGTGCGGCGGGCCGCGCCTGTGCTACTGGCCGCTGCGCTCATTCTGGCCGAGTTGGCGCCCTTCCACTTCGCCGCCCAGAACGGCGCGCGCGCCTTCAACTGGGTGCCCTTCCGTGGATTGTTCCGCAGCGACTGGCAGGACGGTTTTGTGGTGTTGTTCCGCAAGAGCTTCTGGTATGGTTCGATTGTGTGGCTATGGCGCGCGTCGGGATGCAGGCTGGTATGGGCCACGGCGGTGGCTGCGGCGGCGTTGTTTGTGCTGGAGCGGGCGCAGGTTTATCTGCCGGGCCGCACGCCGGAGGTCACTGATGCCGTGCTGGCTGTGCTGATGGGTGTGTTGCTGTGGGTGCTGCGCGATGCGTGAGGCTGGAACATTGAGATTCCGGCGACTCCCGCGGCCCCCGCTTCCACGCATTGCATTGCGTTCTGCGACGTCACGCCGCCTAGCGCCAGCACCGGCAGCTTGACGGCAGCCGCGGCTTCGCGCAAGTGTTCCAGGCCCAGTGGGGCGCCGTACACGGCTTTTGACGGCGTGAAAAATACCGGCCCGACGACCGCAAAATCCGCGCCATCGCCTTCCGCGCGCCGCACGTCATCCACCGAGTGACACGACACACCGATCAGGAAACCGGGCGGCACGATCTTGCGCCAGACGCAAGGCGCGATCGAATCCGCCGGCAGGTGCACGCCCTGCGCGCCCAAAGCCAACGCGATGTCCGTTCGGGAATTCACCAGGATGGCGGTACCATGCGGATTGGGCAGGCTCAACGCGCGGCGCACTAACTCCGCGAGTTCGCGCGCGGTCAGATCCTTCTCGCGGATCTGGATGCGCTCCACCCCCGCGGCCAGCGCTCGCGCAATCGCCTGCAGCAGCCCATCGCATCCGCCCAGCGGCCGGCGGTCCGTGATGTAGTAACGCAGCATATGTGCAAGACGTGCTCAAGACGGGATGGGCGTGTAATAGCGCTCGCCGGCGCACGCTTTGCAGAGCAGCCGCCCGTCGCGCACCACCTCGCGCTTGAAGTTGATGCCCTCGCCGCATTCCGCGCAAACCACGCGCGCTGCCTTGTAGCCGGGGAATTCTTCCGGACCGAGCTTTACCCGCACCCATTCCGCCGTGAACAGGGCGGCGTCCGGCAACTCACGATAGGCGCGCATCTGCTGCGTGTTTTTGTCCGCGATCTCCGGAAACATTTCGCGGGCTCTTTGTTTGGAGTCTTCGAGCGCTACGACGCGCACCGCACGGTCCGCCTCCAGGTCGCAAAAGGTGGCCGCCACCTTGCCGAAATCGCGGAACTTGAGTGCGCGCTTTCCCAACCGGCATCCCGTTACCACCGGAATGGCGTCGGTGGCGCAGCGATCGATTTCGATGAAAGTCACCAGACGCTTGCGGTGCTTGCCCAGCGGGTCGTCCAGATCGAGCAGGTTCAGGCCGTAGATCGCCATGCGCAATCCCAGAATCTGCCCGGCGCAGATGTGCCCATGTGCCTGCTCGGCCAGCGCCACGTATTCGTCGAAGGTTTTCAGGGGCATCCCAACACTCTCAGCGCGTGCGGCGGAAACTCCACCAGCCACTCCTTATTATCTCTATTGGGCTCGAAGTCCCGCCGGGCGACCTCGGCCACAATGCCGCACGCGAATTCCAGCCGCACGCCTCGCGGCATTTCCGACGCGCGCCCCAGGCGCACCGGAACCTGGTTCATCGATGGTTTCGATCCGTCGTGCGGCACCGCAAGCAACTGGCCCGGCTCGACGCACAGCCAGACGCGGTCGCCGCGCAGGCGGCCGGGAAGGTAGCGGCCGGTCAGTTCGAAATTCTCCAGGCGGAGGCGGCTGGTGTCGCGGCCCGGATCGAGCGCCACAATCTCGGCGGGGAACAAATTACGGATACCGAGCAGGCGCGCGGCTTCCACACTGACCGGCTGATCGAGCACTTTGCGCGGCGGCCCGCTCTGCAGAATGCGTCCGGCGTCGAGCAGTAACATGTTGCCGGCCAGCTCGAAGCAGGTTTCCGGATCGCGCGCGGCCAAAAGCACCGGCACGCTCGTTTCATCGCGCACTTGCCGCAGGAGCTTGTGCCACTCGGCGCGCGACGCTATGTCCAGACCGGTGGCGGGCTCGTCCACCAGCAGGAGCTTGGGCTCCGCGATGAGCGCGCGGGATACCGTTGCCCGCATACGCTCCGGGGGCGAAACCTCGTGCGGACAGCGCGGCGCGACGTCGTGTAGCCCAAATCGGTCCAGCATTTCCTTCACGCGGCGGTGCCGTTCGCGCCGAGCGAAACCCGCCAGCGGGAAGAGCAGGTTGTCGTGCAGGCTCATGTGCGGAAACAAAGCCCAGTGGCTCGCAACGTATCCGCAGTGGCGGCGGCGAGGCGGTAGGTTCAAGCGGGATGCGCCGTCGAAAAGGATCGCATCGTCCAGGATGATGCGTCCGCTGGCGGGTTTCACGAATCCGGCGATGGCATCCAGGATCAGCGTCTTGCCCGCGCCCGCCGCTCCGAACAATGCGGTGATTCCGGAGGCGGCCTGAAACTCGACATCCACGCCGCCTGTCGCAAGGCGCACCTGGATCATGCCCACACCGGTCCGCGCCGCACCCGGCTTACGAAGTAAAAGCCAGCCAGCGCTACCGCGGCGACCGGCAGAAGCAGCCAATCGCTGCGTGCGTTACCGGCGACGATCGCGGTGGCGCCGAAGTCCGCGAAAGCGCGCACGAAACCTGTTACGGCGGCTGCGAATAGTCCGCGCCACGCCAGCGGCAGGGTGACACGCCAGAGGGTACGCCACTCCCCCGCACCCAAAACGCGGGCGGAATTCTCGAAGCTGTAGTCCACTGCTTCAAAGCCCTCGCGCATCATATGCAGCAACACTGGCAACGTATAGACGGCGGAGACACCGATGGCGGCATGCCAGCTAAAGGTCAGGTTCCAGCGCCCCAACGTCGCCAGCAGATAATAGACCAGAACGGCCGGCGGCAGCACGAAGGGAAGGGTGGCGGCTGCGTCCAGCAGTTCGCTGCCGGGGAAACGGCGCTGCGCCAAGAGCCACGCCAGGGGCAGCGCCAGTAGGGCGGCAAACACGGTGGCCAATCCGGCGTAGTGCAGGCTGAGCCATAGCGGGGACCAGTCAAGTGGCATGGGCGGGAAACTAATTATACCCGCATGCCCGCATTCTGGTTATTTCCACGCGCCCAGCAACCGCCGCACCAACACCATTTGGCCCAGATGATAGGCCGTATGGTCCGCCACTAGCAGCACCTCGCGCAGAACCGTTTGACCGGTGCCGTGCGGAATGCGCGCATGCAGGTTGATTTTCGGATTCTTGATCATCCGCCGGATGGTCGCCAAATCGGCGCGGAACGCCTTGACGCTTTTGTCCCAAGCGATATCCTCGGGGGGCGCCTGGCTGGTCGGCCAATAGCCCGCGGGCCAGGGCGGCGAAACATGTTTCGGTTTCCTGATGAATTCCAGGATGTCCGATTGTGCGATCCGCATGTGCTCCAGCAGTTCCCACGGCGTGTGCGGCAACCCGCTCGGCCGGATGCCGCGCAGGGCCGCCGGCAGATCGGCAACCGCCGCGTTGAAATCCAGGTGCGCGCCGCCGCCGACGAGCAGATAGGTCAAGTGTTCCCGCAGGGATTGGTCTTGGGTCATACTCCTACCATTTTTGGCCATTCGGCCGGTGGAAAACAAGCCCAAGCTTTCACCGGCCCCTTGCGACGCACGGTCGAAAGCTCAGCGTGAGTTATCAAAAAACAGGCGGGGCGGCCTGAGAGGCCGCCGCAGGCTGGGAGCCTGCCCCACTCGACCCACCTACCGCGCCGCCCAGGTCTCCAGCCACTTCAGCTCCTCGCGCACCTTGATCTTCCCGTGCCACGGGTTCTTATCCAGCTCATGGCCTTCGCCTGGAAAAATCAATAGCTTCACGGGCACACCCTGCGCATGCAACGCGCGCTCCAGAAGGTACTGCTCCCCCACATACACCCGTATATCGTCCGCGCCGGCCACAATATGAGTCGGAGTTTTGACCTTATTCATCTGCCAGATAGCCGCCTCGTCGTTATAGTTCTTCATCATGTCCCACGGCAGGCCTCCCAGGAAGTAAGCGTCGTCGTAAGTGGTGTCGTCGTTGCCCCAATTGGCGACATGCTCCACCGCGCCTGCGCCGGTAACTGCCGCCCGGAACCGGGTAGTCTGCGTGATCAGCCAGTTAGTCATATAGCCGCCGTAGCTATAACCGCCGATAGTCAGGTTGTCCGGATCGGCGATGCCGTCCTTTACCAGCGCCTCCACGCCTGCCAGAATGTCCTTGCCCGGCTTCGAGACTATGTTGGGAATGATTCCCAGCGTGAACTGGTCGCCATATCCGATCGAGCCGCGATAGTTCGGTTCGAACACCAGCCATCCTTGCGTCGCCGCCAGCGACCCCCATTGATACCAGTCGGCCTCGAAGTGGTTGCCGTCCGCATCTCCCGGTCCGCCGTGGATCAGCGTGAGCATGCGCAAATTCTTCTCGCCCAGCTTGCCCGGCGGATAAATCAGCATGCCTTCCACCGTCACGCCGTCGTCCGCGGTCCAGTGGTAGGGCTGCCCCTCGGGCAGAGCCCGCTCCGTGAATAGGCGGTTGAACGACGTGATCGCATGCGCGTCCGCCACGTTTTCGCCGATATAAACCTCCGGCGGCTCGGTCAACGTCGAGTGGACAAACGCCACACTGGCGGCGCGCGCCGCAGCCGAGATGCGCTCATACGTGCCCGACCGTCCCGACTGCTTTACGAACACGTGCGGCTCTTCGCGATAGACCTGCACCTCGGTTCCCAGGCGTCCTGTCACTAGCAGGCCGCCCTCCTCGGTTACCGTGTATCCGGTGACCGCCCCCGGAAACTTCGACCACCGCGTGAGGCGCGCGCCGGAGGCCACCGCATCCACCCAATACACGCGCGGCTGCGCATCCTGGTAATCGCCCTCCACCGCTC